>CP107246.1:901451-1201934 GCA_030246985.1 Candidatus Nitricoxidivorans perseverans | reverse complement strand
AGCCCCCCCGGGGGGGGGTATTCCGCCAGCGCAAAAAATTGGTCGCCGGGGGTAATGTCCCCAATACCAACACCTTTGGCCCATGCCCCCCGCCCCCTACCCCCGGGGGGCTTTGCCGTGCGCGGCTTGTCGTCCGGTCCCCTACTGACCCGCCCCGCCTGCCGACGAATACCCCCGCCTCGCCCTGTGGAAAGTCGGCGCTGGCGATACGGTGAGGCCTTGGATTCGGGGGTAGCGCCTACCTTCTGGGGGTAGTTATGGGGGTAGGTCTGGAAAACCGCATCGTCTGATCACCATGAAATAAGGGCGTTCGGTAAGTATGCGAGTCCCTCTCCCGGCACCATCCCTATTTCCCCAACATCCAATGCCGGCGCCGCGGCAGCAGGCCGGCTTGGCGCCATGGCAGGCCGACGAAGGCCTCCATGACGAGCAGCGGGTGGCCGTGCAGCCAGAAACATGAACGGCGGGCCGGCAAGGGGCCTTCGACCCATGGCTGTCGCATCAGGGGATGCGCGGTGGGCAGGCGGGCATACTGGAAGGGGCCGCGCCGAATGCGCGGGTCGCTCCACAGCAGGGCGGCGAGCGGCCGATTGCCCAGGCGCCGCAATCCTTTCCATGGTCCGGTGACGCCCTTTAGGGTGGCCACGCTTTCGGCCAGCACGGCAGGCCTCCCGTCCAGCCGAACGCAGACCCGGCGCACATAGAGGCGCAACCCTGGCCGGGGGAGCCCTAGTCCTCCCGCCTCATCCTGGCTGGCGGGGTGCGATCGGCTTTTCAGCACATCCACCGTGACCCTGCCCAGGCGGGCCAGCCGGGCCGTCAGGGAACCCGGATGGCGCAGGGGGCGTTCCGCCGGCGCGGAGGGCGGCGAGGATTTCCAGTGCAGGGGCAACATGATGATCGGTTGTGCGGCGTATCCCGGACAGCGCTGGACAATACCACGCTCCTGTCATTGGCAATACGGATAGTTCTTGACCGGAATCAATGAAACGGGGTTGGGGGAGGCGGAAGCTTGCGAGCCAAGGCGCTAGAACGCCTTTTTTCCATAGCCGAAGGGGATCGATAAATGAAGACTCGCAAGCAATTAAATTTTACATGGAAGCTGGCCATTCTGCCGTTGGCTCTTTCGGGGATGATGGGCGCGGGCACTGTGTCCGCCCAGATGCCAACCCTGACCGACGCCGAGAAGGCGCAAGCCAACAAGATTTACTTCGAGCGCTGCGCCGGCTGCCACGGCGTGCTGCGCAAGGGTGCCACGGGCAAGAACCTGGAACCGAAGACCTCGACCAAGAAGCCTGACGGCACGGTCGTCGAAGGCGGCACGCTGAAGCTCGGTCAGAGCCGCCTGGAGAAGGTCATCGCCAACGGCACCGAGGGCGGCATGGTGAACTTCGACGACATCCTGTCCAAGGAAGAGATCACCCTGATTTCCAAGTACATCCAGACGACGCCGGAAGCGCCGCCCGAGTGGGGCATGAAGGAAATGATGGATAGCTGGAAGGTGGTCGTCAAGCCTGAAGATCGCCCGAAGAAGCCGATGAGCAAGGTCAATCTGAAGAACGTGTTCTCCGTGACCCTGCGCGACACCGGCGAAGTGGCGATGATCGACGGCGACACCAAGCAGATATGGGGCATCGTCAAGACCGGCTATGCCGTGCATATCTCTCGCGTCTCCCTCTCCGGCCGCTATGTCTATGTGATCGGCCGCGACGGCAAGCTGGACCTGATCGACCTGTGGTTCGAGAAGCCCACGGTCGTCGCCACCATCAAGGTGGGCATCGAAGCCCGCTCGGTGGATACCTCCAAATTCAAGGGTTACGAGGACAAGTACGCCATCGCTGGCGCCTACTGGCCGCCCCAGTACGTGATCACCGAGGGCGATACGCTCAAGCCCCTGAAGATCGTTTCCACCCGCGGCATGACGGTGGATGGCGTCTACCATCCGGAGCCCCGCGTGGCCTCCATCGTTTC
Source organism: Candidatus Nitricoxidivorans perseverans (assembly GCA_030246985.1). Lineage (GTDB taxonomy): Bacteria > Pseudomonadota > Gammaproteobacteria > Burkholderiales > Rhodocyclaceae > Nitricoxidivorans > Nitricoxidivorans perseverans. The sequence continues at coordinate 1,199,963 of CP107246.1, read as the reverse complement.
CTCGCCGCACAAGCCTGAGTGGGTGGTCAACCTCAAGGAAACCGGCCTGATCCAGCTGGTCGATTACTCCGACATCAAGAACCTGAAGACCACGACCATCGAGTCCGCCAAGTTCCTGCATGACGGCGGTTGGGATGCCACCAAGCGCTATTTCCTGGTAGCGGCGAACATGTCCAACAAGGTGGCGGTCGTCGACACCAAGAAGGGCAAGCTGGCCGCGCTGGTCGAGACCAAGGCCAAGCCGCACCCCGGCCGTGGCGCGAACTTCGTGCATCCCAAGTTCGGCCCGGTGTGGGCGACTTCCCACCTTGGTGCGGATGTCATCAGCCTGATCGGCACCGCGCCGGAGAACCCCAAGTACAAGCAGTACGCATGGAAAGTGGTTCAGGAGCTGAAAAACCACGGCGGCGGCTCGCTCTTCACCAAGACGCATCCGAAGTCGAACAACCTCTGGACCGATGCCCCGCTGAACCCGGATCGGGAAGTCGCCGAATCCGTCAGCGTGCATAACCTCAAGAACCCGGACGAGGCGCCCCAGGTCATCAACATCGCCAAGCTGGCCGCCCTGCCGGAATCCAAGGCGATCAAGCGCGTCGTGCATGCCGAGTACAACGCGGCGGGCGACGAGGTGTGGTTCTCGCTGTGGGCTGGCAAGACCGAGCCATCCGCGATCGTGGTCATGGACGACAAGACGCGCAAGGTGAAGACCGTGATCAAGGATCCGAAGCTGATCACGCCGACCGGCAAGTTCAACATTCTCAACACGCAGCACGACATCTACTGATCCAGCATTGCCGCACCGGAACCGGGGGCTCCAGTATCATGGAGCTCCCGGTTTTTCTCACAGATACAAGGAGTCTGAAATGCACAAGACACTGCTCGCCACCCCGATCGCCGCGCTCCTGCTCTGCGCCGCCGGCGGCGTCCAGGCGGCGCCGGATTGGAACAAGGCGCCGACGAGGAAGCTGACCGCCATCTATCCGGGCGCATCCCCGGTCGAGTGGATCATGGCCGGTCTCGAACACAGCGGCGCCAAGGGTCTGCTCAAGGGCGAGACCTGCACCGGCTGCCACGAAGAGGAAGTCGCCGACATCGGCCAGAAGATGACCAGCGGCGAGAAGATCGAGCCCAAGCCGATCAAGGGCAAGGTGCACGCCATCCCGGTGAACGTCCAGGCCGCGCACGACGGAACGAATCTGTATCTGCGCTTCTCGTGGAAACAGCCGCCCGGCGGCGGCCCGAAGATGGACAAGGACAACGCCGTCAAGCTCGCCTTCATGCTGGCCAATGACGGTATCATGGTGAAGAACGCGAAGGGCAAGGAAGTCGACATGTCCAAGGCGGGCGGCTGCTGGGCTACCTGCCACGAGGATTCGCGCACCATGCCAAACGCCAAGGACGACAAGAAGACCAAGTACGTCGTCGGCGCCGACCTGAAGAGCGGCAAGTATTACGACATCGTGCAATGGAAGAGCAAGACCAACAAGGGTACGGACGGCCATGTCGCCGACAAGCGCGTGATGGAAGGCGACAAGGCTCTCGTCTCGGCATCCGGTGAGAACAAGGGCGGCGAGTGGGTGGTCACCTTCACCCGCAAGCTGGCCGGCGGCGAAGGCGACGTCGCACTCGCGTCCGGCAAGACCTACAACTTCGGCTTCGCCATTCACGACGACCATACCGAGGGTCGGTTCCATCACGTCTCCTTCGGCTATATCCTGGGCATCGATGCCAAGGGTGACGTGACTGCCGCCAAGCAATAAGAGACTCATCGTGGGGGCCGTGTTCCGCCTTTTTCTCCTGGTTGGGGTGGTCGGGATTTTCCCGGCTGCCCCGGCTGTCCTTGCCGGCGAAACGGTCGATGTCCGCATCGTCGGCAATGCGTTCGCTCCGGCCGAGCTGACGGTCAAGGTTGGCACGACCGTCAAATGGACGAACCACGAGAAGCGCACAAGCCACTCCGTGGTGTTCCTGGGTTCTGCCGCCGGGGTCGAGTCGGAACGCTTCTTTCCGGGAGAGTCCTGGTCGCGTACGTTCGATCGGCCGGGCAATTATCCCTACACCTGCGAACCCCATCCGGAGATGCTGGGACGCATCGTGGTCATCAAGTGATCGACCGCGTTGATTCGGATCAATGTGCTCGTTTGCCCCGGCACGCGATGCTTCAGCCATGAAAGAGACCATCATCGCCCTCATGCTGGCAGTTGTTGCGGCGCACGCATCGGCGCGGGCGGCCGAGCCTGATGTGGTGCGGCGCGGCGAATTGGTGCGCCTCGTGCGCCAGGACTGCGGCTCCTGTCATGGCATGACCCTCAAGGGGGGCCTGGGCCTGCCGCTGACAGCCGAGGCACTGCGCGGCAAACCGGCGGAGAGCCTTTCCGCCACCATCTATTACGGCCGTCCGGGCACGGCCATGCCGCCCTGGAGCCGATTCCTGAGCGAATCCGAGGCCGAATGGATCGTCGGCCGCCTGATGGCCGGATTCCCCGAGGAGGGATCGCGATGACGGCGCGGTTGCTCTTCCTTTTCGCCGCGCTGCTGCTGGCCGCCTGCGCCCAGACGCCGCCGCTGCGTGGCACGGGCGACCTGGGACTGATCGTCGAACGGGCCAGCGGGCGCGTCGCCATTGTCGACACCACAGCCAAATCGGTCTTGGCCCGCGTCGAAGGGCTGGGCGATCTTTCGCACGCTTCGGCGGTGTTCTCGCGCGACGGCCGCTATGCCTATGTGTTCGGCCGCGACGGCGGGCTGACGAAGGTCGATCTGCTGCTGGCGAAAATCGAGAAGCGCATCATGCAGGCCGGCAACAGCATCGGCGGCGCGATCTCGCAGGACGGCCGGATTGTGGTGGCGCAGAACTACCAGCCGGGCGGCATCAAGGCGTTCGATGCGCAAACGCTGGAACCGCTTTCAGAAGTCTCGGCAAACTCCAAGGTGGTGGGCTTGGCCGACCTTCCGGGCAACCGTTTCGCCTATGCGCTGTTCGACGTCGGCGAGATATGGATCACCGATCTTTCCGACCCGCGCCGGCCGAAGACCCAAAAGTTTCCCGCGGGCAGCCAGCCCTACGATGGCCTGGTGACGCCGGACGGCCGCCACTATCTCGCCGGATTGTTCGGGGAGGACGGCGTCGCGCTGCTCGACACATGGCAGACGGAGGGCGGCGCGCGGAAGATCCTTGAGAATTACGGCAAGGGACAGGAGAAGCTGCCGGTCTACAAAATGCCGCACCTGCGCGGCTGGGCTGTGGCCGGCCGCAACGCCTGGCTGCCGGCCATCGGGCGGCATGAGGTGTTGCTGGTCGATACCGCGACGTGGCGGGAGACGGGCCGCGTCCAGGTGAAGGGCCAGCCGGTGTTCGTCATGGCGCAGCCCGATGGCCGCCAGGTCTGGGTCAACTTCGCCTTTCCCGACAACGGCTGGGTGCAGGTGATCGACACCCTGACCGGAAAGATCGTGCAGACCCTGCAACCGGGCAAGGCTGTCCTGCACATGGAATTCACGCCGCGCGGCGAGCATGTCTGGCTCTCGGCGCGTGACGACAACACGGTCTCGATTGTCGACACGAGGACATTTGCCCGTGTGGCGACGCTGCCGGCGCAAAGCCCGTCGGGGATCTTCTTCACCAGCCGTGCCGCGCGCACGGGATTCTGACGCACATGGACTGTCCCTACACCCCCGTCGAATTCCGCCTGCTCAACGACTGGCAGCGTGATTTCCCGCTGACGGCCCGGCCTTTCAAGGCGCTGGCGCTGGACAGCGACGAGGAGACCGTGCTCGACACGCTGCGCAGACTGCACGCGCGCGGGGCGGTCAGCCGCGTCGGCGCCGTGTTCGCGCCCCGGCGGCTGGGCGCCAGCACCCTGGCGGCGCTCTCTGTGCCGGCGGAGCGCATGGACGAAGTGGCCGCGCGCGTCAGCGCCAGACCCGAGGTCAACCACAACTACGAACGCGAGCACCGCTACAACCTCTGGTTCGTCGTCACCACGACCGCCCCGGAGGCGCTGTCGGCCACGCTGGACGGCATCGCCCTCGACACCGGCTGCCCGGTCATTTCCCTGCCCCTGGTCGAGGAATTCCACATCGATCTCGGTTTTGATCTGGGCGGCGTCGGGAGGCGGATTGCCGGCCATGTCTGCGACGGCGATCCCGAGGCCGGCGCGAGCCGCGTCGATCCGACCTGCGCGGAGCGTCGGCTGCTGGCCGCCCTGCAACCGGGGCTCGACCTGGTGGCGCGTCCCTTCGTTCCGCTGGCTGAAAAGGCCGGCATGAGCGAGGACGAGGTCATCGGACGGTTGTCCGCCTGGATCGACCAGGGACTGATCAAGCGATTCGGTGTCGTCGTGCGCCATCGCGAGCTTGGATACACGGCCAATGCCATGGTGGTGTTCGACGTGCCGGACGAGGAAATTTCCACCGTCGGCGCGCGCCTGGCTGGCGCGCCGGGCGTGACGCTGTGCTACTGCCGCCGCCGCCACCTCCCTGAATGGCCCTACAACCTATTCTGCATGGTGCATGGACGATCCCGCGATGAGGTCGCGCCCATCATCGAAAATCTTCGCGCCCTGGCCGGCCATCCGTGCGAGGCGCTTTTCTCGACGCGGCGCTTCAAGCAGTGCGGCGCGCGCTATTTCGATGCCGCGCGGGACTGAGGCGGCTGCCCTGGACGAGACGGATCGTCTCATCGTCAACGCCCTCCAGGGCGGCTTCCCCCTCGTCGACGAGCCCTACCGCGAGGTGGCCGAAAGCCTTTCGCTGACCGAGGACGAACTTCTGGCGCGGCTGAAGCGCATGCTGGAAAGCCGCGTGCTGACGCGCTTCGGCCCCATGTACCAGATCGAACGCATGGGTGGCGCCTTCGCGCTGGCGGCGATGCAGGTGCCCGAGGACGATTTCGAGCGGGTGACCATGATCGTCAACAGCCTGCCCGACGTGGCGCACAACTATCGCCGCGAACACGCCTTCAACATGTGGTTCGTGCTGGCCACGGAAACGCCGGAGGGCATCGGCCGGGCGGTGCGGGGCATCGAGACGGCGACGGGCTACCCCGTTTTCCCGTTCTCAAAGGAGCGGGAATATTTCGTGGAAATGAGGCTCCATGCTTGATGAGATGGATCGCCGCCTCGTGGTCGCTACCCAGGCCGGTCTGCCGCTGGTGCCGCGCCCCTACGGGGCGCTGGCGGGGCAACTGGGCATCGGGGCCGCCGAGGTACGGGAACGCTTGGCGCGCATGCTGGAAACCGGCGTCATCCGCCGTATCGGCGCCGTGCCCAACCACTATGCCCTCGGCTACACGGCCAACGGCATGACGGTCTGGGACGTGGCGGACGAGCGCGTCGACGCGCTTGGGGAGGCGGTCGGCGCCCTGGACTTCGTCACCCACTGCTACCGGCGGCCGCGCCACTTGCCCGGTTGGCCCTACAACCTCTTTGCCATGGTGCACGGCAGAAGCCGCGCCGAGGTCGAGGAAAAGACGGCACAGATCGCTGCCCTCCTCGGCGGCGCCTGCCGTGCCGCCGACATCCTCTACAGCAGCCGCATCCTGAAGAAGACCGGCCTGCGCATCGCCGGTTGAATCAATCCCGCTCCTGGATCAAGGTCAGGTAGGCGAGGGTGTCCTGGATGTCCTTCTCCTGAAGGGAGTTGAGGATGCCGGTGGCGCCGTCCTCGTCGTGCGGGCGTTCCCCCTTGAGATAGGCGTTCATCTGCCGCGCCAGATAGGACGTGTATTGGCCGACAAGCATCGGAAACTTGCCGCGTCCCATCCCCGTCTTCCCGTGGCAGGTGGCGCAGCTTTTCTGGTAGATCATCTTGCCGTTTTCCGTGTCGCCCTCGACGCGCGGGATGATCATGACCTGCTGCATCGCCAGCAGGCGCGTATACGCGTCGTCCGTATCCTTGAATTGCGGGTATTTTGTCGAAAGCTTGATGGAGGAGAGATAGGCGGAAATGTCCCGGATGTCTTCATCCGGCAGCTCGCGCTCCTGGGTATAGGGGAACATGGGGATGTTGATGCGCTTGCGCGCCCGGTAGGAGCGCAACTGTTCCTCCAAATAGGCGGCACGCTGACCGGCCAGGCGCGGATACTCGCCCCTCTTCCCGCCTTCGCCGAGCTTGCCGTGGCAGGCGGCGCAAACTTCGTTGATGTCCTTGCCGTTTCCAAGATTCTGCGCCGCTAGCGGCGGGCCGGAGGCGATGAGCAGGCTGGAAACCAGGAGACGGAATACGCGGGCAATGGAAGGCATCGGGCAAATCCAACAGAAAAATCCGACGGATTCTATCGCACCCCGAGAACCCTTGCGTCCCGATCCATGCGCGGCCCGACTCGGGCGATTCAACCGGTAGCGACCGGTGCGACCTATTGTCGCAGTCGGGCGTGCGCTTTTTCCATTTCGATGCCGGATAATCCGGGCATGCCTTCTTCTCTTCCTGCCGGAGACGGATCCAGCTTGCGGCTTGCCTTGCGGCGGCTGGTTGCACTGCGTTGGTGGCTGCTCGCGGGTGCGACAGTCGCCGTGCTGGCGATGCCGCCGATGCTCGTCATTCCCCTGCCGGCCATCCCCATGCTGGCCGTGGCTGCGCTGATGGCCGGGTTCAACGTGCTTGCCCATCGGCGCGTGCGCGGCGGCGAACCCGTCAGCCCGGCCGAGTTCTTCGGCCAGCTGTGCGTCGATCTGGCGGCTCTGGCCGCATTGCTGTTCCTTTCCGGAGGGGCGGCCAATCCCGTGATTTCCTTGCTGCTGGTGCCGGTGGCGGTGGCGGCGCTGTCGCTGTCCGGCGGATTTGTCGCGGCGACCGCTGCTTTGGCGGTGGCACTCTATTCCCTGTTGATGTGGCATTTCGTGCCACTGGCCATCGCGGATGCCGGGCGGGCGACCCGGCTCCATCTGGCCGGCATGTGGCTGACCTTCGTCGTTTCCGCGATCATGATCGCCTGGTTCGTGGTGCGCATGACGGCCGCCGTTCGGGAACGCGACACACGGCTGGCTGAGGTTCGCGAGCAGGCGTTGCGGGACGAGCGCGTGGTGGCGCTGGGGACGCTGGCCGCCGGCGCGGCCCATGAACTTGGCACGCCGCTGGCAACCATGTCGGTGATCGTCGAGGAATTGGAGCGCGGGTTGCATGGAGGGGGGCTGGATACGGAGGCGCACGCCGACCTGGCGATCCTGCGCCAGCAGATCAGCGCATGCAAAGGCATCATCACCGGCCTTTCCGAGCGGGCTGGCGTCGGTCGCGGCGAGGGCGCCCGCCCGGCCCGCGCCGATCTCTGGCTTTTGGCCCTGCGTGACCGCTGGCACGTTCTGCGGCCGCATGCCCGGAGCCGGCTGGAGATGGCCGGACCGCAGCCGGCCCCTGTCGTCATTGTCGAGACGACCTTGGAGCAGGGGCTTCTTAATCTATTCAACAATGCGGCGAATGCAGGGCGGGGCGAGGTGTCGATTTCCGGGGAATGGGATGGTCGCCATCTCTTTATCGAAGTGCACGACGATGGCCCCGGATTCCCGGCAGACGTTCTGGAGCGTGCCGGGCGGGAGCCCTTGCCGGCCCATGCCGGCGGTAGCGGCATCGGCCTGTTTCTGGCTCATGCCGCCATCGATCGCATGGGCGGGCGCTTGACCCTGGGCAATCCGCCGGAAGGAGGCGGGTTGGCCCGGGTGGAGTTGCCGCTTGCCGAAGGAGCGACGATATGACCCCATCTATCTTGGTCGTTGACGACGACGAAACCTTCAATGCCGTGCTGGTACGGGCATTGATCCGGCGCGGCATCGCCGCCGAAGGCGTGCTGACGCCGGAGGCCGCACTGTTATCGGCGCGACAAAATCCCTCAGCGCGGGTGGTTTTGGACCTGAACCTCAGCGGAGCGTCCGGACTGACGCTGATCCCACAGCTGTTGCGGATCAACCCGGAATGCCGGATCGTGGTGCTGACGGGCTATGCCAGCATTGCCACGGCGGTGGATGCGGTCAAGCTCGGCGCCATCCAGTACCTGGCCAAGCCGGTGGACGTAACGGCGATCATCGCCGCTTTCGAGGATGCCGCGCCAGAGGGGGCGGCGACGGCGGTCACCGCCAAACCCCTGTCGGTGGAGAGGCTGGAATGGGAGCACATCCAGCGCGTTCTGCACGAGCACCACGGCAACATCTCCTCCACCGCCCGTGCCCTCAAGATGCATCGACGCACCCTGCAGCGAAAGCTCCTGAAACGGCCCGTCAAAGCCTGACGCGCGCCGGGCGGCTGTGCAAGCCGCCCTTGGGGCCGAATGTGGGAAGGGCCGGGGCCTAGTATCACGACCCATTAATTACGCAACATAATGCCGAGCCATTTTCAGATCCGCGTCTTGCCGAGAGAACGTCCACTCGATGCATCGCCGCTCGTTGTTTCGGCGTCGTTGCCATGCATTGACTTCACTGGCGAGTGCGTCACGGTCAGGCAAGCGCCGATCGAGGCATTGGCGGTCAAGGATGCCAATTTCGATTTCCGCCATGTTCAGCCAGCTGGCGTGCTTCGGCGTGTAGTGAAAGACGACTCGTCGCAGCAGTTTGTTCGCCGCCCTGATTCCGAGCACTTCCTCGAAGCACTTGCGGAAATGCGTGTTGAGGTTGTCGAGCACGAGGTGAATGCGACGTGCCTTCGCATAGACCTGTTCGAGCAGGTACTGGACGAAGGCGACGAAATCCGTTTTGGCCCGATGATCGGTCATCTGCACGGTCCGTCATCCGCCCTTGGGTTCGACCGCCACGAACAGGTTGCAGGTGCCGCCGCGAACGTACTCGTAATCCAGTCGCACGGGCGTTCCAGGCTTGATCGGCAGGGGTTGGCGCGAATCCTTCAGCAGTTGCTTGCTCTTCTCGTCCAGGCAAACGACCGGTTCTCTCGATCGGAACGGACGGGCGTACAAATCGAGCAGATCGTACATCCGCTGCCGGTACTCTTCGGTCAGTCTGCCGACGCACCACATCAGCTTGCGCCACGGCTTGATGCGGTTTTTTTTAGCAGCCGGCGAATCGTTTCGCGGCTGATCGGTCCGACACCGGCCAAGGAATGCGCCGCCTGTTCAAGCAATTCGAGTGTCCATCGCGTGGCCCCCTCCGGTGGCGATGAGCAGGCCAAGGCTGAAATCTGCGCTTCGACATCCGCGCCGTATTGGGCGGGTTTGCCCGGGCGCGCCACATCGCGCACCGCGTATTCCGCCCCGCCTTCCAGATACGCTGCCCGCGTTCGCCAGATCACCGTGCGCCCTACGCCCAAGACCGTCGTGATCTGGGACTCCGGAACGCCACGATCCAGCGCCGAAAGAACATGCGCCCGATTCACTTCCCGGGCATGGCGCAGACCTTTCGTCCGGTACGATTCGATCAACTCGCGATCCTCGTCGGTAAGATGCAGCTCAGTCTGTCGCATAGCCAGCTCCTCGTCTTGGGGTGGGTATGCGACAGCATAATACATGTTGCGTTATTTATGGGTTTTAATACTAGTGCATCTTGTGGTCCATGGGCATCTTGTGATCCATGCCGCTGCCCATGCTCCCCGCGGGCGTGGGCATGCTGGTCATCATTTTCTTCACCGGCGCCTCGACCTTCTTGCTGCTGCCGTCATCGAAGGTCAGGGTGATGGCGACTGTGTCGCCCTCCTTGAGGGGCGCTTTCATGTCGATCATCATCACGTGGAGGCCGCCCGGCGCAAGCTTTGTTTCGCCACCGGCCTTGATCTCGATGGCCGGCACCTGGCGCATTTTCATGACACCGCCTTCGTTGAGATGGGTATGCAATTCTGTGGTCCTCGATGCCGAATTGTCCGCCTTGATCACCTTGGCATCCTTGCCACCCGCATTCTTCAGTACCATGAAGGCGCCGGTGGCCGGGGCGTTCGGCGGAGCCAGGCGGACATAGGGGTCGATCACGGTCACACTATCGGCGGCGCCGGCGGCGAATGCGCTGCCGGCAATCATCAGGGCGGCGAAGAGAAGGCTGTTGCGGGTCGTCATTGGATGTCTCCTTGGTTTGAATAAAATAGAAAAGGGGCGGCGATGCGTTCCCGGTCGGTTTCCACCAGCACCGTGACCTTCCAGGCCATTTCCCCGGTAATGCAGACGGGCAGGGTGGCCTGTCCGACGAACCGGTCGGATCCATCGGACTCCAACGCAGGCCGGTTGTAGCCCATGTTCATGTCCTTCCCGGCGAAATCGACCTCGACCTTGCGAGCCCTGACGCCGGCGACGGCGACCTCCAGTCGTAGCGGCCGGATCATGGGAATCGGGCGCGGGGTGACTGAAAGCTCAATGGTAGCGCTGCGTCCGCCGTCAGACAGGATGGCGGCACAGGGCTGGCGATGCAGGTCGCAACCGGCCATGGGCGTCGCGGTCACATCCACCTTGGGCAGAAGGAACGGCGAGAGCCAGTAACCGGCCGCTGCCGTCAGCAGCAGAGCCAGAATGACGGCGGCATCGATCAGCAGGTGTTTGTTCGGCAAGGTACGGAACCGGGCGGGGAGGCTGTGTGGAGGCAGGCCGCATTGTCATGGCGCAATCTGGTGCATGAATTGATTTAAATCAAGGTTGCACCCGTATGCGGGGGAATAGAGTCTGCGGCAAATTGTCGCAGCGACCACATGTCACAGGGTGGCTGCGGGTGGCGATTGCAGAGCAAGAAGGCGGGTTGTGTCATCAACTTACTGGGAGCGATATCATGAAAAAACTTATGAGGCAAACCACCTCGCTGGTTGTAGCGGCGGGGCTGGGACTGGCGGCGACGGCGGCATGGTCGACGCCGGAGTCCCTGCAAGACGTATTGAAGCGTCGGGGATTGTCGCAACAAGATCTGCTGGCGGCGGCCAAGACGTACGTGCCGACGGGCAAGCGTGACGAATTCGTCACCTTCAGTTCGGGCGGTCAGTCGGGCCAGATCATCGTGTATGGCGTCCCGTCCATGCGCATTCTCAAGTACCTGGCGGTGTTCACGCCGGAGCCGTGGCAGGGCTATGGCTACGACGAGAACTCCAAGGCCGTGCTGGCCCAGGGCAAGATTGACGGCAAGGACATCACCTGGGGCGACACGCACCACCCGGCGATTTCCGAGACCAACGGCGAATACGACGGCCAGTTCCTGTTCATTAACGACAAGGCCAACCCGCGGATCGCGGTGATCGATCTGCGCGACTTCGAGACCAAGCAGATCGTCGTGAACCCCGTGTTCAAGAGCGAGCACGGCGGCGCGTTCGTGACCCCGAACAGCGAATACGTGATTGAAGCCGCCCAGTACCCGGCGCCGCTGGAGAACAAGAAGTTCCACCCGCTGGAAGAGATGAACGAGAAATACCGCGGCGGCATCACCTACTGGAAGTTCGATCGCAAGGAAGGCCGGATCGTGACGAAGGACTCCTTCACGATCGAGGCGCCCCCCTACTGGCAGGACCTGTCGGACGCCGGCAAGGGCCCGTCGGACGGATGGGCCTTCACCAACAGCTTCTGCGCCGAGCGGTACGTGGGCGGAATCGAGAAGGGTCGTCCCCCGTATGAAGCCGGCTGCTCCGCGAAGGACACCGACTACCTGCACGTGATGAACTGGAAGAAGGCGGCTGAAATTGCGGCTTCCGGCAAGGGCGTCAAGGTCATCAACGGCCACAAGGTGATCCCGATCGAGACCTCGGTCAAGGAAGGCATCCTGTACCTGATTCCCGAGCCCAAGAGCCCGCACGGCGCCGACGTCACCCCGGACGGCAAGTACATCATCGTGGGCGGCAAGCTCGACTCGCACGGCACGGTGTACAGCTTTGACAAGATCCAGGCCGCGATCAAGGCCGGGAAATTCGAGAGCAAGGACCCGTACGGCATCCCGGTGATCGGCCTGAAGGACGCGGTGCATGTCCAGGTTGCGCTGGGCCTCGGCCCCCTGCACACCCAGTTCGACTCCAAGCCCTGCATTGCCTACACCTCGATGTACGTGGACAGCCAGGTTGCCAAGTGGGACTACTGCGCGGGCAAGAAGCTTGACGCGATCAGCGTGCACTACAACATCGGCCACCTGATGAGCATGGAAGGCGACTCGGCGAAGCCGGCGGGCAACTACCTGGTGTCGCTGAACAAGCTGGCCATCGACCGTTTCGTGCCGGTGGGGCCGCTGCATCCGCAGAACCACCAGCTGATCGACATCCGCAACGACAAGATGCAGCTCCTGTACGACATGCCGCTGCCGCTGGGCGAGCCGCACTATGCCGTGTCGATCGCCGCCAACAAGCTCAAGCCGGGCGTGCGCTACAAGGTGGGCACCGACAGCCGCACCGACAAGCCGCACTCGGGCGCCGTGCGCGCGGGCGAGGAGAAGACCGTCAAGAAGGGCAACAAGGTTGAAGTGTTCGGCACCCTGATCCGTTCGCACATCACGCCTGAGACGATCGAGGCGGACGTGGGCGACGAGGTCACCATCCACCTGACCAACCTCGAACGCGCGCAGGACGAGACCCACGGCTTCACCGTCTCGACCTACAACACGCACGCCTCGATCGAGCCGGGCAAGACGGTGACGGTGAAGTTCAAGGCGGACAAGGAAGGCGTCTATCCCTACTACTGCACGGAGTTCTGCTCCGCGCTGCACCTGGAGATGATGGGCTACCTGCTGGTCAAGCCGAAGGGCTGGAAGCCGACCAAGACCGAGATGGCCAAGCAGGACTACACCGAAGCCGACTACAAGGCGACGGTGAAGAAAGTGGCCGACACCCAGGCGATCATCGACTCCGTGGTGGCCTTTATCACCAGCGTCAACTACAAGGACTTCCCGGAAGTGGTCGCGATGGTGGAAGACGCCTTTGACCAGGCGGGCAAGATCCCGGCGGTCAAGGCCAAGGCCGAGGAAGCCGCGAAGAAGAAGGACTGGGAGAACGCCAACCTCTGGGCCGAGCAGTGCTGGCAGTACCAGGTCAAGGTCGCCGACCTCGGCCTGCGCGCCAAGACCTTCCTCGAACAGAACGGCGCCAAAAAGGTCGCAAAGTAAAACCTGATTTCCAAGGTTTGAACCGGGGGGCGGAGTTCCGCCCCCCGGTTTTTTTGGTGCGGCCGGAATACAATTGAACGATCCAATTGTCGGCGGGTCGCGGGCCTCCATGCAAAAACCTTCCCTGATCGTTGCCCCTGCCACCCTCATGTCGGCTACGGTATTGTGGACGTTGCTGGCGATCTTCTCGCTCTGGATGCAGCGGCAGCAACTAGACCGGGCGGCGGTGGCGCTGGCGCGGATCGATGCGGTTGCCAACCTGCGCAAGGACATGGCGATCCGCAAATGGGCGGCCCAGGTCGGCGGGGTTTTCATCAATGAAGCCAAAGCGCCCAACATAGACAATCTGACCGAACAAGAACGCGTATTTGCCACCAATTCGATCGGCGAGATTTTCAAACTGGTGTCGCTGACGCCCATCCATACCCTGCTGGGCATTCAGGAGGTCAGCAATAGGGAGTTGGGCCGCAAGGAGCGGCTGACATCCCTGCAATTGCACAACAGTGCCAATACACCTGACGACTGGGAGTCGCAGGCGTTGAAGTCCCTACAGCAGGGCTCGGAGATGGTGACGGAGGCAGTGCCGCGCAAGGGTGGGCACGGGTTGTTGCGGGTCATGATTCCCATGCGTATGGACGAGGAGTGCGTCGAGTGCCACAGAAACACGCTGGTACCGGTCGGTGGATTGCGTGGCGGCGCGGCGATTTCCCTTGATCTCAATGCCTATCGTTCGGCCCAGGAGCCGACCTGGCGCGCCATCCAGTACGGCCATCTGGCCATCTGGTTTTTGGGTCTGATGGCGATCTATGCCTTCTGGTTCTTTTCGCGACGCCGTGCCATCGAGCAAGGGCGAAGCGAGGAAGAACTGCAGATGCACCGGCGACGACTGGAGGAATCCGAGACAAGGCTTCGGGAGCTGGCGGCATTTCTTCAGACGGTGCGCGAAGAAGAGCGAACCCGCATCGCCCGCGAGCTGCATGACGAACTTGGCCAGGCACTGACGGCATTGCGTATCGACCTTGGCTGGCTGCGCAACAAGTGCGTCGCTCTCGGCGCGCCGGTGACCGAACGCGCCGCTTCCACGTTGGGCGTCGTCGAGCAGAGCATCGTTTCCCTGCGTCGCATTTCGGAAGACTTGCGGCCGGCCATGCTTGATAGTCTCGGTCTTGCCGCGGCGATCGAGCATCATGTGACCCAGTTTTCGAAGCGCACCGGCATCCCATGCGATCTGGTCATGAATCGCGAGGAATTCGATCTCGACGATAATCTGGCCACCGCGGTATTTCGCATCATCCAGGAAGCGCTGACCAACGTTGCCCGCCATGCGGACGCCGATGAGGTGGCCGTGCAGGTCGACGAAACCGACGACGCCATCCGTCTGACCGTTCGGGACAATGGTTGCGGCTTCGTGTCCAACAAGGACAAGAAGACATTTGGATTGGTCGGCATGCGCGAGCGTGCCACGATGCTTGGCGGCAGCCTCGATATCGACAGCCAGCCGGGCCAGGGTACCTGCATTACCGGCTGGCTGCCCCTTCGGAAAGAATCACGAACATGATCAGGATACTCATCGTCGATGACCATGCCATTCTGCGCGCGGGGCTCAAGCATCTGCTTTCCGATTTTCCGGACATCGTCGTCGCCGGCGAGGCCGGCAACGGCGTCGATGCCCTGGCGCTGGCCCGCGGCGGCAGTTGGGATGCCATGGTGTTGGATATGTCGATGCCGGGGAAAAGCGGCATCGAGCTGATCAAGCAGATCAAGGCCGAAAATTCGAAGCTGCCGATCCTCGTCCTCAGCATGCATGCCGAGGACATCTACGCCGTGCGCGCATTGCGCGCCGGCGCATCGGGCTATCTGTGCAAGGACAACGCCGAATTGCAGCTGGAACACGCCATCCGCAAGGTGGCGGCTGGCGGCTTGTACATCACGCCGACCGTGGCGGAAAAACTGGCGGTCGAGATGCTGGGCAATGCCAGTGCCACTGGCGTCGCGACCGATGTGCCGCCGCACACGCGCCTGTCGGATCGTGAATATCAGGTGTTCCGGGATATTGCTGCCGGCCTGGGTGTCACGGAAATCGGAAACCGCCTGAAACTGAGCGTCAAGACCGTCAGTACGCACAAGGCGCACATCATGCAGAAGATGGGTTTTGCCAACACTGCGGAACTGATTCAGTATGCGCTGCGCCACAATCTGACCGGGAACGACGACGGCATTGCCGGTTAGCGGCCGCCGCCGACTTCTCGGGCCGGCCATGGGCGATTGGTAGGACTTTTCCTACTGGCCGCCGTCGATTCCGATACCCCAAATCAGTCGTTGCTGATTTCCATTTCACCCCGTGGCGCGGATGATGCGCATAGTGCGTCAATTCGCCGCAGCGACCACATGTCACAGGGTGGCTGCGGGTGGCGATTGCAGAGCAAGAAGGCGGGTTGTGTCATCAACTTACTGGGAGCGATATCATGAAAAAACTTATGAGGCAAACCACCTCGCTGGTTGTAGCGGCGGGGCTGGGACTGGCGGCGACGGCGGCATGGTCGACGCCGGAGTCCCTGCAAGACGTATTGAAGCGTCGGGGATTGTCGCAACAAGATCTGCTGGCGGCGGCCAAGACGTACGTGCCGACGGGCAAGCGTGACGAATTCGTCACCTTCAGTTCGGGCGGTCAGTCGGGCCAGATCATCGTGTATGGCGTCCCGTCCATGCGCATTCTCAAGTACCTGGCGGTGTTCACGCCGGAGCCGTGGCAGGGCTATGGCTACGACGAGAACTCCAAGGCCGTGCTGGCCCAGGGCAAGATTGACGGCAAGGACATCACCTGGGGCGACACGCACCACCCGGCGATTTCCGAGACCAACGGCGAATACGACGGCCAGTTCCTGTTCATTAACGACAAGGCCAACCCGCGGATCGCGGTGATCGATCTGCGCGACTTCGAGACCAAGCAGATCGTCGTGAACCCCGTGTTCAAGAGCGAGCACGGCGGCGCGTTCGTGACCCCGAACAGCGAATACGTGATTGAAGCCGCCCAGTACCCGGCGCCGCTGGAGAACAAGAAGTTCCACCCGCTGGAAGAGATGAACGAGAAATACCGCGGCGGCATCACCTACTGGAAGTTCGATCGCAAGGAAGGCCGGATCGTGACGAAGGACTCCTTCACGATCGAGGCGCCCCCCTACTGGCAGGACCTGTCGGACGCCGGCAAGGGCCCGTCGGACGGATGGGCCTTCACCAACAGCTTCTGCGCCGAGCGGTACGTGGGCGGAATCGAGAAGGGTCGTCCCCCGTATGAAGCCGGCTGCTCCGCGAAGGACACCGACTACCTGCACGTGATGAACTGGAAGAAGGCGGCTGAAATTGCGGCTTCCGGCAAGGGCGTCAAGGTCATCAACGGCCACAAGGTGATCCCGATCGAGACCTCGGTCAAGGAAGGCATCCTGTACCTGATTCCCGAGCCCAAGAGCCCGCACGGCGCCGACGTCACCCCGGACGGCAAGTACATCATCGTGGGCGGCAAGCTCGACTCGCACGGCACGGTGTACAGCTTTGACAAGATCCAGGCCGCGATCAAGGCCGGGAAATTCGAGAGCAAGGACCCGTACGGCATCCCGGTGATCGGCCTGAAGGACGCGGTGCATGTCCAGGTTGCGCTGGGCCTCGGCCCCCTGCACACCCAGTTCGACTCCAAGCCCTGCATTGCCTACACCTCGATGTACGTGGACAGCCAGGTTGCCAAGTGGGACTACTGCGCGGGCAAGAAGCTTGACGCGATCAGCGTGCACTACAACATCGGCCACCTGATGAGCATGGAAGGCGACTCGGCGAAGCCGGCGGGCAACTACCTGGTGTCGCTGAACAAGCTGGCCATCGACCGTTTCGTGCCGGTGGGGCCGCTGCATCCGCAGAACCACCAGCTGATCGACATCCGCAACGACAAGATGCAGCTCCTGTACGACATGCCGCTGCCGCTGGGCGAGCCGCACTATGCCGTGTCGATCGCCGCCAACAAGCTCAAGCCGGGCGTGCGCTACAAGGTGGGCACCGACAGCCGCACCGACAAGCCGCACTCGGGCGCCGTGCGCGCGGGCGAGGAGAAGACCGTCAAGAAGGGCAACAAGGTTGAAGTGTTCGGCACCCTGATCCGTTCGCACATCACGCCTGAGACGATCGAGGCGGACGTGGGCGACGAGGTCACCATCCACCTGACCAACCTCGAACGCGCGCAGGACGAGACCCACGGCTTCACCGTCTCGACCTACAACACGCACGCCTCGATCGAGCCGGGCAAGACGGTGACGGTGAAGTTCAAGGCGGACAAGGAAGGCGTCTATCCCTACTACTGCACGGAGTTCTGCTCCGCGCTGCACCTGGAGATGATGGGCTACCTGCTGGTCAAGCCGAAGGGCTGGAAGCCGACCAAGACCGAGATGGCCAAGCAGGACTACACCGAAGCCGACTACAAGGCGACGGTGAAGAAAGTGGCCGACACCCAGGCGATCATCGACTCCGTGGTGGCCTTTATCACCAGCGTCAACTACAAGGACTTCCCGGAAGTGGTCGCGATGGTGGAAGACGCCTTTGACCAGGCGGGCAAGATCCCGGCGGTCAAGGCCAAGGCCGAGGAAGCCGCGAAGAAGAAGGACTGGGAGAACGCCAACCTCTGGGCCGAGCAGTGCTGGCAGTACCAGGTCAAGGTCGCCGACCTCGGCCTGCGCGCCAAGACCTTCCTCGAACAGAACGGCGCCAAAAAGGTCGCAAAGTAATCTGATCTAGCTCAAAGAAATCGAGCGGGGGGGTGGCTATCCTGGCGAGCCACCCCCCCAATCTTGTAAAGAAAGGAATATTATGAAACCGATGTTCGTACTGGCGGCGGCTGCTGTCGCTTTTTCCGGTTCGGCGCTGGCCGACGGCGCCAAGCTGTATGCGGAAAAAACCTGTGTCGCCTGCCATGGCAAGAGTGCCAACAAGCCGCTGATGCCCAACTATCCCAAACTGGCCGGGCAGAACGCCGCCTACGCCGAGCAGCAGATGAAGGACATCAAGAGCGGCGCCCGCAACAACGGCAATACGGCAGCCATGAAGGGCGTCATGCACCTGGTCTCCGACGCCGAGATCAAGGAACTGGCCAATTACCTATCGAAGCTGAAGTGAGGCAATAAGCCGCAACCAATCGCCGCGGCGATTGAGTAATATCAATGAACGCTAATATCGGCGGAGCTATTGTTCAACCAATCCCAAACAGGAGGATATGACGATGTATAAGTCAATAACGGTCGCGCTGTCCATCGCGCTGGTCTCGGTCCTTGCGCAGGCCTCCGGCCCGCGTGAAGCGCCCAAGGCAGCGGGCATTGAGTCCAAGGACTATCAATGGGCCAAGATGGAAGGCGAGATGAAGGAAGCGCTCGCCGTCAAGGGCGAAGCCAAGAAGGGCGAGGAAGGCTACGAGATATGCGGCGCCTGCCACCTGCCTTCCGGCGCTGGCCGTTCCGACGGCACCTTCCCGCAGCTCGCCGGCCAGCACACCACCGTGCTGATCAAGCAGATGGCCGACATCCGCATGGGCTTGCGCGATAATCCGACCATGTACCCCTTTGCCAAGGAACTGACCAACCCGCAGGAACTCGGCCACGTCGCCGCCTACATCCAGAGCCTGTGCATTCCTCTCGACCACGGTCACTACGAAGGCGCCGATGCCGCCAAGCAGATCGCGATGGGCAAAGATCTGTACGAAAAGCAGTGCATTGAATGCCATAAAAAGAATGGCGAAGGCGACAAGGAGAAGTTCTACCCGGTGATCGCCGGCCAGCACTACAAGTACCTGCTGCGCCAGATGACCGAGATTCGCGACGGCAAGCGCCGCAATGCCAACCCGGACATGGTGAAGATCATCAAGCCGTATACTAATGAGCAGTTGGTGGCGATTTCCGCCTATCAGTCCAGCCTCTCCATGCCCGGCTCCATGTGCAAGCCGAAGGGCGGCAAGAAAAAATAAATAAGAACGAGCCCCGCATTGCCCCAGGGGGAGGGCGGTGCATTGTTCCATCCAGGCAGAACCCGCCCGCGACATGCGGGCGGGTCCCTCAAACCACAGAGAATGGATATGCAAGCAAACAATAGACTCGTCGGCGGCCTGACCCTGATCGCATTGATCGCCATGGTTGCTGCTTATTTTTCCCCCATCTGGTGGGTGTCGCTGACTGCACCCAACTATCCCAAGGACGCCTTTCCGGACGGCATCCGAATCCATTTCCATTTCAATGGCGTTTATAACGGTTGCAGTGCCGCACCTGCGGGCAGCCGGTTGCAGGACGAGATCATCCAAAAGGATCTCGGTGCGGGAGACGAGCGCTACAATCCGATCACCGACGCCAAGAAAAACATGAACCAGGACGCTCAGGGCCTCGACTGCGTCCATGAGATGAACACCATTAATCACTACGTCGGCATGTTCCCCATCGCCACGGGCGCGCCGGTTGAGAAGCCGCTGGCCAAGTTCTTCTTCGGGTTCTTCGCCGTCATGCTGGCCGGCTTCGTGATCCGTCAGAAGAAGTTGCGCCTACTGGTGCTGTCCGCCGGTTTCGCCGCCGTCGCCGCCTGGGCCGTGGTCGACCAGTTCGTCCTCGGCCACCTGGCCAGCCATGTCGAAGCTTATGTGAGCGAGGCCGGCACCTTCTTCAAGGAGCCGGACAAGATCAAAGCCTGGGGCGACACAGTGACCCTTGTCAGCCAGATCGTCATCGCCGGCCTCATTGCCGTGATGGCCATCGTTGTCCTCGGCGTCTGGAAGATCCGCTCCTTCGAACTGCTGCTGGCGCTGGTGCCCGGCCTGCTGCCGGTATTCTTCATCATCGAATACTCGGCCTGGCTGTGGTTCTTCGGCCACAATCTGCACCCGTGGGGCGCTTTCACCGTCAAGCCCTTCATGCCGACGGTGTTCGGCGAGGGCAAGGTGGCGCAGTTCTCCACCTTCTCCTACCCTTACTGGGGCTACGGCCTGCTGCTGATCATCTTCGCCTGCCTGATGCTGGCCGTGCTGCTGCGCCGCAAGCAGCTGCGCGAGGGGGGAGGCGGCGCCTGAGGGGGCGTTTGCAGGCGATGGCATTCAAGCGATTCCTGGCCGGCCTGACCGCCTTTGTCATCGCCTTTGCCGCCAGCGCCAGGCTCAACGTCAGTTCCTCGGGCGTGATCGGCGGCGGGGACGAGACCGAGAAGGGTGAGGGCGCCACCCTTTCCGCTTCCCATGGCGGGGTGCGTGCCGATGTGGATCGGCCCAAGCCACAGTACATGCTCCATGAGCGCAACAAGCGCATCCACGGGCTGCGGCCCTTCCAGGAACTGGTGGACGCGGCGCCCGCCGGCTCGGTACTCAGTCCTCCACCGGGCGCCTACGCCGGGCCGGTGACGGTCGACAAGCCGCTGACCATTGAAGGCGGCGGACAGGTGACCATCGATGCCGGCGATCTGGGCACCGTGTTCTTCCTGAAATCGGACGACTCGGTCCTGCGCGGTCTGCGGCTTACCGGTTCAGGCGGTTCCCACGACACCGACGACTCCTGCCTTGACGTGCGCGGCAGCCGCAACTTGATCGAGAACCTCGTGATCGACAACTGCCTGTTCGGCATTGACCTCAAGCAGTCCAATGACAACGCCATCCGTGGCAACCGCATCAGCTCGAAGCCCTACGAACTGGGCATCCGGGGAGATGGCCTGCGCCTGTGGTACAGCTACCGCAACCTGTTCGAGGGCAACGAGGTGGTCGACGTGCGTGACATGGTCGCGTGGTATTCGAGCCAGAACGTATTTCGCAACAACGTCGGCCGGCGCAGCCGCTATTCGTTCCACTTCATGTTCGCCAAAGACAACGTGGTCGAGAACAACCGCTTTTACGACAACACGGTGGGCGTCTATCTCATGTACACCGAAAGGATCCATGTGCGAAACAACGTGATCTCGCATGCCAGCGGCGCGGCCGGCATGGCGATCGGCTTCAAGGAATCCTCCGATTCCGATATCGAGGGCAACGAGATCATCTATAGCGCCGTCGGCATCGGCTCGGACCTTTCGCCCTTCCAGCCCAACACCACGATCCGCTTCCGTAACAACCGCTTCGCCTACAACGGCATCGCGGTGCACTTCACCTCAGAGCTCGGCGGCAATGTCTTCACAGACAACACCTTCGAGGGCAACCTGACCGACGTCGCTCAGTCCGGCCGCGGCAATGAGGCCCTCAACCGCTGGAGCGGCAACTACTGGGACAACTACCAGGGCTTCGACCGCAACGGGGACGGCATCGGCGATACGCCGCACGAGTACTACGCCTACGCCGACCAGCTCTGGATCGAGATGCCTCCGGCGCGCTTCTTCAAGACCTCTCCGGTCATGGAGCTGCTGGATTTCCTCGAGCGGCTGGCGCCCTTCTCCTCACCGGAACTAACGCTGCGGGACGAGCGTCCACGTCACGTCAAACCCGTGGCGGGAGTGAAGTCATGAGCGATGAAGGCAAGACGTCCGAAACCCCGGCGGCTGGCAAGCCGCCGCCTCCGCTGTCGAAAGAGCGTCAGCAGCAGGCGCGCCGCCGCGTGCTGCGCACGATCCTGCTCACCGGCGGCGTCATGGGCGCGGCGCTGTCCGGTTTCCTGCCGCTGGCCTATGCGCGGAAAAGCCGCCTGCGCCCCCCCGGCGCGCTCGACGAGAAGGATTTCCTGTCCAGCTGCATCAAGTGCGGCCAGTGTGTGCAGGTCTGCCCGGTGCAGGCGATCAAGCTCGCCGACCTGGTCGACGGCTTCGGCGTTGGCGTGCCCTACATCGACGCTCGCGAACAGGCCTGCGACTTCTCTTGCGATGCCGTGCAGTGCATCCTCGCTTGCCCGACCGGTTCGCTGACCTATAAGAAGCCGGACTTCCTGCCGGTGCGCGATGGTGCGAGGCTTGCCGCGGCACCGATCCTGCTGGCCAAGGAGAAAGATGCCGAGCCGACGCTCAACCTCCAGGAGCGCATCGGCGTCGCCCGTCTGACGCGCCCCGAATCCTGTCTCGCCATCCAGGGCAAGGGGTTCAAGGGCCAGGCGCGCGGCCCCCAATTCGATGGCGAGCTGCGCTACATGAGCGTCGACCGCTGGAAGCCGATCAAGGTCGCCGACCATCCCTACGACGTCTCGCTCTGCAACCTGTGCGTGCAGGCCTGCCCGATCAAGAACGCGATTTCCATCGAGACGGTTTTCGCGCCGGACGGCAGCCAGCGCAAATCGCCGGTGGTGCATGAGCCCTGCGTCGGCTGCGGCGTCTGCGAGATGATCTGCCCGACGGAGCCGGCAAGCATCGAGGTGATTCCGGGCGAGGGATGGCGCGCATGAACGACATCCAGAAGCGCCGCTTTCTCGACCAGATCATGGTCATGTTCGGTCGCGAGCCGAAGAAGCCGACCGATATCTCGCCCAAGGCCCAGGAAATCCACTTTTACAAGAAGGGCAACAAGGATTTCAACGCCGAAAAGGCCCATGCCCGCGCGCATGCCGAGCCCAGCCACAAATGGCGCAACCGGCGCTGGATCACGTTGATCCTTGCCAACCTGCTGTTCGTGGTTTCCTTCCGCTTCGACGTTCAGATACTCGAAGGCGCGCTGACGGCCTCGCGTTTCATCGGCTTCCACCTGATCGACCTCAACTCCGCCTTGCAGGTGATGCTGGCACACAAGCACATCATCATGAACCTGCTGATCGGCACGGGCACGGTGCTGGTGTTGTGGATACTGTTCGGCGGGCGCACGTTCTGTTCCTGGGTTTGCCCTTACCACCTGCTGGCCGAGTGGGCGGAGAAGCTGCATCTCTGGCTGGCGCGGAAAAAGCTGGTAACCGACCAGACCATCGACCGGCGCCTGCGCAGCGTATTCTGGCTCGTCTTTGCCTTGCTGGCCTTTGCTACCGGCTACACGGTCTACGAGGCGATCTCGCCGACCGGCATTCTCTCTCGCGCCCTGATCTACGGGCCTGGCTTGGCGCTCCTATGGGTGCTGGCGCTGCTGGTGTTCGAGGTGTTCTTCTCGAAGCGCGCATGGTGCCGCTACGCCTGCCCGATCGGGCTGACCTATGGCGTGGTCGGCATTGTTTCTCCTTTGCGGATCAAGTACCGGCTCCAGAACTGCTTCCACGAAGGCGACTGTCGAAAGGTCTGTCTGGTGCCCCATGTGCTGGATACCGTCATCAAAGGGCGCGCTGTCGACACCGAGGTGCCGATCGGCCCCGATTGCACGCGCTGCGGCCTGTGCGTCGATGCCTGCCCCACCGGATCGTTGGCTTTCGACGTCAAGGGGCTGTCAAAACTGCTGTAAGTCAAGACCGGCGCACGGAAGCCGGTTACAATTCGCCCCTACCATGATCCGATTCAATAACGTCACCAAAATTTTCCGCCGTGCCCGCGTCCTCGACGGCATCGATCTGGAGATCGGCCTGGGCGAACGCATCGCCCTGATCGGCTCCAACGGCGCCGGCAAGACCACGCTGATCCGCTGCCTGCTGGGCGAATACACCTTCGATGGCGCCATCGCCATCGAGGGCCGCGACCCGCGCCGGGAGCGGACGGCCGTGCTGGGCAGCATCGGCTTCGTGCCCCAGTTGCCGCCGCCGTTGAAGATGCCGGTGGGGCAGTTGATCGGCTTCGCGGCGCAGCTGTGCGGCACCGACCCGCGCCGCATCGATGCGTTGGCCGGGCGTCTCGGCCTCGATGTCGAGGCGGTGCGGCACCGGCCCTTCGTCAAGCTCTCCGGCGGCATGAAGCAGAAACTCCTGATCGCCATCGCGCTGGGCCGTGACGCGAAGGTGCTGGTGATGGACGAGCCGGCGGCCAATCTGGATCCCGAGGCGCGCAAGATATTCTTTGAGCTTCTGGCCGAGCGGCAGGACGACACCACCATGCTGATCTCCAGCCATCGCCTGAACGAGGTATCGTCGCTGGTCAACCGCGTCGTCGAACTGGACCTGGGCAAGGTGGTATTGGACGACCGCGTCGCCGACGATGTTTCGTTGTCCGGCATGCTCGACTGCCGCATCTCGGTCAAGCGCCCCGAGGCGGCCTTGTCCAAGGCGCTTGCCGCCTGGAATTTCGACGATCTCGGCGGGGGCCTCGAATGGTCGGGCCAGGTCGCCGGCCCCGACAGGCTGCGCTTCATCGGCATGACTTCGCGCTACGTGGCCGTCATCAGCCACATCGAGCTGACGGAGACGGGAAGCTAGATGAATCGCCGCCGCTTCCTCGCCGCCGGTTTCGCCATGACGCCGATCGCCGCGATGCTTGCGGCCTGCGGGCACAAGGATGGCTGGCCGGAAGACATGCAGCCGATCGTCTGGGACCGCGACATCTGCGTGCGATGCAGCATGGTGATCTCGGATCGTCGCTTCGCCGCCGAGATACGCGGCGGACCGAAGAACGCAGTGTTCAAGTTCGACGACGTCGGGTGCCTTTCCTTCTGGCTGCGTGACAAGGCGGCTGATTACCCATGGATGAGGGAAGCGTCTACCCGCATGTGGGTAGCCGATGCGGACAGCCGTGGCAACGATGTGCGCTGGCTCGATCCGCGCAACGCTCAATACATCGCCAAGACCTCGCCCATGGGCTACAACTTCGGCGCCCGGCCGCATCCGGAAGCCGGATCGATGGATTTTGTCTCCATGAGCGAACACGTGCTGGCGAAGGGGAAATAGCTCAATGAAACAACTCTGGCTGACCGCCAAACTCGACATCGTCGAATCCCTGCGCGCCCGCTGGTTTTTGATCTACACGCTGGTGTTCGGCGGCATCGTCGCGTTGCTGTTCCTGTTCGGTCTTACCGAGTCGCGCGTGCTGGGCTTCATCGGCTTGTCGCGCCTGCTGGTCACCTATATCCAGCTGACCATGGCGATCCTGCCGATCTTCGTGCTCATCACCACCGTGCGTTCGGTGGCGGGCGACCGCGAAGCGGGCGTTTTCGAATACCTGCTGTCGCTGCCGGTCTCGCTCGGCGCCTGGTTCTGGGGCAAGATTCTCGGCCGTTACCTGGTCATCTTTGCGCCGGTGTTTCTGGCAATGCTGATGTCCGTGGTGATCGCACTGTTCAAGGAAATAGAAATTCCCTGGGGCATGTTCGGCTACTACACGGCGCTGCTGGCCGCCATGGCCGCTTGCTTCCTCGGCATCGGCATGCTGATCTCGGCCATGGCGCGTAGCACCGACATGGCCCAGGGCGCCGCCTTCATGACCTGGCTGGTGCTGCTGCTTTTCCTCGATCTGATCCTGCTCGGCGTGATGATCCAGGGTCGGTTGGAGCCGGAAACGGTCGTCGGCATCGCGCTCGCCAATCCCCTCCAGGTCTTCCGCACGGCGGCGCTGGTCTTGTTCGATCCCCAGTTGATCGTGCTGGGTCCGTCGGCCTACGTCATCCTCGATACCTTTGGCGCGGCGGGCTACATGGTCTTCGCATTGCTCTATCCGACGGTGCTGGGCCTGGGCGCGGCAACGCTGGGCTACTTCCTCTTCCGCCGCGGGGATCTGCCTTGAAACACTCCCTGTTCGCGCTGGCGGCATTGCTGGTGGAGGTGTCGTCGGTCTTCGCCCAGGAATCGATGCCCTCAACCGCGCCGCTGTTTTCTGCCAGACTCCACGACCTTGACGACAAGCCGATCGCAATGTCGGCCTTCCAGGGCCAGCCTCTGGTGGTGAATTTCTGGGCGCGCTGGTGCGGTCCCTGCAAGGAAGAAATTCCCGAGCTCATCAGGGCGCGGGCGAAATATAAGGGCAAGGGGCTCGAAGTGGTCGGCATCGCCATCGAGGACAACGCCGGGGCCGTGAACGGCTACGCCAGAGCCTATGAAATCGACTACCCGGTGCTGCTGTCGAAAGACAAGGGCATTCCCCTGATGCAGGCACTGGGCAATCCCAAGGCCGGCCTGCCCTACACGCTGGTGCTCGACCGCAATGGCCGGGTGGTCCACAAGAAGCTCGGACTCCTGAGGAAGGCGGACATGGATGCCGCCTTCGAAGCTGCGCTGAAGTAGTTGCGCGGGCGGCGCCATGTTCCGCATTTCCCGGTTCATGGAGGAGATCGCCGCGCCGACGCCGGTCGGTACGGGAAGGAACCCGCCGGGTCCGGTCGTGATCTGGAACCTGGTGCGCCGCTGCAACCTCACCTGCAAGCACTGCTATTCCATATCGGCCGACAAGGACTTCTCGGGGGAGCTTCCCACCGACGAGATCTTCCGCGTCATGGACGACCTCAAGGCGTTCGGGGTGCCCTGCCTGATCCTCTCCGGTGGCGAGCCGCTCCTGCGGCCCGACATCTTCGAGATCGGAAAGCGGGCCAAGGCGATGGGCTTCTATACCGCGCTCTCCTCCAACGGAACGCTGATGGACGAGGCGATGGTGGGAAAGATCGCCGACGTCGATTTCGATTACGTCGGCGTAAGCCTCGACGGACTGGGTGCCACGCACGACAGGTTCCGCCGCATGGAGGGCGCATTCGACGCCTCGCTCGCGGGCATCCGCCTGTGCCGCGACGCCGGGTTGAAGGTCGGCGTGCGATTCACGCTGACGCAGGACAACTTTGCCGATCTGCCCGGGCTGCTCGGATTGGTGGAGGAGGAGGGCGTCGACCGTTTCTACTTCTCCCATCTCAACTACGCCGGGCGCGGCAACAAGAACCGCCGGGACGACGCGCACCACCGGATGACGCGCGAGGCGATGGACCTGCTGTTCGAGACCTGCTGGCGCCACCAGCAGAAGGGGCACAAGAGCGAATTCACCACGGGCAACAACGATGCCGACGGCGTCTGGCTGTTCCACTGGGTGCGCCGCCGCTTTCCGGAACGCGAGGCGCATATCCGGGCGAAGCTCGAACAGTGGGGCGGCAACGCCAGCGGCGTAAATGTCGCCAACATCGACAACCAAGGCAACGTCCACCCGGACACGATGTGGTGGCACCACACGCTCGGCAGCGTGCGCGAGCGGCCGTTCGGCGATATCTGGCAGGATGTGTCCGACCCGCTGATGGCCGGCCTCAAGCAGAGCCCGAGGCCGGTCAAGGGGCGCTGTGCCGCCTGCGCCTATCTCGCGATCTGCAACGGCAACACGCGCGTGCGCGCCCAGCAGACCACGGGCGATCCCTGGGCCGAAGACCCCGGCTGTTATCTGACCGACGAAGAAATCGGAGTGAATACATGAAAGCCATCGAGCCAGAAAATAGGGGACAGACCCCGATTTTGAGATTCATAAAATTGGGGTCTGTCCCCTATTTTCTTTTTGCGGCACTCACCACCCTGGCCGCGACGACGGTCCTTGCCGCCGAACCGGCGCAGAACTACCAGACCCACTGCGCCGTCTGCCACGGCCCGGATCGCCTGGGGCTGACCGGCCCGGCGCTGCTGCCGGAAAGCCTGGAGCGCCTGAGAAAGCCTGCGGCGGTGAAGGCTATTGCCAATGGCCTGCCGGCCACGCAGATGCAGCCCTTTGCCGACAAGATGACGAAGGAGGAGATCGCGGCGCTGACCGACTGGGTCTACACGCCGGTGACGCCGAGACCCGACTGGACCGAGGCGCAGATGCGGGCTTCGCGCATCGTGCATCACACGGGCCTGCCCGACAGGCCATCGGCCGCGTTCGACGGCGTCGACATGATGAACATGTTCATCGTCGTCGAGACAGGCGACCACCACATCACGGTGCTCGACGGCGACCGCCTGGAACCCATCGCGCGCGTGCCGACGCGCTACGCGCTGCACGGTGGCCCGAAGTTCACGCCGGACGGCCACTACGTCTTCCTCGCCTCGCGCGACGGCTGGATATCCAAGTTCGACCTGTGGAACCTCAAGATCGTCGCCGAGATCCGCGCCGGCATCAACACCCGCAACGTCGCCGTCTCCGGCGACGGAAAATATGTGGCCGTCGCCAATTATCTGCCGCACACCCTCGTTCTGCTCGACGCCGACCTAAACCTGCTGAAGATTCATCCGGTGAAGGACAGGGAAGGCAAGGAGTCCTCGCGTGTTTCCGCCGTCTATGACGCCGTGCCGCGCAAGAGCTTCGTGGCGGCGCTGAAGGACGTGCCGGAGGTCTGGGAGATCAGCTACGATCCGCACGTCGCGGACATTCCCACCGGCGTCATCCACGACTTCCAGCTCAAGGAGGGCTCGTTCATCCCGGGCTTCCTCAATCCGCGCCGCACCCCGCTTTCCGAGGTGCTCGACGACTTCTTCTTCAGCCAGGATTACACGGAGTTGATGGGCGCCTCGCGCTCCGCGGGCAAGGGGCAGGTGGTGAACCTCGATGCGAGGAAGAAGGTGGCCGATCTCACGCTGCCCGGCATGCCCCACCTGGGCTCGGGCATCACCTGGGACTGGAACGGCAGGTCCGTGATGGCCTCGCCCAATCTCAAGGAAGGCGTGATCAGCGTCATCGACATGAAGGACGGGTCGCTGGTGAAAACGATCCCCACCCTCGGCCCCGGCTTCTTCATGAGGAGCCACGAGAACACGCCCTACGCCTGGACGGACTCGATGATGAGCAAGGCGAAGGACACGCTTCAGGTCATCGACAAGCGTAGCCTGGAGAAAGTGGCCGAGGTGAAAGTCAGCCCAGGCAAGACGCTGGCCCATATCGAATTCACCCGCGACGGCAAATACGCACTGGCCAGCCTGTGGGAACGCAAGACCGACGGCGGGGCGCTGATCGTTTTCGACGCCTCCACCTTCAAGGAAGTGAAGCGCATCCCGATGGACAAGCCGGTGGGCAAGTACAACCTTTTCAACAAAATCACGCGCTCGGCGGGAACCAGCCACTAGAGCCGACCGGGGGGATTGCCGTATAGAATGCGGCCGATGACATCGGACAAAGAGCGGGGAGTGGCGGCCGACGCGGGCGTGGGGCTGCGGGAGGATCTGCTGCACCATGACCCCCTTCTCAGCTGCTTGCTCGAACTGACCCGTATCCATGGACGGCCGAGCACGGCGACGGCGCTGGTCGCGGGCCTGCCGATGCCGGAAAGCGGCCTGACCCCTTCGCTGTTCGGCCGCGCGGCGGCCCGCGCCGGTTTCGCCAGCAAGGTGGTGCGCCGTTCCCTCGACCGGATCGACGACGCCCTGCTGCCGGTGGTGCTCCTCCTCGAGGGCAACGAGGCCTGCCTGCTGACGGGATGGGACGAGGGGCGCGGCCAAGCCCGCCTGCTGTTCCCCGACACCGGCCAGGGCTCCGTCTCGCTGGGACGGGAGGAACTGGCGGCCCGCTACGCCGGCATCGCCATCTTCGCCCGCCCCCACTTCCGTTTCGATCAGCGCACGCCCTCCCTCGGCGAGGTGCCGCAGCGCCACTGGTTCTGGGGCACCATGCTCGAGCAGTGGCCCGTATACCGGGACGTCCTGGTGGCTGCGGTGCTCATCAACCTGTTCGCCCTGGCGCTGCCCCTGTTCACCATGAACGTGTATGACCGGGTGGTGCCCAACTTCGCGGTCGAGACGCTTTGGATGCTGGCGGCCGGCCTAGTGCTGGTGATGGGCACCGACTACGTGCTGCGCCTGCTGCGCGGCCATTTCATCGACCTCGCCAGCGCGCGCATCGACCTCAAGCTCTCGGCCATGATCATGGAGCGGGTGCTCGGCATGCGCCTGGCCCAGCGGCCGGCCTCGGTGGGCTCGTTCGCCGCCACGCTGCGCTCCTTCGAGACCGTGCGCGACTTCGTCGCCTCGGCCACCATCACGGCGCTGATCGACCTGCCCTTCGCCCTGCTGTTCCTGCTGGTGATGGCCTGGATATCCTGGCCGCTGGTATTTGCGCCCATCGTCGGCATCATTGCCGTGGCGATCTATGGCTACGTCATCCAGCACAAGATGCACGAGTTGTCCGAGAGCACCTTCCGCGCCAGCGCGCTGCGCAATGCGACGTTGGTCGAGAGCCTGACGGCGCTGGAAACCATCAAGGCCCACGGCGCCGAGAGCCGGATGCAGGCCAAGTGGGAGGATTCGGCGGCCTTCCTGGCCCGCACCTCGGCGCAGCTGCGGCTCCTGTCGGCTTCGGCGGTCAACGGGGCGATGACGATCCAGCAGTTCATCAATGTCGCCACCGTGGTGGTCGGGGTGTACCTGATCCATTACGGCATGCTCAGCATGGGCGGCCTGATCGCCTGCACCATGCTGGCCGGCCGGGCCATGGCGCCCCTGGGTCAGATGGTGGGCCTGCTGATGCAGTTCCAGAATGCCAGGACGGCGCTGACTTCCCTGGAACAGACGATGGCTGTGCCGGCCGAACGGGCCAACGAGGCGGGTTTCATCCATCGCCCCGAACTACGCGGCGAAATCGAGTTCCGGGATGTCCACTTCACCTATCCTGGCGCCGACGACGAGGCCCTGCGTGGGATTTCCTTCCACGTCCGGTCCGGCGAGCATGTGGTGGTGATCGGTCGGGTGGGTTCCGGCAAGACCACGCTGCAAAAGCTGATCCTTGGCCTGCATGTGCCGGATGAGGGGGCGGTGCGCATCGACGGTGTCGACTTGCGCCAGCTCGACCCGGCCGACCTGCGGCGCAACGTCGGCTACGTGGCCCAGGACTGCCTGCTGTTCTACGGCACCCTGCGGGAGAACATCACCATCGGCGCGCCCTACGCCGACGACCGGGCGGTGATCGCGGCGGCGGAGGTGGGCGGGCTTGCCGAATTCGTCGACCGGCATCCACGCGGCTACGACATGCTGATCGGCGAGCGGGGCGAGTCCCTCTCCGGCGGCCAGCGCCAGGGCGTCGCCGTCGCCCGCGCTGCGCTGCTCGATCCGCCGGTGCTGCTGCTGGACGAGGCGACCAGCTCGATGGACTTCACCACCGAGGCCCAGTTCAAGGAGCGGCTGCGGCGCTATGCCGCCCACAAGACGCTGCTGATCGTCACCCATCGCCTGAGCCTGCTGGAACTGGCCGACCGCGTCATCGTCATCGACGATGGCCGCATCCTGGCCGATGGGCCGCGCGGCAAGGTGCTGGATGCGCTCCAGTCAGGCAAGGTTGGGAGGGCTTCATGAAGCTTCGGTTGCTCTCCGCGGCCAAGAGGCTGCATGGCTGGCTTATGGACTGGAGATCGGATCCGGACCACCTGGAAACCGATTTCATCCGCGACGCCGACTACGTCATCAAGCAGCAGGAGCCCCTGCGGGCGAAGGTGCTGCTCAAGAGCGTCGGCGTTGTCTTCGCCGTGTTCGTCGCGTGGGCGGCCGTGGCGCGGATCGACGAGATCACACGCGGCGAGGGCAAGGTGATCCCCTCCCGGCAATTGCAGGTGTTGCAAAGCTTGGACGGCGGCATCGTCGAGGAGATCCTCGTGCGGGAGGGGCAGGTCGTCGAGAAGGACCAGATCCTCCTGCGCATCGATCCGACGCGCTTCGAGTCTTCCGCGCGGGAGAGCCGCGCCCAGCACTTGGCGCTCCTGGCGAAAGTGGCCCGGCTGCGCGCACTGGCAGAGAACAAGCCCTTCGAAGCGCCCGAGGAAGTCCTCAAGGAGGATCCGAAGACCGTGGACGAGGAGCGGCGCATGTACGAGACGTCCAGGTCAAGCCTGGCGGCCCAGGTCTCCATCGCCCGCCAGCAGATGACCCAGCGCCAGCAGGAACTGGCAGAGATGCGCGCCAGGCGCGAGCAGGCCGTCCAGGCCTACGAGCTGACGGCGAGGGAACTGGCCGTGACCAAACCGCTGCTCGGCTCGGGCGCTGTCTCCGAAGTGGAGCTGTTGCGCCTGGAGCGGGACACCTCCCGCTTCCGGGGCGAGCGCGACATGGCCGCGGCGCAGATATTTCGCAGCCAGGCGGCCATCGCCGAGGCCAGCCGCAAGATCCAGGAAGTGGAACTGGCCTTCCGCAACGAGGTCGGCAAGGAACTGGCCGATGCCGCCGCCAAGCTCAATGCCATCTCCGAGAGCAGCGTCGGCATCGAGGACCGGGTCAAGCATGCGGCCCTGCGTTCGTCGGTGAGGGGCACCGTCAAGCGCCTGCTGGTCAATACCGTCGGCGGCGTCGTCCAGCCCGGCCGGGATGTCGTCGAGGTGGTGCCGCTTGAGGACAACCTGCTGTTGGAGGCCAAGGTGCTGCCCAAGGACATCGCCTTCCTGCGGCCGGGCCAGCGGGCCATGGTGCGCTTCACCGCCTACGACTTCTCCGTCTACGGCGGGCTGGAGGCGACGCTGGAGCACATCGGCGCCGACTCGGTGACCGACGAGAAAGGCAACACCTTCTACATCGTTCGCGTACGGACCACCCGGCCCACCCTGGGCGACAACCTGCCCATCATCCCCGGCATGGTCGCCGAAGTGGACATCATCACCGGCCAGAAAAGCATCCTCTCCTACCTCCTGAAGCCCGTGCTGCGAGCCAAGCAGATGGCCCTGACGGAACGCTGAGGCGGCGGACCGGCAGCGCTTTATGGCGCGGTGTCCTTCACCGCCGGCCCGGTGGCGCCGTCGAAGCCCAGTTCCGCCAGGGTGGCCAGTTCCGCCT
This sequence comes from Candidatus Nitricoxidivorans perseverans, assembly GCA_030246985.1. Taxonomy (GTDB): domain Bacteria; phylum Pseudomonadota; class Gammaproteobacteria; order Burkholderiales; family Rhodocyclaceae; genus Nitricoxidivorans; species Nitricoxidivorans perseverans. The sequence continues at coordinate 1,167,493 of CP107246.1, read as the reverse complement.
CGCTGAGCACGCCTTCGGCGAGTACCGTGAGGCCGATGCCGTGCGCGATGCCGGCGAGCCCCTTGAGGAAGGCCTGGTTGCCGGCGTGGCCGTCGATGCCGCGGACGAAGCTGGCGTCGACCTTCAGGTAGTCCAGCGCCAGATCGTGCAGCTGGCCGATCTGGCTGAACTGTCGTCCGAAGTGTTTGAGGCCGAGCTTGCAGCCGGTGCCGTCCAATTCGCGGCAGAACAGGCGGAAGTCGCTCAGGTACTTGAGTGCGCCCGTCTCGGCCACTCCCAGCCATAGGCGGTCGGCGGCGTGCTGCCCGTCGAGCAGGGTGCGCAGCTGGCGGCGGAAATTCCCGTCGTGGATGGAACTGGCCGAGAGGTTGACGGCGAGGCCGGGCGCGGCCGGATTGTCCGAGAGTTGTTCCAGGCCGAGGGTGACGGCTGCCAGGTCGATCTCCGGGGTCAGCTTGAGCCGCTCCGCCATGGGCAGGAAGCGTCCGGCCGGCAGCCATTCGCCTTTGCCGTCGAGCATCAGGCGCAGGGGGCATTCGCGGTGGATCAGGCCGCCGGCCATATCGGTGACGGGGAAGTCGATCAGCCGAACCCAGTGCTGATCGAGAGCGCGGCGGATCAATTGCGCCCACTGTCCCGCGCTCCTCGGCACCTCGTCGTCGCCGGCCAGGACGGCTTCGCGAACGCCATTGGCGCCCTCGGCCTGGACGCCGGCCAGGGCCGCATCCACCTGGGCGAGCAGGCTGTCCATTTTCCGGTCGCAGCCGAAGCTACCGAAGCCGATGAAGGCGGTGGGGCCGTGCTCGATGAACGGGGAAGCCTCCTGTACCAGGGACTGGAGCAGATCGTCGGCCACTATCCGGGCGCCGTGCCCGCCCGGCAGCAGGAGGGCAAAGTCAGCGCCGTTGAGATGGCCGGCCAGGCCGTCGGCATGCTGCCCGGTACGGGCGCCCACGGCACTGCCGATGCGCCGCAGCAAATCGTCGGTGGCGGCGCGGCCGATCCGCCGATTGATGTCGGCCAGATCGGCGATGCGCACCAGGAACAGCGAGCCGCCGGTCGATTCGTCGCATTCCGCCACGGCGCGCAGCCGGGCCATGAAGTAGTCGCGGTTGGCCAGGCCGGTGAGCGGATCGAAGTTCGCTTCCTGGCGAACGGCCTCCAAGCGCGCGGCCTCCTCGTCGAACATGGCCTTCAGTCGCTCGACGGTGGCGTTCATGGCGCCGGCCAATTGGCGCAGTTCGGGCACTTCGGGTTCCGGGATGGTGATGAAACGCCGCTCGGTGATGGCCCGGGCCTGGTCGATGACCGCCTGGAGAGGCCGGCGCAGCCGGCGCAGGATCATGCTGCCGAGCAGGCCGCCGATGATGCCGGCCAGCACCAGCGCACCCAGCATTTCCAGGGCGCTTTTCCAGAGGGCGCGATAGGCGAAGCGGCTGTGGCTGACCAGCGTGACGGTGCCGAACTGCTTCCAGCCGCTGCTGATTCGGGCGACGCCGGGCGGGGCCTTTATGGGCAGGCTGCGGGCGAACCAGGCGGGGACGTCGTATTCATCCGTCGGCGCCGTTCGTTCGACGATGGTTTTCCCGAAGGGGTCGGTGACGTGAATCGATTCGTAATGGCCGCTGTCGAACAGGGCGGCCGCGGCCAGTTCCACCATCACCGCATCCGGGCTCTGCTGGCTCAAGGCGAGAGCGAGGGCGGCGGCGTTGTCGGCATTCTTCATGCCGAGCTGCTGCTCCAGATAGCCCCGGGCCGACAGCAGCGAGGCAAAGAGGCTTCCGGCCAGGGCCAGGCACATGCTGACGATGATGGCGAGCCACAATTGACGATACATCGACATGGCGTTTCCTTTCAAAATCCTTCAATCAAATCCTTCGGCGCGGGCGCGTTGCAGGAGGTCCTGCCAGCGCGACAGGCGGCCGGGGCCGGCGGCGGCGCTTGGCGCCCCGCCGCCGGCGCCCTGCCAGATGCCCTGGCTGTTGAAGCTGAACACCGGTTGCAGGTCCGGACGACGGCTGGCGGGGCGGATGTCGGTGATCAGGTTGTCGAGCACCAGCGGCTCGGCATCAGGCGTGGCGTACCAGGCCAGCACCATGTGGGCCTGCTGTACGGTGCTGGAAGGCCCGCCGATGCGGGCCTTGACGTAGACCAGCCTCAGGTTCTCGTTTGGCATGCCGGCATTGAGCAGGGTGTAATACTTGGCGATGGTGAAGTCCTCGCAATCGCCCTGCCCCTTGCCGATGGTTTCCAGGGGGGTGGCCCAGTAGTCACTCTGCCCCCACACCTTGATGTCGTCCAGGAAAAGGATGCGCCGATTGAAGAACTCGTTGACGCGCCTGAGCTTGTCCGGGACGGAAAGGGCGGGGGCTTCATCGAGCAGTCGGCGCCAATCCCGGAACGACGCGACGGCCGCCGGTCCGAACCTCTGGCCGATGCCGGCCAGCAGGCGGTCGAAATCGAGCGCGCATGCGGCGCCAACGATGGCGCTTCCCGCAACCGCCGCCAGAACCGGCCGCCAGCCGCCCGGATGGTGCGCCACGGTGACTGAGCGATCCCGGTGTCGGATGGCGGTCATGGCGGAATGATAAGCGAGAGCCTGTTGGAACAGGATGTGCATGTTTGATCATGACGTATTAGAATTCTCACTTTGAGGCAAATCGGCATCATATTTTCTCTTTTTCGGGAGCTCACACATGTACCGCAAGACATGGTTGTTCTTTTTGCTGGCGTTGCCGGCCTTGGCGGCCGCGCAGGTTCAGACGCTCAGGGACGCCGCACAGCAGGCGGTATTGAGCCATCCCGAAGTCCAGTCGCGCTGGCACGCCTACAAGGCGGCGGCGGAAGAGCGGGAAGTGGCCTTCGGAAGCTACCTGCCAAAGGTGGACCTGACGGCGGCGGCGGGGCAAGAGGATCGCAACGATCCCAACATGAACAGGAGTTACAGCCGTTCCTCCACCGCCCTGACCTTGACCCAGATGCTCTACGACGGCTTCGGCACCCGGAGCGAAGTCGCTCGCCTCGACTACGCCCGGCGGGTGCGCCTGTTCGAACTCCAGGACACCTCCGAGACCATCGCCCTCGAAGCCGCCCGCGCCTACCTCGACGTCCTGCGCTACCGCAATCTGGTCGTGCTGGCCGAGGACAACTACGTCCGCCACCGCTCCGTGCTGGAACAGATCCAGCAGAAAGTGCAGGCCGGCGTCGGCCGCAAGGTCGACCTGGAACAGGCCTCCGGTCGGCTGGCTCTGGCCGAAGCCAACCTGTTGACGGAAACCTCCAACCTGCATGACGTCAGCGCCCGCTTTCAGCGGCTCGTCGGCGCCGCCCCCGGCCAGGAACTCGCCGAACCTCCCCTCATGATCAAGGGCCTGCCGGACGGCGTCAAAGCGGCCGTTGAAACGCTCCAGCGCCGGCATCCCGCCCTGCGCGCCGCCATCGAGAACGTCCGCTCCGCCCAAGCCGCCGCCGACGTGCGCAAGGCCGCCTACCAGCCGCGCGTCGATCTTCGCCTCAAGAGTGAACGGGGCAGCGACCTGAACGGTTACATCGGATCGCATGCCACCGATACCGCCGAAGTCGTCCTCACCTGGAACCTCTTCAACGGCAAGAGCGACATCGCTCGCTCGCGCCAGTACGCCGAGCAACTCAACGTCGCCCGCGACCTGAGGGACAAGACCTGCCGGGACACCCGGCAGACCCTGTCCATCGCCTACAACGACATCCTCAAGCTCAGGGAACAACTGGGCTACCTGGATCAGCACCAGGTCTCCATCGAAAAGGCTCGGGACGCCTACCGTAAGCAATTCGACATCGGCCAGCGCACACTGCTCGACTTGCTCGACTCCGAGAATGAGTTGTTCCAGGCCAAGCGCGCTTATGCCAACGCCGAATACGACCTGGGCATCGCCCATGCCCGCGCTCAAGCCGGCATCGGCACCCTGCTGGGCGCCCTCGGCCTGTCCCGGATCGAGCAGGATATGCAGCCGGAGGTCGAATCATGGGACAGTGCCGAAGAAGCGGACGAACGATGCCCGGTCGAAACGCCGACGCTCTATGTCGCCAACAAGGCGGCCCTGGATGCCCGGGCCATGGAAATGCTCAAGGACCTGGCGCCGCAGCCCCCGGAGGCGCCGTCGGTGCGGGAGGAGCCGCCGGCTGCCGAGGCCGAGATTGCGCAGGCGATCGAGGCATGGGCCAAGGCCTGGTCGAGTCGCGACCTGCAAGCCTATCTGGACGCCTACGCTCCGGCCTTCGCGCCGACCGACGGCGGCAGCCGGAAAGCCTGGGCAGGCAAGCGCAAGCGCATCATCGAGCGGGCTGGCGATATCCAGTTGGATATCGCCGACGTCAAAGTCGCCGTACGCGATGCCGGCCATGCCGCCGCCACTTTCAGGCAGACCTATCGCGCCGCCGGCTACGCCGACGTGACGCTCAAGACCTTGGAGTGGGAAAAACTCGACGGCCGCTGGCTTATCGTCAAGGAAGTGGCCAAGGCGCTGCCGGCCGTTACCGGGCGGTAGCTGGCCGCCGCGTTGTCTCAGACCGGGCCGCCTTCAGGCGGCCTGGGCTGCGGATTGTGCCGGAATGTTCCTACTATGATGCGTGATGCGGTTCCTCGCATCCACATACACCAGGTCCGGCTTGAACCGGGCCAGCTCGATCTCGTTGTAGGAGGCGAAGGTTGCGATGATCAGCAGGTCGCCGGCGGAGGCCTTGCGGGCGGCAGCTCCATTGACCGAAATCGTTCCGGAACCGCGCTCGGCCTTGATGGCGTAGGTGGTGAACCGCTCGCCGTTGTTGATGTTCCAGACCTCGATCTGCTGGTATTCCCGGATGTCGGCCGCGTCGAGCAGGTCCTCGTCGATGGCGCAGGAACCCTCGTAATGGAGCTCGGCCTGCGTGACGGTGACGCGGTGCAGCTTGGATTTCAGCATCATGCGTTGCATTGTCGCGGTCCTAGACTTCCAGGTTGTCGATGAGTCGGGTACTTCCCAGCCGCGCCGCGGCCAGCACTATGAGGTCGGCCTCGCCCGGATCGATGGATTCGTGGCGGGGCGGCAATTGTAGATCAATCCGATTACGTACCGCAATATAGTCCGGAATCCAGCCAGCCGCCCGCAATTCGGCGACGGCGGCGGCTTCGAGCCCCGCCCGGTCGCGGTTTCCGGCCCGGATCGCCTCCACGACTTTCGTCAGAACCCGGTGCAGCCTGGGGGCCTCGGCCCGCTCCGCTTCGGAGAGATAGCCGTTGCGCGAGGACAGCGCCAGCCCGTCCGGAGCCCGCACCGTCTCCCCGGCCACGATCTCGATGGGCAGGTTCAGGTCCCGCACCATGGCGCGGATGACCGCGAGCTGCTGCCAGTCCTTCTTGCCGAACAGCGCCGCGTCCGGCTGTACGATCTGGAACAGCTTCATGACCACGGTGGCCACGCCCCGGAAATGGCCGGGGCGGAATTCGCCCTCGAGGATGTTCGCCAGTTCCGGCGGCGGCTCGACGTGGAAGCCCTGCGGCCGCGGGTACATTTCGGCCTCGGTCGGCGCGAAGAGAAAATCGACGCCGGCCGCCTCGAGCTTTTCGCAGTCGGCCGCGAAGGTGCGCGGGTATTTCTCGAAGTCCTCGCCGGGGCGGAACTGGAGCCGGTTGACGAAGATGGTCGCCACCACCGAATCGCCGTGGCCGCGCGCCTGCTTCATCAGCGCGATGTGGCCCTCGTGCAGGTTGCCCATGGTCGGCACCAGTGCAACGCGGCCGGCGGATTTCAGTGCGGCGCGCAGGCCGGCGATGGTTTCGTGGATCCGCATGTTCGCGCCTGTCATGACGTGGCCCACCCCTCGGACAGCACTTCGGCCTGTTCCAGCACCGTCTGCGTCGCTTTCTCCTGCATGTCCGGCGGGTAGCCGTACTTGCGCAGGATGCGCTTCACGAAGACCCGCAGTTGCGCCCGGACGTTGTCGCGAACGGTCCAGTCGATGGTCACGTTCTTGCGCACGGTCGCGACCAGCTCGCGGGCAATCGTCTTGAGCGTGTCATCGCCGAGCACCTTGACCGCGCTGTCGTTGGTTTCCAGCGCGTCGTAGAAAGCCAGTTCGTCATCCGAAAGGCCGAGTTGCTCGCCGCGCGCGCCGGCCGCTCGCATGTCTTTTGCAAGCTGGATCAGCTCCTCGATCACCTGGGCCGTTTCGATGGCGCGGTTCTGGTACTTGCGCACCGCCTGTTCGAGAAGCTCCGCGAACGAGCGCGCCTGGACCACGTTGCGCTTGCCCCGCGCCTTGATCTCGCCCTTGATCAGCTTCTGCAGCAGCTCGACGGCGAGATTGCGCTGGGGCATGCCGCGCACCTCGGTCAGAAACTCGTCCGACAGGATCGAGATATCCGGTTTCTTGAGACCCGCCGCCGCAAAGATGTCCACGACCTCGTCGGAGACCATTGCCCGGGAAATGATCTGCCGTATGGCGAGTTCAAGTTCCTCGTCCGTCTTGCGTTCGCCGGGCATGCTCTTGGCGAGGACCGCGCGCACCGCCTGGAAAAAACCGACGTCGTCGCAAATGCGCAGCGCTTCTTCGTGCGGCACCGCGAGCGCGAAGCCTTGGGACAATTCGGTAACGGCACGCAGTAGCCGCGCCTTGCCGTCCGCCTGGGCGAGGATATGTTCCTGCGCCTCGGGCAGCAGAGAGAGCCGGGCCTGCGGCGTGCCGCTGACCCACGCGCTCCAATCGAAGCCATGGAACAGCCCCTGGCAGACTTCGTACTTCTCCAGCATCAAGGCCACGGCCTCACTCTGGTCAAGCGCGGTCTTGCCGGTGCCTCCCGCCTCCGTGTAGGTCGCCAGCGCCTGCTTCAGCTCGTCGGCGAGGCCGAGGTAGTCCACCACCAGTCCGCCGGGCTTGTCCTTGAACACGCGGTTGACGCGGGCGATCGCCTGCATCAGGCCGTGGCCGCGCATCGGCTTGTCGGCGTACATCGTGTGCAGCGAAGGCGCGTCGAAGCCGGTGAGCCACATGTCGCGCACGATCACGATCCTGAACGGGTCGCTCGCGTCGCGAAAGCGCGCCGCCAGCGCCTCGCGCCGCGGCTTGTTGCGAATATGTGGCTGCCAGTCGAGCGGATCCGAGGCCGAGCCGGTCATCACGACTTTCAGCGCGCCTTGCTCATCGTCCGCGCCATGCCAGTCCGGGCGCAAGGCCGCCAGCTCGCGGTACAGCGCGACGGCGATGCGGCGGCTCATCACCACCACCATCGCCTTGCCGTCCATCGTCGCCAGCCGATTCTCGAAGTGCTCCACCAGGTCGCGGGCGACGAGTTTGATGCGGTTCTCGGAACCGACCACGGCTTCGAGCTGCGCCCAGCGGCTCTTTAGCTTTTCCCTGCGCTCGACTTCTTCGCCTTCGGTCGCCTCCTCGAACTCGGGGTCGATCTTCGGTCGTTCCGATTCCTTCAATTCCAGCTTCGCCAGCCGGCTCTCGTAATAGATCGGCACCGTGGCGCCATCGACGACGGCGCGCTGGATGTCGTAGACGCTGATGTAGTCGCCGAACACGGCACGCGTGTTGGCGTCGGCCTTCTCGATCGGCGTGCCGGTGAATCCGACGAACGAAGCGTGGGGCAAGGCATCGCGCATGTGCCGCGCGAAGCCGTCGATGAAGTCGTACTGGCTGCGGTGTGCCTCGTCGGCGATGACGACGATGTTGCGCCGGTCCGAGAGCACCGGGTGCCGGTCACCGCGCTCTTCGGGAAAAAACTTCTGGATGGTGGTGAACACCACCCCGCCGGAGGCGACGGCCAGCTTCGCGCGCAGGTCAACGCGGTCGGCCGCCTGCGCCGGCGGCTGGCGCAGCAGATCGCGGCAGCGCGCGAAGGTGCCGAACAACTGGTCGTCGAGGTCGTTGCGGTCGGTGAGCACCACGATCGTCGGGTTGGCCATCGTTGGATGCAGGATCACCCGGCCGGCGTAGAAGGCCATGGTCAGGCTCTTGCCCGAGCCCTGCGTATGCCACACCACGCCCACCCGCCGGTCGCCGGGGTCGCCGCCGGGCTTGTGCCCTGCTTCGTAGCGGCCGGAGGCTGCATCCGCTGCTCGCTGCGCCTGGGCCGCGCGCAGCGTTTCTTCCACCGCCACGTTCACCGCGTGGAACTGATGGTAGCCCGCCATCTTCTTGACGATCTTGCCACCGCCGTCGACGGCGGAATCCTCGAACACGATGAAGTAGCGCAGCAGGTCAAGGAAACGGCGCTTCTCGAACACACCCTCCAGCACCACCTGCAACTCGGACAATTTCACCGAGGCGTCCTCGCGCCCGGCGATCGTGCGCCAGGGCTTGAACCATTCCTTGCCCGCGCCGAGCGAGCCGATGCGCGCCTGCACACCGTCGGAAACCACCAGCGCCGCGTTGCTGACGAACAGCGCCGGAATCTGGGCCTGATAGGTCTGGAGCTGCTGAAAGGCCGACCACACCGTCGCATTTTCGTCGGCGGGGTTCTTCAACTCGATCACGGTCAGCGGCAAGCCGTTGAGGAACAGCACCACGTCCGGACGGCGCGTGTGCTGCCCGTCCGCCACGGTGAACTGATTCACGGCCAGCCAGTCGTTGTTGTCGGGTTTGTCGAAGTCGATGACCCGCGCCTGCGCCCCGGCAATCGAGCCATCCTTGCGGCGGTACTCCACCGTCACGCCATCGACCAGCATGCGGTGCAGGGCGCGGTTGCGCTCCACCAATGACGGCGCATCGCCGCGCATGAGCTTGCGGAAGGCGTCGTCCAGTGCTTCGGCCGGCAGGACAGGGTTGAGCGTCGCCAGCGCATCCCGGACCCGCCGCTCCAGCACCACGTCGCGATAGTCCGGGTCGCTGCGCTCCGCGCCCGGCATGCCCGCCGCGATGTCCGGGCCGTGCAGCACCGCATAGCCGAGCGCTTCGAGCCAGGCCAGGGCGGCGTCTTCGACGACGGATTCGGTGAAACTGCTCACTCGATCACCTTCCAGTACCCGCCCTTGTCCGGGCCGATACGCATCAGGCGACCCGCTTCCTTGAGTTTTCTGGTAGCGCGTTTCACTGCACTTTCGGACTTATCGAGTAGCAGCGCTATCTGGGGCGTTTCCCTGTCGATTCCCCGTAGTTTCCCTATCGTTTTCCCTGTCATTTTCCCCGGCAATCCGAAGGTCACGATCACTGCCCCTTGCCGCAAGGCCACCGTCGGCGGTTCATGCCCGAACTCCTGCATCAAGCGGGCAATCTTCAGCGTGCCGCGCCCCAAGGTTTCGATGCTGTTGCGGCGGTGGCCCAATCCATCGATCGCGACGAACGAGCGGTAGCCCGTCAAATAAATTTGCGCAAGTCGCGATTGGCACCCATAATTCGGTCGTGGGCTTGTCACTGCGTAGCGGGGGCTGGCCCTTTTCATTTGGGCAGTACCACAAGTCCGTAGCCATCCACACGTCCGTGCGGGCTGCGCCGGAACTTCTCCTCAATGATCCGGTAGTCCTCTTTTACCGCCTTGCCGAGCACCGTGCGGCCAATCGGCGTCACCACGAGGTCGGCCAACTGCAGCGCCGCTATATTCGAACTCTTGCTTCGCAGGTTCAGCCCCGTGATGCGCCGCTCAATGTCCTTCGCCTGCATGAAACGGGTGCCCTGCACCTTGAGGTTCAACCAGGCGATTTCCAGTTGGCGATCCAGACTGACATCCCGCTTCTCCGCGACGATGACGCCACCGGATTCGCGGTCGCCGATATCCATGCAGAAGCGCTCGACCAGCACGTCCAGGCTCAACATGTAGGGGTCCAGCGCCGCGACGCCATAGCGTGACAGATGGTCGTCCTTGCGGACAACGCAGGCGACGACCTGGAACCGCAATTCGCGCATGAGGTCATTGATCTCCGCGTAAAAGCGTTCGCGGAATTCACGCTCCTTCAACCGTTCAAAGCCGTTCCGATTCCGCGTGATGTCGGCCGTGTGCAATACCAGATCGTCCCGGCCGAACAGTCGCCGCTTGAAGTCGCGCACGGCGTCTTCCATCGGGCCCGCTGCATACTCCTGCTCCACGATGATGCCACCCAGCACAAACAGCGGGTACGATGAATCGATTACCGACAAATTGTGATCGCCCGATTCGTCGAGGAACAGAACTTTCACGAAGTCGACTCCACGAGTGCCAGTACGATCACGCTGCCAGTGCCTCCCTTGCCTGTTCGCGTTGCGACCACAGCACGGGCTCCAAGTCATAGTTCTTCAAGGCATCGATCACCGAATGCGACACCGTCGTCGTGCTGTCGTTGAGGAAGGCATGAAGGCGCGACTCGGGCGCTCTTGTCTCCCGCGTATCCAGCCACTTGAACACCAGCGCCTCTGCCGTGTCCTTCTTCGGGTTGCTAACCGCCTGGATGATGCGCTCGGGCTGCTGGCGCGACTTGGGAATGACGAAGTCGAACATGTGGTCATATCCACTCTTGCCCGTAATTTTTATCTTGGGTGTATAGCGAATATCCGAAAGATCCATCCACTGCATCACATCCTCGTAGAACAGGCTGGCGACATAGGGCGAGGCCAGATAGAACAAATCGTTTACGGCCAGCATGGCCTGAATCAGGTTGTGTTTTTTGAGCGAGAAATTCTCCGGCGTGGCGTGGAGCAATAGCTGTTCGCCATCGACTTGCACACCAAATCCGGCAAGCGTGATCTTGAGGAGTTCCTGCCGCTTCTGGCTATCCAGCGGGCAGCCGGAACTGATCAGGTCGTTGATGATGTAACCGTCATCCGTCAGCAGATAGCCGTTGCCGTCCTTGCGGATGTAGAGCTGAAGGTAATCGTTATGCCGGTCCAGGTGCGGTGTCGTGACTTCCACCCAGTCGACGCCGGCCTGCTTGAGCGCGGTCTTGTCCTTGAGCCATCGCGTGTAGTCGTCGAGCAGCCGCTGGACGTCGTCGATCATGATCATATGAACAGCTCCCGCTCAATGGGCGGCTTGGTGACCACCTTGCAGAAATCCATGAACATCGCCAACAGTTGCCAGGGATCATCGACACCGACGAATGCCTCCGGCGAGTTCATCGCCCACTTGTCGCCGTAGCCTTCCCGGTACAGATGCAAATGCGGGCATGGGATTTCTTCGCCATCGGGATTTCGATGAGGCGGACCACCCAGATCGAGCCGCGCAAGGATTACGGCCTTGCGCGCCCGGTTCTGAAAGGTGTTTTTCTCCAGCACGATGCGGCTGCGAGTGACATCCAGGCTGAACTCCTCGCGCCGGTCCGCCGAGTGCAAGGGAATGCGGATTGCACCGCCCAGACCTGGAAAGAAGAACCTCTCCTCACCTTGATAGTGCTTTTCGAGCGCCAACAAGGCGTCCGCCTCATGCTGCGTGAGGATCAAGCTCATACGGCCTCGCTCTGGAAATGGTCAGCGCTCACCACCCGTAACTCGCCGGGGGTGAGTGTCTTCGGCACCACGTCGCGGGAGCGCAGGCTAGCAAACTGCGCACTGGAATCGCCAGTCGCAATGTCCGAGCCGTGCAGCAATGCTTTTGTGCCAAACCCCGCGCGGACGCACCAGACATTTCTCATATCGTCTCCTCAATGATCCTGAAATCTGCATACTTGAATTGGCGCATTCCAAGCCGATTTATATATGGTACTAAGCCATGCCCGTAGTCCCGCGGTTTCGAGCCATTGAAGCCAAAGCTCCCGCGCAGTTCGCTGTTTTCGTTGTAGGCAGCAACGAGTTCGTCGATTTGCTGCGAGCTGAGTTTCTCAATACTCGGGAGGGCCTTCGCCAGCACGTTCCCGCTGTCCCAATTTGGCTCTTCCGGCAAATCCTACGGTAAATGAGATGACCGACATCCCTGAGATGGTGTATCCACGCGGGTTTTCCAGGACTCGGGCAGGTACAACATTATGGGAGCGGTCATCCCGGCGAAGATTTTGGGGCTTGAGGGGCAAGTGATCAAGAGCGTTGTATTCGATGAAGAGGGCGGTCGGGTGCGGGTCATCTGCAACCGTGACCGGCGCCGGCGGCCGGTGGATAGCCGCACGGGGCGGCGTGGGCAGGTCAATCGTCTGCTGCGGCGGACGGTGCGAGACGTACCCATCGGCGGCTGGCCCTGCGAAGTCGAGATCGAGTACGCCGAGACCTTTCTGTCGCCCGGCCACGTGCGCGTGGAGCAACTGCCGTTTGTCTGCCCCAAGGCGCGGGTGACGAAACGCTTGGCGCGGCTGATCGCCGGCTTGGCCCGGCACATGCCGATCTCGGCGGTGGCGCGCCATTTCGGCCTGTCCTGGGATTCGGTGAAAGCCATCGAATGCGCACACCTGGCGGAGACGATTCCAATTCCGCAGCCGCAAACCCTTGCCGGTATTCGTTACCTCGGCGTCGATGAAGTCGCCCGCGCCAAGGGACAGAGCTACTTCACCCTGGTCTATGACCTGTCGCCCGGCACCCATTACGGGCGCATCCTGTGGGTCAAGGAAGGGCGCGAGTCCGCCGTGCTGATCGAGTTCCTCGACGCCCTGTCGCAGGAGTGCGCTGCCGGCATCAAGGCCGTCGCGCTCGACATGGGGCCGGCCTACATCGCCGCCGTGCGCGAATCGCTGCCGCAGGCATCCATCGTCTTCGACCGCTTCCACGTCATGCAGATGTTCAACAAGGTGATCCGCGATTGCCGCCGCGCCGAGTTCAAGGCGGCCAAGACGCTGGGCGACCTCACCGGCCAGCAGGCGATCAAGGGCAGCCTGTGGCTGCTGCTCTCCAATCGCAGCACCCTCAAGGACACTGACCAGGGCCGGCTTGACCTGTTGCTGGCACAGAACCAACCGCTGGCTTCCCTCTACACGCTCAAGGAGCAGTTGCAGCGCCTGTGGCACCAGCCGGCCACACCGACGGACATGGCCGAGCGCCTTGACGACTGGTGCGGCATGGCCAAGGCCGCCAAGATCACGGGCCTTGCCAAGTTCGTGAAGACCTTGCAGTCCCATCGTTCCGGCATCTGCGCCTACGCCGCTCATCCGATCACCACTGCGCGACTGGAGGCCGGCAACGTCTCCATCGCCCTGCTGCGCCGCCGTGCCCGAGGCTTCCGCGATATGGCGTATCTCAAGCTCAAGATCTTCCAGTTGAACACAGAGGACACGCCTTCGTTCCTCTATAACTGCATGCCGCCCGCATTACCGTCGGCACGCTTGTTTACCGTAGGAAATCCGTGAACAGCCCCCAATTTGGGCAGTGTCGCAGCGCCTCTGCATATGCACTAAACATCCGATCGTATTTGATCAAGACTTTCACAATGCCCTCGGCGGAGTTTGACCAAGTACTGGAAAGTCCCTGGAACTTGCCGATGAATCCGTATGGGTCTTTCCCCAGCCGCACTGCGATCATTGGCACTCCCCGCGCAAACGCAAAACCGACCTCTTGATCCGTCCAATCGCTTTCATGGAAGCTTTCCGTCATTAGTGCGACGAATCCGTCCATGCTGGCGAGAGCATTCTCGATTTCATGCTGCCATGCTTTCGTGGGATGAATGTCTTCGTGCGCTACAAAGCAGGAAATGCCGAAAAGGCGAAGACGGTCTTTGAGTTCGCTGACTTCCCTCTTCACCTCTGACTTATGGCTTAAAAATGGCTCTTCCGGCAAATCCTACGGTAAATGAGATGACCGACATCCCTGAGATGGTGTATCCACGCGGGTTTTCCAGGACTCGGGCAGGTACAACATTATGGGAGCGGTCATCCCGGCGAAGATTTTGGGGCTTGAGGGGCAAGTGATCAAGAGCGTTGTATTCGATGAAGAGGGCGGTCGGGTGCGGGTCATCTGCAACCGTGACCGGCGCCGGCGGCCGGTGGATAGCCGCACGGGGCGGCGTGGGCAGGTCAATCGTCTGCTGCGGCGGACGGTGCGAGACGTACCCATCGGCGGCTGGCCCTGCGAAGTCGAGATCGAGTACGCCGAGACCTTTCTGTCGCCCGGCCACGTGCGCGTGGAGCAACTGCCGTTTGTCTGCCCCAAGGCGCGGGTGACGAAACGCTTGGCGCGGCTGATCGCCGGCTTGGCCCGGCACATGCCGATCTCGGCGGTGGCGCGCCATTTCGGCCTGTCCTGGGATTCGGTGAAAGCCATCGAATGCGCACACCTGGCGGAGACGATTCCAATTCCGCAGCCGCAAACCCTTGCCGGTATTCGTTACCTCGGCGTCGATGAAGTCGCCCGCGCCAAGGGACAGAGCTACTTCACCCTGGTCTATGACCTGTCGCCCGGCACCCATTACGGGCGCATCCTGTGGGTCAAGGAAGGGCGCGAGTCCGCCGTGCTGATCGAGTTCCTCGACGCCCTGTCGCAGGAGTGCGCTGCCGGCATCAAGGCCGTCGCGCTCGACATGGGGCCGGCCTACATCGCCGCCGTGCGCGAATCGCTGCCGCAGGCATCCATCGTCTTCGACCGCTTCCACGTCATGCAGATGTTCAACAAGGTGATCCGCGATTGCCGCCGCGCCGAGTTCAAGGCGGCCAAGACGCTGGGCGACCTCACCGGCCAGCAGGCGATCAAGGGCAGCCTGTGGCTGCTGCTCTCCAATCGCAGCACCCTCAAGGACACTGACCAGGGCCGGCTTGACCTGTTGCTGGCACAGAACCAACCGCTGGCTTCCCTCTACACGCTCAAGGAGCAGTTGCAGCGCCTGTGGCACCAGCCGGCCACACCGACGGACATGGCCGAGCGCCTTGACGACTGGTGCGGCATGGCCAAGGCCGCCAAGATCACGGGCCTTGCCAAGTTCGTGAAGACCTTGCAGTCCCATCGTTCCGGCATCTGCGCCTACGCCGCTCATCCGATCACCACTGCGCGACTGGAGGCCGGCAACGTCTCCATCGCCCTGCTGCGCCGCCGTGCCCGAGGCTTCCGCGATATGGCGTATCTCAAGCTCAAGATCTTCCAGTTGAACACAGAGGACACGCCTTCGTTCCTCTATAACTGCATGCCGCCCGCATTACCGTCGGCACGCTTGTTTACCGTAGGAAATCCGTGAACAGCCCAAAACTTCCCGCGCGCCAAGAACGCCACCGGTGTTTGGCGAGTGCGAAGATTTTCGCCGTCCTCGGCGATAAGCAGATACTCACCGTCGAATAAATAACCATCAACATGATCGACGATGCCAGACGCTCCGTAATACGGATATGGGCCAGCGCGGCGGTCGGCCTCCTTCACGGGCACTCGAACGCTGTCGAGGTTTTCGGTCAGATCGCCAAGTGGACGCTCGCGCCACTCACCCGCCATACCCAGCTCTCTCAAGTTGGCGGCAACCTGCCTGACGTGCGTCTCACGCATCGCCGCTCTCCCGCTCCGCTCCGATCAGAATCTCGTAGAGCGGCCGGTTGATGTAGTAGTTGCTGCGCCCTACCTTGCGCTTTTGCAGGAAGCCGCCGGCGATCAGGGCGTCTAGATATTTCGTGGCGGTCAGGCGCGAGACGCCGAGGTCGCGCTGGATGAACTCGATCTTGGTGTAGGGGTGGCTGAACAGGTTATTGATCAGGTCCTGGCTGTAGAACCTGTGTTGGGCGCGGATGCGCTGCTTGGTGTCCAGCAGCAGGGCCTTGATGGCCTGGATGGTGGTCACGGTTTCGGCGGCGGTGCGCTCCACGGCGGTGAGCATGTAGAGCACCCAGTCTTCCCAGGCGTCGTGCTCGCGGACATCTTGCAACAGGCGGTAGTAGTCCGGCTTGGTGCGCACGATATGGCGGCTGAGGTAGAGCACCGGGATGTCGAGCAGCCCTTCCTTGACCAGATACAGGACATTGACGATGCGGCCGGTGCGGCCGTTGCCGTCGTAAAAGGGGTGGATGCTTTCGAACTGATGGTGGATCAGCGCCATGCGGATCAGGGGGTCAGCGTCAAAGGGCGGTTCGCCGTGCCAGAAGCGTTCGAGCTCGCTCATCAGGCGTTGCACCTCGTTCGCGTCCTGCGGGGGGGCATACACGGTGCGCCCGGCGCCATCCTTCAACACCGTGCCGGGCAGCTTGCGCAAGCCGGCGCGGTTGGATTCGATTTCGGCCTGGATGTCGAGCACGGCGTTAAGCGTGAGCAGCCCGGTGGCCCGGACGCGCTCGAAGCCGGTGCGCAGGGCTTGCCGGTAACGCAGCACTTCCTTGGCCGCCGCGTTGACCTTGTCCGTGGAAGGGATGTCCTCGCGGTAGAGCTCGTCGTGGGTGGTGATGATGTTTTCGATGGCGGAGCTGTCCTTCGCCTCCTGCAGCGCCAGGGTATTGACGAGGATGCCCTGGTTGGGGATGGTGGCCGCGACACCCTTGAGTTCGGCCAGGCTGCGGCTGGCAGCGGTCAGCTTCTTGAGGATGACGGGCGCCTCGAAGCGGGCAGCATCGAGTTCATGTAAGGGACGGAGGGCGCTCATCGCAGGAGGATGGGGGATTATGCGTATAGGAATATCATCATTACTATACACGTCATGCCGACTTGTTCAGGTTTGTCAAAGAAGACTTGCATATCGATCAAGCGCCAAAACCCAATGCCTTCAGGTTGGCGGCGATGGCGGCATCCAGCTTCGCGGCTTCGGCCTGCTGCTCGCGCAGCGTGGCGGCGAGGCGCTTCATCTTGTCCTCGAACGGCTCGCCGTCGTCCTCGGCGGCCTCGGCGCCGACGTAGCGGCCGGGGGTGAGCACGTGGCCGTGCTTGCGGATGTCGGCGAGCTGCGCGGCCTTGCAGAAGCCGGGCACGTCTTCGTACTGGCCCGCGTCCTGGTCGCCGCGCCAGGCGTGGTAGGTGCCGGCGACCCTGGCGAGGTCGTCGTCGGTCAGTTCGCGGTGGGTGCGATCCACCATCGTGCCGAGCTTGCGGGCGTCGATGAACAGCGTCTCGCCGCGCCGGTCCCTGAACCTGCCGTTCTTCTTGTTGCGCGTGAGGAACCACAGGCAGACCGGAATCTGCGTCGAGTAGAAGAGCTGTCCCGGCAGCGCCACCATGCAATCCACCAGGTCGGCTTCGATGATGGCCTTGCGGATTTCGCCCTCGCCCGACTGGTTGGACGACATCGAGCCGTTGGCGAGCACGAAGCCGGCCAGCCCGGTGGGCGCGAGGTGGTGGATGAAGTGCTGCACCCAGGCGTAGTTGGCGTTGCCGGCGGGCGGCACGCCGTAGACCCAGCGCTTGTCGTCCTTGAGCAGCTCGCCGCGCCAGTCGCTGTCGTTGAAGGGCGGATTGGCCAGCACATAGTCGGCCTTGAGGTCGGGGTGGGCGTCGTGGTGGAAGGCGTCGCCGTGGCCGATCTGAGCGTCGATGCCGCGGATGGCGAGGTTCATCTTGGCCAGGCGCCAGGTGGTGTAGTTGGACTCCTGGCCGTAGATGGAGATGTCGCCGAGCCGGCCGGCGTGGGCCTCGATGAACTTCTCGCTGCTGACGAACATGCCGCCCGAGCCGCAGCAGGGGTCATAGACGCGGCCCCGATTTTGTCCACTGAGGGGCGCGAGCATTTCGACCAGCACGCGCACGACGCGCGAGGGCGTGTAGAACTGCCCGCCGCTCTTGCCCTCGGCGCTGGCGAAGCGCGCGAGAAAATATTCGTACACGCGGCCCAGTGTGTCCTTGGCGCGGTCGGCGGCGCTGCCCAGCGCGATGTCACTGACCAGGTTGATGATCTGCCCGAGGCGCTGCTTGTCGAGGCCGGGGCGGCCGAAGTCTTTCGGCAGCACGCCCTTGAGCGAGGGGTTGTCGCGCTCGATGGCGGCCATTGCGTCATCGACCAGCGTGCCGATGGTGGCCTGCGGGGCGCTGGCTTTCAGGTGCGGCCAGCGCGCCTCTTTGGGAACCCAGAAGATGCTGGCGGCGCGGTACTCGTCGGGGTCTTCGGGATTGGCGCCCTGCGCCTTCTGGGCTTCAAGCTCGGCGTGCTTGGCCTCGAAGGCGTCGGAGATGTACTTGAGGAAGATGAGGCCGAGGACGACGTGCTTGTACTCGGCGGCGTCCATGTTGTTGCGCAGCGCGTCGGCGGCGGCCCAGAGCTTGGCTTCGAAGCCAAGGTTGGCGCCGGTGTCGTTTGTTTTCGGTCTGGCCATCGGTCAGTAACAATGCTCGGCCGCCGGGAAGCTGCCGTCCTTGACGGCGGCGACATAGGCCCGGACGGCGCCTTCGATGCTGTGCGCATCGAGCATGAAGTCCTTGACGAATCGGCCTTTCTTGCCCGGATAGACGCCCAGCATGTCGTGCAGTACCAGCACCTGGCCGTCACATTCCGGGCCGGCGCCGATGCCGATCGTGGCGCAGGCATCGAGCATCCGCGCGATCTCGCCGGCGAGCGCCGCCGGCACCATCTCCAGCACCATGAGCGCCGCGCCGGCCTGTTCGAGGGCCTGGGCGTCGGCCTTCAGGCGGGATGCGGCCTCCTCGCCGCGCCCCTGGACGTGGTAGCCGCCGAGCGCGTGCACCGACTGCGGCGTGAGCCCGATGTGCGCGCAGACCGGCACGCCGCGCCCGACGAGGAATCGCACCGTTTCCGCCATGACCTCGCCCCCTTCGAGCTTGACCATCTCGGCGCCGGCGGCGAGCAGGCGCGCGGCGTTCCTCATCGCCTGTTCCGGCGACTCCTGGTAGCTGCCGAACGGCATGTCGGCGACCACCATCGCGCGATGGACGATGGGGCCGACGCATTCGGTGTGGTAGGCCATGTGCTCCATCGTCACCGGCAGCGTCGAGGTCTTGCCCTGGATCACGTTGCCCAGCGAGTCTCCGACGAGGATGACGTCGACGCCGCAGCGGTCGAGCAGCGCCGCGAAGCTAGCGTCGTAGGCGGTGAGCATGGCGATCCGCTCGCCGTCGCGCTTCATGCGCGCGAGCTCGGGCAGGGTGATCGGCTTGTGGCTGGCGAGGTAGGTCATGATGCCTCCCCTGTCTGGCGGTGGATTCCAGCCCGTATGGCAAGCGATTTGACGAAGGCTTCGAAATCATCGCGACATTGCTGCACGTTGCCTTGGTGCGCACCGATCGCACCATCCGCATTGGACAGGTTGAACATGGGCTTGCGCGACTCCATGGCCATGGGCATCAAGCTCCGGTAATGCTTGATGCGATGGATCTGGTTGGCATCAGGCGCAGGGGTCGCCGTAGCCTCACCCAAAACACTTTCCCGATAGGCGCCGGGCAACCGCGCCTGCCATTTCGCGTAAGCCTTGGTTGGCCGTCCCAGGCGTTCGGCGTGCTGCATCAATACATAGCCGACAGGCGCCATCTCGCCCAATGTATTCGCTGCCTTGGGCAGCGCTTGCTTCCATGTATCTCGCCACTGTCGCAAAGTAGGCCCCAGGTTCTTCAAGCCTTGCAATGAAAACAGATCGGGCGCCACGGGCACTACGACATGACTCGATGCCACGAGCGCGGCGCGGTTGATGGCGCCGAGGTTTGGCCCTACGTCGATCAACACCATACTGGCACTGTGCCGGGTCGCCGCTTCGCGGATCACGCGCCAGAATGCCGTGGTGACACGAAATGCGCGCTCCCGGCCTTCCAGACAGCGCGGCCATTCGGTGGAGAGATCATCTTCGATACGGGACAGCGCAAGGTCACCCACCAGCAGCCCCAGGCGTTCGGTCAGTGGTTCGATATGGGCCTGGCGAATGTCGCCCGTGCCGCCAAAGAGCGGGGCTACCGCGCCATGCAGTGTTTCCGGATGATCGCTATCAGGCCACAACGCTTCCAGCCGTTCCTCATCCAGTGCCATGATGGAAAGGTTGGATTGCGGGTCGAGATCCACGGTGAGTACCCGATAGCCCAACTCCGCAAGCATCCATGAGCTGTGATAGACCAGCGATGTCTTGCCAACCCCACCTTTGTTGTTGAAAAACGCGATGCTTATCACGCCGTCTCTCCCTGGATGATGGCTGCCACGAAGCCAGGCTGAACCTCGAAGCCGAGGCGTTCCCCGAGCGCCTTGCGGGCAATTGCAATGCCAGCACCAAAGCGCTGTACGTAGCCCAGGGCTCGCAGCGCATCCAGGGGATAAGTTTCCCGGCGCTCCTCCGTTGCCACATCGGCAAAGCGCACCCCGCGCAGGTTGTGGGCTTCCAGTTTCTCCTCAAGTCGGCGGATCTGATCGGCCACCGTGCCGTGAATGACTTCCTCGTCCAGTATGGGGGCCGTGAGATCCGTACCCGCCAGCCGCAGAAACTGGGTATAGGCGCCCGGAATCCAGTCGGAGGGCGACTTGCCGATGATCAACAGCCCGAGCACCGTCGGGGCCGGATCAGTATCGCTGAGCACCATCTTGGTGGCGGCCAGTTTCTGCTCGTAGCTGCGTTCGTTGGCAGCGAGCACGTCATGCGCCACCAAGGCAGGCAAATATTCTTGTTCGAAACGCAGGCGGTCGATTTCGTCCAACACTGCGTCGCGCACCGGCTGTACGTCATAAGGCCTGTCCCGATGTCGCCGACGTTCGTTGAGGATGCGTTCGTCCTGGGCAGTGGCCAAGCCCCGTCGAGGCCCCCAGCGCACATGGATGCGCCCCTTGAATCGCACGGGCGGCGTGTCGCAAGGCCAGGCCGTGATGACCGCAATGTCATGGCCGCACAGATGCCGCCGCTCAACCAGAAGGGTTGGCGGTGGCGCAATATTGCCATCTGTTTTGATGTCGGCCAGTTGCCGAAGGAGTTCGTCCGTGACGGTGAAATCTTCCACCGGCGAGCCATCGTCACGCACACCGAGGAATACCACGCCGGGCTTCCCGTGTCCGGCAAGGTCATTGGCGAAGGCACAAACCGCTTCGCGCGCTGTTTGCGGGGCATTACCCTTGAACGATTCCTTGCGCTCCACCCGGTCCGATTCAAGCTCCGTCAGCATGACTGTGAGCGATTCGTCGCTGTAGGAATTCATGGCTCATCCGCTTCGGAAAATGAAATATACGGCGCCCAGAATACACAAACCCGCCCACAGATAGTCGAGCTTGAGCGGCTGTTCCATGTAGAGCACGACGAAGGGCACGAAGATGGACAGCGTGATGGCCTCCTGGAGGATCTTGAGCTGGCCGAGGTCCAGTTCCTGGTGGCCGATGCGGTTGGCCGGCACCTGGATCAGGTACTCGAACAGCGCGATGCCCCAGGAGGCCAGCGCCGCGATCCACCAGGGCCGGTCGTTGAGGTTCTTGAGGTGGGCGTACCAGGCGAAGGTCATGAAGATGTTCGAAGCCGCCAGCAGCAGCGCCGTCTGGAGGACGACCGGCAAGCCGCTCATGGCCGGAGCGGCTGGATGCGCTGGCCGGCGCAGGCCGCCAGGAGATCAGTGGCCGCGCCCCTGCCCGGAATGACAATGCCGGGCGCGATCTCCAGCAGGGGCGCCAGGACGAAGGCCCGCTCGTGCATGCGCGGATGGGGCAGCGTGAGGGCGGGCGTGTCCGCCACCGTGTCGCCGTGCAGCAGAAGGTCGAGGTCCAGCGTGCGCGGCGCGTTCTTCACAGTCCGCCTGCGGCCGAATTTTTCCTCGAGCGCGAATAGCGCGTCGAGCAGTTCGCCGGGCGAAAGGCGCGTGTCGAGCGCGACCACGGCGTTGATGAAGTCCGGCTGGTGTTTCAGGCCCACCGGCGCCGTGCGGTAGAGGGATGAAAACGCGGCAAGGATCGAGCCGCGCAGGCCGGCCAGCGCCTCGATGGCCTCGTCGACCGTTCCGGCCGGATCGCCCAGGTTCGAGCCAAGGGCGACATACGCACGGATCACGCCGCGCTTCCTTCGCCGCCGCTGGCTTCCTCCTGCGCCTTCGCGCCGCGGCCGCGCCCGCGTGAACGAGGCCGCTTCCGCTTCTTGCCCGTGTCGGGCTGGAGCATGGCCTCGCGCCGCTCGTGGTCGGCGTCCTGGAATTCAGTCCACCAGTCGGCCAGCTCTCGCGCGATTTCGCCGCTCTCGGCGCGCAGCACGAGGAAGTCCCACGCGGCGCGGAAGCGCGGCTGCTCGACGAGCCGGAAGGGCATGCGCCCGGCGCGCTTCTCGAAGCGCGGCTGGAACGCCCAGATTTCCTTGATGTCGGCCGCGATGCGGCGCGTGATGGCGAGCTTCTCGGCCTGCTGGTCGAGCACCGCGTCCATCGCTTCGTACAGGGCCGGTGTCGGCAGGCCGCCGGCCTTCTTGCGCGCCTCCCAGTCGGCCAGCACCTCGTGCCAGAGCAGCGTGGCGAACAAAAAGCCGGGGGAGCAGGGCTTGTCGGCGCGGATGCGATCGTCCGTGCTGGCCAGCGAGAGCATCACGAATTTCTCGCCCATCGGCTGCTCCAGGATCACGTCGAGCAGCGGCAGCAGGCCGTGGTGCAGGCCTTCGCCGCGCAGGCGCTTCACGCACTCGACGGCGTGGCCGGAAAAGAGGAGCTTCAGCATCTCGTCGAACAGCCGCGCCGGCGGCACGTTCTCGATGAGATCCGACATCTCCCTGATCGGCGTGCGCGTCTTCGGATCGATGGCGAGGCCCAGCTTCGCGGAAAGCCGCACGGCGCGCAGCATGCGCACCGGGTCCTCGCGGTATCGGGCGCGCGGGTCGCCGATCATGCGCAGGGTCTTCCTCTTGAGGTCGTCGACGCCGTGGTGGTAGTCCAGCACCGTCTCGCGGGTGGGATCGTAATAGAGCGCATTGACGGTGAAGTCGCGCCGCGCCGCGTCCTCCTCGATGCTGCCCCATACGTTGTCGCGCAGCACGCGGCCGTGCTCGTCCTTCAGCGTGTCCTCGTCGTGGGCCGCGCGGAAGGTCGAGACCTCCAGCGTTTCCGCGCCCTGCATCACATGGACGATCTGGAAGCGCCGCCCGATGATGCGCGAGCGGCGGAAGAGGCCCCTCACCTCGTCCGGCGTGGCGTCGGTGGCGACGTCGTAGTCCTTGGGCACGATGCCCGCGATCAGGTCGCGCACCGCGCCGCCGACCACGTAGGCCCGGAAGCCCGCCTTCTGGAGCGTCTCGCAGGTGCGCCGCGCGCCGGGCGATACATCCTCGCGGCGGATGCCGTGGCGGGCGGCCGGGATCGTGGCCGGCGCATGGCGGCCGGGCTCGGCGCGCCGGAACACCTTGGCGACGGCGCGGTGGAATAGTTTGCGGATCATGTGCGAAGTACGTTGAGAAGTTGGCTTTTGTCGGGCAGGCGATAGATGTCGAAATCGGCGTCGAAAGTCAGAATCTCCCGCACGCCGGTCTCCATGGCGAGCACGAGGAGCGATGCATCGGCGAGATCCATCGGCACGTTTCGGTAATTTCGCGTGGCCTTGAGGATGGCATCCACGGCGCCTTTCGGCAGGTCCGCCACGTCGAGGGCGCCGCGGCGCACCCATTCGAGGAAATCGATCTGCCGGTCGACGCTGAAGCCCAGCATGTGGCCGACCTCGGTGAGTACCGGCCAGGTGGTGACGAGGGCGCCCTCGTAATCGCGAAGGAACCCCTTGACTGCTGGCCGGTTGCGATCCGAGCGGTCGAACAGGGCGATCAGCGGCCCCGAGTCAGCGATGATTTTCCGCACGGATGCGCGCGCTCATGCGGGCCCTGATGATTGCCTTGTCGGACAAATTGCCTTCGCCGCTTTCCGGCCCCCTGTCGAACAGGTCCGCGCCCAGTTCGTACGGTGTCTTGGGGGAGGACAGCCGCGCGAGGTATTCGCGCAGGCCGCGCTTCACGATCTGGCTCTTCGGCTGGCCCGACTGGGCGGAAGCGTTGGCAAGATCGCGTTCGAGATCAGGGTCGAGGCGGATGGTCAGCGTCATGGCGGCAAGTGTAATACGCGCGTGTGCTACATGGTACTGGCGGTGGGTGGCGAAGTCAAAAAATCAGCCGCGCAATTTTCCGCTCAGCTCCGCAGGCTCATGATCGGCCAGCCGGCATTGCGCGCATGGTCGCGCAGCGTGTCGTCGGGATCGACGGCGACGGGATCGGTGACTTTCGACATCAGCGGCAGGTCGTTGTGGGAGTCGCTGTAGAAGAAGCTCTTCCCGAATGCGCCCCACCAGAGGCCGAGCGATTCGAGCCAGGCTTCCACGCGCCCGATCTTGCCTTCCTTGAAAGCGGGGGTGCCGCGCGGCTTGCCGGTGAATCGTTCGCCGTCCCAGGCCGGGATGGTGGCGATGAGGTGCGGGATGCCGAACTCGCGGGCGATGGGGCCGGTGACGAAGCTGTTGGTCGCGGTGACGATGGCGCAGAGGCTGCCCTCGTCCAGATGGCGCCGCGCGAGCGCGCGCGAGGCGGCGCCGATCGTCGGTCGGATGCGGGTTTCCATGAACTCGCGATGCCAGGCATCCAGTTCCGTGCGCGGATGGCGCGCGAGCGGCGCGAGCTGGAAGTCGAGGAATGCGTGGATGTCGAGTGTGCCGGCCTTGTAGTCGTCGTAAAAGGCCTGGTTCTTCGCCGCGTGCAGCTCGGCGTCGAGCACGCCCTTCCCGATGAGGAACTGCGCCCACTCGAAATCCGAGTCGCATGAAAGCAGGGTGTTGTCGAGGTCGAAGAGGACGAGATTCATGACGGAACGAGGCTTTTGAGCAATGGGAGGGTGATCGGGCGCTGCTGTTCGAGCGAGGCGCGGTCGAGGCTGTCGAGCACGGCCATCAGGGTGGGGAGGTCCCGGCGGACGTGGGAAAGCAGGTATCGGATCAGGGCATCGTCGATTTTCATGCCCCGCTGGAGGGCGTGGCGCCGGAGCGCGGCCGACTTCTCCTCGTCGGAGAGCGCCCTGATCTCGAAGACCAGCATCTGGCCGATGCGGGTGCGCAGGTCTTCGCGCAAGGCCAGCCGCGACGGCGGCACGTCCCCCGCCAGCAGGATCCTCGCGCCCCGGTTGAACAGGCGGAAGAGGTCCTCCTGGACAGCTTCCGGCAGGCGATGCACGTCGTCGAAGACGTGCAGGCTCTCGGCCGCGACGGCGGACAGGAGGTGGCTCTTCCCGCTGCCGGCGGGTCCCCAGAGGTATAGCCGGTCGCATCCCCGCCGCAGGGTCGCGATGAGTTCCGCGTTGGCGCCGACGATGAAATTGTCAAGCGTCGGGAGCGGCTTGGGCGCGATGTCGAGCAATAGCTGGGTCATCGGCCGGTGTAGAAACGGCTGGCAAGATAGGCCGCCCGCAGCTCGCGCAGCCCCACCAGCAGGGCGGCCGAGGCCGGCAGGGCGAGCAGGATGCCGAAGAAGCCGAAGAGTTGCCCGAAGGCCATGAGGGCGAAGATCACCGCGAGCGGATGCAGGCCGATGCGGTTGCCGACGAGGAAGGGCGTGAGCAGGAAGCTTTCCAGAAGCTGGCCGATGCCGAAGACGGCGAGGACGGCGATGACGGGGCTCGCACCCTGGAACTGAAGCGCCGCCACCAGCAGGCCGAGAATCAGGCCGGTCGCGAAGCCGAGGTAGGGCACGAAGATCAGGAGCCCCGTCAGCAGGCCGATGGCCAGCGCTGACGGGATGCCGGCGAGCCAGAGTGCGATGCTGTAATAGGCGGCGAGGATCAGCATGACCCAGAGCTGGCCGCGCAGGAATTCCGAGAGCACCGCGTCGACGTCGCGGGCCAGCCGCATCGTCCGGTCGTGCCAGGGGCGGGGGATTGCGTTTCCGATGCGTTCCAGCAGCCGGCCCCAGTCGAGCAGGAGATAGAACATCACCACCGGGACCAGCAGCAGGTTGATGGCGAAGCCGAGCAGCGCGACGCCGCCGATCCTGAGCGATTCGTAGAGTTTTCGGGCGATGGCCTGGAGACTGTCCATGTTCTCGCCGGCGAGCGCCTTCAGCGATTCCGCGTCCAGGGCCAGCCGGATGCCGAAGGTCTCCCGGAGCCAGGGCGCCAGCCTGTCGTTGGCGAGCGCCAGCGCGTCGGGCAGGCGGGCCGCCAGCACGGCGGCTTCCTCGACCAGCAGCGGCGCCAGGATCAGCCCCAGGGCGACCAGCAGGAGGCCGGCCGCGACCAGCACCGCCAGCACCGCGGCCAGCCGCGGCAACCCGATCCGTTGCAAGCGCTCGACGGCGGGATCGCAGATGTAGGCCAGGATGCCGGCGAGCAGGAAGGGCGTCAGGATCGGCGCGAGCTGCGCCAGCAGCCAGAGGGCGGCGGCGAAAAGGGCGACCCAGAGGGCGGCCTGCATGCGATTCGGGGCGGGAAGGGAGGGCATTTCCTATAAAATGTTTGCCAGAAGGCCGCAACTTTATCCGGCCCAACCGAGGAACTCAACTTGAGCGACGCACTTACCTATCGCGATGCCGGCGTGGATATCGACGCCGGCGACGCCCTCGTCGAACGCATAAAGCCGGCGGCGAAACGCACCATGCGCCCCGAAGTGCTCGCCGGCATCGGTGGCTTCGGCGCCCTGTTCGAGATTTCGAAAAAGTATCGGGAGCCCGTGCTCGTGTCGGGGACCGACGGCGTCGGCACCAAGCTCAAGCTGGCCTTCGAGTTGAACCGGCACGGCACCATTGGGCAGGATCTCGTCGCCATGAGCGTCAACGACATCCTGGTCCAGGGCGCAGAACCCCTGTTTTTCCTCGACTACTTCGCCTGCGGCAAACTGGAAGTCGGTGTCGCGGCGACGGTGATCGAGGGCATCGCCAAGGGCTGCGAACTGGCCGGCTGCGCGCTGATCGGCGGCGAAACCGCCGAAATGCCGGGCATGTATCCGGAGGGCGAATACGACCTGGCCGGCTTTGCCGTCGGCGCCGTCGAGAAATCGGAGATCATCGACGGATCCCGCATCCATGCCGGCGACGTGGTGCTGGGCCTGGCCTCCAGCGGCGCCCACTCCAACGGCTACTCGCTGATCCGCCGCATCATCGAACGCGCGGAACCGGATCTTCATGCGGATTTCTACGGCCTGACCCTGGCCGATGCCGTGCTGGCGCCGACGCGCATCTACGTGAAGCCGATCCTGGCGCTGATTCGGGCGCTGCCGGTCAAGGGCCTGGCCCACATCACCGGCGGCGGACTGCTCGACAACGTGCCGCGTATTCTGCCCGAAGGGCTTGCCGCCATGCTGGATCGGAAAACATGGCCACTGCCGCCGCTCTTCCAGTGGCTCCAGCGCGAGGGCAATGTGAGTGATGCCGAGATGCACCGCGTCTTCAACTGCGGCATCGGCATGGTCGTGGTGGTGGCCGCCGAACACGAGCGGCATGCCGTCGAACTGCTGGCCGCGGCGGGCGAGCACGTCTTCGTGATCGGCCGCATCGAAGACTGCCGGCCCGGCGAGCCCCAGACGATCGTCATCTGATCAGCCGAGGAAGCGTTCGATCATCTCCAGCGCCCGGCCGGTCGCGGCCGGGTCGAACGCGTCCAGCGTTTCGAGATCGGGCGTCGATCGCAGCCAGGTAAGCTGCCGCTTGGCGAACTGGCGGGTTGCGAAGACGCCGCGGTCGCGCAGTTCTCCGGCGGGCATCGTTCCCTCCAGCATTTCCCACACCTGCCGGTAGCCGACGCAGCGCATCGAGGACAGGTCGGCGGAGAGCCGGTATTTCGCGCGCAGCATTTCGACTTCCGCCACCAGCCCCGCCGCCAGCATCTCGTCGAAGCGGCGCGCGATGCGGCTGTGCAGGACGGCGCGGTCGGAGGGGACGAGCGCCAGCGAGAGCGTCCGGTAGGGCAGCGTCCGCCGCCGCTGGACGGCAAAGTATTCGCCCAGCGGTTTTCCGGTGGCGCGGACGACCTCAATCGCGCGCTGGATGCGCTGGGCGTCGGTGGGCGCGAGCCGCGCGGCGGTTTCCGGATCGAGCCGCGCCAGCTCCGCGTGCAGCGCCGGCCAGCCGCGCTCGGCGGCTTCAAGGTCGATCTGCCCGCGCAGTTCGGGATCGGCCTGCGGCAGGTCGGCCAGACCCTCGCGAAGCGCCTTGAAGTAGAGCATGGTGCCGCCGACCAAGAGGGGCACGCGGCCGGCGGCCGTGATCGCGGCCATTTCGCGCAGGGCGTCCTCGCGGAATCGCGCGGCGGAGTAGCGCTCCTCCGGCGTGATGAGGTCAATCAGCCGGTGCGGGTGGCGGGCGAGCGTGTCGGCGTCGGGCTTGGCGGTGCCGATGTCCATGTCGCGGAACACCTGCGCCGAATCGACGCTGAC
The DNA here is from genome assembly GCA_030246985.1 of Candidatus Nitricoxidivorans perseverans. GTDB lineage: Bacteria > Pseudomonadota > Gammaproteobacteria > Burkholderiales > Rhodocyclaceae > Nitricoxidivorans > Nitricoxidivorans perseverans. Next base: position 1,139,487 of record CP107246.1, on the reverse strand, counting down.
GAGATCGACGGGGAATCGGCCGGCGATCTCCAGCGCCAGCGCGGTCTTGCCGCTGGCGGTGGGGCCCATGAGCAGGATGGCGGGGGGGAGGGCTATCGCATCCACTCGACGATCTCGAAAGCCTTGCCCGATTTCGTGCGATAGACCGAGAAGTCGGCGTCGTCCACGGTCAGGATGCGCCGGCTGCCGCAGTCCTGGGCCAGCCAGACGAGGGTGGCGTCGGCGAGGTCCGGATCGCGGTCGGCGTACTTGGAGACGATCCAGGCCAGCAGTGGCCAGGTTTCGCCGGAGATTTCCCGCACGGGCAGGGCGCCGCGCCGGATCCATTCCATCAGGGCGAGCTTTTCGCCGGCGTCGAGGAAGAAGGCGGTTTCAACGATGATGGCGGAGGTGGTGAGCAGCGGCGCGCGGTTGCCCGCAAGAAAACTCCGCGCCGCTTCGCGCAACCGGTCGCCGCGGCGGAACAGGGCGACCAGGAAGCCGGTATCGACGATCAGGATGTTGCGGGTCACGCCGGGCGAAACTTCTCGCGCAGCAGCCGCTTGGTCTGCGAGGCCACGTCCTCGGCGGGCGCGCGGTCGGTCTCCGGGCCGAACAGGTCGCGGCCGAGATCGTAGGCGGAAGGCGCATCGCGTTCCGCCATCACGAGACGCGTGATGGCCTGCTTGACCGCCTCGCTGCGGTTGATGCCGCGCTCGACGCAGTACTGAGCGAGATTTTCTTCCAGGATGTGCGGCAGCCGGACGGTGATTGTCATGAGCTTGCTCCAGGCGTGTTACGTAAACTTATTTAGTGTAACACGTCAGCGGCCACGAAGAAACAAGCGGTCGAGGTCGGCCAGCGGCAGTTGCACCCAGGTCGGGCGGCCGTGGTTGCACTGGTCGGCGCATTCGGTTTCTTCCATCTGGCGCAGAAGGGCGTTCATTTCGGCGATGCTCATCGGGCGCCGGCCGCGCACGGCGCCGTGGCACGCCATCGTCGCCAGCAGCTCGTTGCGGCGCGCCTCGACGACGCGGCTGGCGGGATGCTCGGCCAGGTCGGCGAGCAGGGCGCGCGCGAGCGCCGCGACATCGCCGCCCGCCAGCAGCGCAGGCACGGCGCGCACGGCGAGTTCCCTCGGCCCGGCGGGGGCGAGGGCGAAACCGAGTTGCGCCAGCGCGCCGGCCTGCTCCTCGGCGGTCGCCATTTCCTTCTCGCTGGCCTCGATCAGCGCCGGAACCAGCAGCGCTTGCACCGGCGGCGGGCCGGCGTCGAGGGCGGCTTTGAGTTTTTCGTAGAGGATGCGTTCGTGGGCCGCGTGCTGGTCGACCAGCACCAGCCCGGCCTCGTTCTGGGCCAGGATGTAGAGGCTGTGGAGCTGCGCGAGGGCGTAGCCGAGCGGCGGCGCGGACGTTTCCGCGAATGTCTGCCGGGCAAAGTCAAGGTAGGCGACGGCGCGGGGTTCCTCCACCGCGAACGACTGCTGGCGCGATGGCACGAAGGCAGGTGCCGGCACGGGCGCGACGGCATGGGCGATGGGCTGCGCCAGCGTCCGCGTCAGCGCATGGAAGACGAACTGGTGGACGCCCCTCGAATCACGAAACCTCACCTCCGTCTTGGCTGGATGGACGTTGACGTCCACCGCCGCCGGATCGAGCGAGAGGAACAGCACGTAGGCAGGGTGGCGCGCGCCGTGCAGGATATCGGCGTAGGCCTCACGGACGGCGTGGGCGAGCAGCCTGTCGCGCACGAAGCGGCCATTGACGAAGAAGAACTGCTCGTCGCGCGAGGCGCGCGACCAGGCGGGCAGGGCGGCCAGCCCCGTCAGGCGCAAGGCCCCGGCCCCGGCGTCGACCGTGCGCGCATGGGCGGGAAAGTCGTCGCAGAGCAGGTCGCGCGCCCGGCGTGAAAAGTCAGCCGCGGCGAGACGGCGCCTCATCGCCCGATTGTGGGCGAGGCTGAAGGCGACGTCGGGACGCGCCAGCGCCATGCGTCGCAGCACCTCGTCGCAATGGGCGAATTCGGTGGCCTCGGACTTGAGGAATTTGCGCCGGGCCGGGGTGTTGAAATAGAGGTCGGCCACCTCGACCACCGTGCCGCGCTCCAGGGCGGCCGGCGAGGGCGCGTCGCCGCCGGACAGTTTCCAGGCGTGGCCGCCGCCCTCGCGCCGGCTCGTCAGCGTCGTGCGTGCGACCGAGGCGATGGAGGCGAGGGCCTCGCCGCGGAAGCCATAGCTCGCCACCCGCTCAAGGTCGTCGAGGTTCGCGATCTTGCTGGTGGCATGGCGCGCCAGGGCCAGCGGTAGGTCGTCCGGCTCGATGCCGGCGCCGTCGTCGGCGACGCGGATCAGCCGGACGCCGCCTTCTTCGAGCTGCACGTCGATCCTCGTCGCGCCGGCGTCGAGGCTGTTCTCCAGCAACTCCTTCAGCACCGAGGCGGGCCGTTCGACGACCTCGCCGGCGGCGATCTGGCTGATGAGCAGGTCGGGAAGGGGATGGATGCGCGTCACGGGGGGATTATAGGGGCTGGGTTACACTACGCGCCCCATGGAATACCTCGCCCAGTCCGTTGACATCATCCTGCACCTCGACCGCCATCTCGCGGCGCTGGTGCAGCAGTACGGCACCTGGATCTACGTCATCCTCTTCGCCATCGTCTTCTGCGAGACGGGGCTGGTGGTGACGCCCTTCCTGCCGGGCGATTCGCTGCTCTTCGTCGCCGGCGCGCTGGCGGCCACGGGGGGCATGGACATCCAGGCGCTGATCGCCGTGCTGCTGGCGGCAGCCGTGATCGGCGACAACACCAACTACTGGATCGGACGCTGGTTCGGCGGGAAAGTGCTGCACTGGGGGGAGGGCGCACCGCGCTTCTTCAACCGCGCCGCTTACGACAAGGCCCATGCCTTCTACGAGCGCTACGGCGGCATGACCATGACGCTGGCCCGCTTCATCCCGCTGGTGCGCACCTTCGCGCCCTTCGTGGCCGGTGTGGCGCGCATGACCTATCCGCGCTACTTCGCCTTCGACCTGCTGGGCGGCGTGATATGGGTGTTTTCCCTGACGCTGGCCGGCTACTGGTTCGGCAACCTGCCGGCGGTCAGGAGCAACCTTTCCCTCGTGATCCTCGGCATCGTCGCGGTGTCCGTCCTGCCCGTGGCCGTCGGCTGGCTGCGCCATCGCCTGGGCGATGCGCGATGAGGCGTCGCGCCTGCCTGGGGCTACTGCTGGCGTTTCCCCTTGCCGCCTGCATCTCCAGCCCGGCGCAACTCGCCAAGACGGACATCGACCGGGTGGCCGAGGCCCATCGCCGCGAGATTCTCGGAAGCTTGCGACTTCTGGCCGAGAAGCTGTACCGGCGCAATCCGCGCGAGTGGCGGAAGGGCGGCCACGAAAGCCTGGATGCGGCGGTGGCGCGGATATTTGACCCCGCGTTTGCCTGGCGGCTGCCGGAACTGGAGGGCCGCCGCGGCACTGAGGCGCTCCTATTGGCCTTCCGTGAGGATTTCGCCGGCGACCGCGTGGCGGCCTTCGTCGGCGGCCTGGGCGACATGCTGCACATGGCTTTCGATGGAAAGACCGAATTTTTCGTGATCGACGACCTGGATCCCCAGAAGCTCCACAACAGCGCCCGCAACGTGGAGATCGCCGTCTGGAAGCTTTCCAGCGCCCGAAACGCGGCCGGCATGCCGCTGCTGCTTTCGAACGAAATGGGCGGATCGAACCCGAACCTTTCCTTCGAGCGAGAATTCGGCAAGATTATCGGCAGTCTCGACGTGCTGTCGCGGATCGTCGCCGACAAGACCAACCGTACCGTCGTCAAGGTCATTCAGGCCATGGCGACGGCAGTATTCCTTCCCATCCCATGAAAAATTACGTCATCCTCATCTCCGGCCGCGGCAGCAACATGCGCTCGCTGCTGGAGGCCGATCTGCCCGGCCGCTGCGCTGCGGTCATCAGCAACCGGCCCGACGCCGCGGGCCTCAATTGGGCCTCGGCGCGCGGCGTGCCCGTCTCGGTCGTCGACCACAAGGCCTTCGGAAGCCGCGACGCATTCGACGCCGCCCTGGCGGCGGAGATCGAGCGTCACAGCCCCGACCTCGTGATGCTGGCCGGCTTCATGCGCGTGCTGGGCGACGCTTTCGTGCGCAGTTTCGAGGGACGCATGCTCAACATCCACCCCTCGCTGCTGCCCGCCTTCCCCGGCCTGCACACGCATGCGAGCGCCCTGGCGGCGGGGGTGAGGATCCACGGCTGCACGGTGCATTTCGTCACGCCCTCGCTCGACGCGGGGCCCATGGTCATCCAGGCCGCCGTGCCGGTGTGCGCCGGCGACACGGAAGACGCGCTGGCGGCGCGAGTGCTGGCTCAGGAGCATATGATCTACCCTCGCGCCGTGCGCTGGTTCCTGGAAGGCCGGCTGACGCTCGAGGGCGGCCGGGTGCGGCTTTCGGGCGAGACGGCGGACCATGCCGGGGAATCGCTGCTGGCCCCCCGTGGCTGAATATGCCGATCGCCATCGCGCTTGCGATTTCCGCGCTACTGCACGCGACGGCGGTCTCCATGCCGGGCTGGGAACTGCCCGGCCTGTCCGATCCGGAGCCCGCCGCCATCGAGGCGCACCTGGCGCCGCCACCCGCCCCTGCGGTGGTTCCGCGCGAGCGCCCGAATTTGCGTCCATCGCCGCGTCCGCGCAGGAATCCCTCGGCGCCACCGCCGATTGCCGCCGCCCCGGCGCCGGAAGCCGTGGCGCCCGTGCCCGAGGCGTCTGCGCCGGCGGTCGAGCCGCCTCTGGCGAATCCCGTCGAGGCGCCGGCGACCAGTGAACCTGTCGCCGAGCCTCCGCCTCCACCCCCGCCCGTGCCCGTGCCGCCCTGGGCAGCGGGTGCTGCGACGGGCCGCATCCGCTACATCGTCTACTACGGCGAGAACGGCTTCATGATCGGCGAGGCGATCCACGAGTGGCGGCTGGAGGCGGGCCGCTACTTCCTGCGCTCGACTGCGGAGCCGAAGGGCCTGGCCGCGTTGCGCGGCAGGACACGCAGCCAGTCGAGCGAGGGCGACATCACCGCCGACGGCCTGCGCCCGCGCACCTTCCGCGACCAGCGCGAGGGCCGCGAGGCGGAAACGGTCTCCTTCGACTGGGAGAACAACCGGGCGGCCTTCGCCGGCGGGCGCGGCGAGGGCATCCTCCCTCCCGGTGCCCAGGACATGCTGTCGGTGTTCTACCAGCTGGCTTGGCGGGGGGGTCGCCGGACGACGGAAATCCCGGTGGCGACCACGTCCCGCATCGGCCGCTCGACCTTTGAATGGATCGGCGAGGAAACGCTGGACCTGCCCGCCGGCCCCGTGGCCACGCTGCATCTGCGCGCCCGCGCAGGCGACAATGCCGTCGAATCCACCGAGGTCTGGCTCGCGCCGGCCCACGGCGGCCTGCCGGTGAAGATCCGCCACACGGACCGCAAGGGCGACACCTACGATCAGGTCGCCGACAAACTGGAACTCGATCCATGATGCCCATCACGACAGACCTAATCGACGACGCGGCGGCGGTCGTCCGGGAACTCCTGAAGTTCGCCCAGCCCGCCGATAGCGCCCTCTCCGCCTGGTTCAAGGCGCATCGGACGGGCAGCCGCGAGCGCGCCTTCATCGCCGAAACCGCCTATGCCGTGCTGCGCCGCAAGCGATTGCTGGAGCGGCTGGCCGGCAGCGGCGCGACGCCGCGGAAATTCGTGCTGGCCGCGCTGGTGCGCCTCATGGGCATCAATCCGCGCCAGCTGTCGGAATCGCTGACACTGGGCGAGCGCGACTGGCTTGCCGAGTTCAAGGCGCGCCAGGAACCCGCCGAACAAGGGACACTCGCCGAGCAGACGGATCTGCCGGACTGGCTGTGCGAGCGGCTGGCGGCGCGGATGCCGAGCGCCGAACTGCTGGCGCTCGCACGCGGCCTCAACCAGCCCGCGCCGCTGGACATCCGCGTCAATGCGCTGAAGGCGACGCGCGAGGAGATCCTGGCGCAGTTCGCGCGGGAAGGCATCGAGGCCGCGCCCTGCCGTTACGCGCCCTCCGGCATCCGGCTCAAGGGCAAGCCCCATCTGGCCCGGCACCACCTCTATCTCGAAGGCCGGATCGAGGTGCAGGACGAGGGCAGCCAGTTGCTCGGCTACCTGCTGGCGCCCAGACGCGGCGAGATGGTGGCGGATTTCTGCGCCGGCGCCGGCGGCAAGACGCTGCTGCTGGGCGCGCTGATGCGCTCCACGGGCCGGCTCTACGCCTTCGACGTGTCGGACAAGCGGCTGGCGAAGCTCAAGCCGCGCGTCGCCCGCTCAGGCCTTTCCAATGTCCATCCGGCCTGCATCGCCAGCGAGAACGACAGCCGGGTGAAACGGCTGGCCGGCAAGGTCGACCGCGTGCTTGTCGATGCGCCCTGTTCGGGGTTGGGCACGCTGCGGCGCAACCCCGACCTCAAGTGGCGGCAGACGCCGGAGAGCGTGGCGGAGCTGACCCGCAAACAGGCCGACATCCTGGCCGGCGCGTCGCGCCTCGTGAAGCCCGGCGGCCGGCTCGTCTACGCCACCTGCTCCCTGTTGTCCGAGGAGAACGAGGCCGTCGTCGACGCATTCCTCGCCGGCCACGGCGAATTCGCGCGCATTCCGGCGGCTGGCGTGCTCGAAGGGCAGGGCATCGGCTGCGCTCCGCAATCGCAGTCGAATGACGACCTGCGCCTGCTGCCCCATGTGCACGGCACCGACGGCTTCTATGCGGCGGTGTTGGAGCGCAAGAAATGAGGAAGGCCGCCGCCCTCCTGCTGACGCTGCTCATGCTGGGCGTCTGGGGTGGCGCACCCGGTGCGCGGGCAGCCGGGCCGCTGCCGGCGGCCGGCACGGTGGAGGTTCTGTTTACGCCCTGGGACGACGCCGAGGGCGCCCTGCTGCGGGTGATCGGTCAGGCAAGGCAGAGTATCCACGTCCAGGCCTTCAGCTTCACAAGCCGCAACATCGGCTGGGCGCTGGGCGAAGCGAAAAGGCGCGGCGTCAAAGTCGAGGTGCTGGCCGATCACAAGCAGTCGGTCGAGAACCGGAACAGCCTGATCGACCCGCTGCACGACAGCGGCATCCCGATCTGGTTCGAGGTGCGCTATGCCTCCGCCCACAGCAAGGTCATGATCGTCGATGGCGAAGGTTCGGCGCCGACGGTGGTCACCGGCAGTTACAATTTCACCTACTCGGCCCAGGCGAGGAATTCCGAGAACATGCTCATCTTTCGCGGCAACGTCCCGCTGGCCCGCGCCTATCTCGACAACTGGCGGCGACACCGCGACGAGGCCGTTCCGTACGGCACGCCCATCGACGCTCGCTGACGCAGACATCAGCTTTCTCCCCAACCCGTTTCCGCTTAGAATCCGGGCTTGCTCGCTATGACGAAGATTGGTTCCAACGAGCACCCGCTGCGCCTGCGAAACGGGGAACACGGAGGGGAAAGTATGGAACAGTTCCGGATAGCGACCGTCGGCATTGAAGCCAAGGATCTGACGGTACTGAAGTCCTTGATCAACCTCGTCACGGGCTCCAAGGGCGCCTCGTGGCAGCATGTCGAAGACCCGGCCCAGGCCCAGGTGGCCTTTCTGGGACACTTGCCGAAGGCGCGCATCGACGCCTTGGTCGCCGAGCTGACTCCGCGCGTCCTGCTCGTCTATTGCTGTTCCCGCGGCGAGGCGCCGCCGGAGGGCGTCGAGGTCATCGGCCACTGCCCGCCGCGCGCCAGCGAGCTATCCCAGATATTGACCCGCGTCCGGCCGGCTGCCGCTCCCCCCGCGCCCGCCTCGGAACCGCCGCCGGCAGTTGAAATTTTCGAGCCGGACCGCTGCCTGGCGGGCGCCATCCATGCCTTGCTGCCCCGCCTGCTCATCGATCAGCCGTTACTGGTCGCCGCACCCGACGCGCCACCGCTGTTGCTGGATATCCATGCCGGCGTCCGCAGCGCGCATGCCGATCCCTCCTGGTTTACCCGCCAGGATCCCTGGCGGGTGGATGTCGCCGCCTGCCTGCTATCGACGGATGGCAGCGCGGCCAAGCTTGCCGAGTGCCGCCGTTATCCGGCCCACCCCTATCCGGCGGTACGATTCTGGGGGATTCTGGGCGCCTCCGCCGGGCGCCCGTCGAGGGAGATCGCGCGGGCGGCGGCCCTCGGCCTGAAGAGGCCGCCCGATTTCAAGACGCTGCCCCATCTCGACTGGCATCCGCGGCTGGCCGGGGCCATGCTCGACCAGCGGGAATCCGTGGCCCACTGGTCCGTCGTGGCCGACCGACCAGTGGGCGAGGTGATCGACTTCCTCAACGCCTGCGCCGCCGTGGGGCTGGTCAGGACGTAAAAAAACCCGCCGGAGCGCGGCGGGTTCTTCTTGGAACGGCACTTTTATTTTAGTTTCACTTCCTTGTACAGGACGTGCTTGCGCGCCTTGGGGTCGAACTTCATGAATTCCAGCTTTTCCGGCGTCGTGCGCTTGTTCTTGCTGGTGGTGTAGAAATGGCCGGTGCCGGCCGTGGATTCGAGTTTGATTTTTTCGCGACCGCCCTTGGCCATGATGCTTCTCCTTTAGATGGCCTCGCCGCGTTCGCGCAGCTCGGCGAGAACGACGTCGATGCCCTTCTTGTCGATGGTGCGCAGGCCGGCGTTGGAAACGCGCAGCCGGATCCAGCGGTTTTGAGACTCGATCCAGAAGCGGCGCGATTGCAGATTCGGCAGGTAGCGGCGCTTGGTCTTGTTGTTGGCGTGGGAAACGTGGTTCCCGACCATCGGGGCTTTACCCGTCACTTGGCAGACGCGGGACATGTGTTGCTCCAGAATTCGGTTTCGGAAGAGCCGCGCATTCTACCCGAAATTTCATGTTGTTGCCTCATTTCTGATTGGCCGGATTACAGCAGCCCCCGCTCGGCGAAAGAGAGGGGTGGCGCATTGCCGGCGACGATGAAATGATCGAGCAGCTTCACATCCACAAGCGCCAGGGCCTCCCTGAGAGAACGCGTGAGCATTTCGTCCGCCCGGCTTGGCTCCGCCAGTCCGGACGGATGGTTGTGGGCGAGGATGACGGCCGCGGCATTGCGGGTGATCGCTTTCCTGACCACCTCCCGCGGATAGACGGAGGTTTGCGTGAGCGTGCCGCGGAAGAGTTCCTCGTATTCGATCAGGCGGTTCTGCGCGTCCAGCCAGAGGGCGCCGAAGACTTCATGGGGCAGCCCGGAGAGCCGCAGCCGCAGCCAGTCGCGCACCGCCGCGGGCGCGGAGAGGGCGTCGCGGGCCTGCATGGCCTCGGAGAGCGCGCGACGCGCCATCTCCAGCACGGCCTGAAGCTGGGTGTACTTGGCGTCGCCCATACCGCGAATCTTTGAAAATCTTTGCCGGTCAGCGGCGAACAGGCATGTCAGCGATCCGAATTCGTCGAGCAGCGTGCGCGCCAGGTCGACGGCGCTTTGTCCCCTGACGCCTACGCGCAGGAAGATCGCCAGCAGCTCGGCGTCGGAGAGGGCCTGCGATCCCAGCTTCAGCAGCCGCTCGCGCGGGCGCTCGCCCTCGGGCCAGTCGGTGATTGCCATGAGTTAGAATCCTCCATCGTCAAGCAACCCGATTCTATCTGTCATGAATGAATTGCAGGGAAAGCGCATCGTGCTCGGCGTTACGGGCGGCATCGCGGCCTACAAGGCGGCCGAGCTCGCGCGCCTGCTTGCGAAGGCGGGCTGCGCGGTCGACGTCGCGCTCACACGGGCCGCGGAGCATTTCGTCGGCGCGGCGACCTTCCAGGCGCTGACCGGGCGCGCCGTCTGGCGTGACTTGTGGGACGAGCAGGGGCGCGGCATGGCCCACATCGATCTCGTTCGCGGCGCCGACGCCGTGCTCGTTGCGCCCGCGACGGCCGACTTCATGGCGAAGCTCGCCCATGGTGCGGCATCCGATCTGCTCTCCACGCTGTGCCTGGCGCGGGATTGCCCGCTGCTGGTTGCGCCCGCGATGAACCGCGAGATGTGGGACAAACCGGCGACGCGCCGGAACGTGGCGCAACTGGTTGCGGACGGCGTTCATGTCCTGGGGCCGGCTTCGGGCGGACAGGCCTGCGGCGAAACGGGCGAGGGGCGCATGCTGGAGGCGGCGGAAATCCTTGACGAACTGGTCGCATCGTTCCAGTCGAAGCTTCTCGCCGGGAAACGGGTGATGCTGACGGCCGGACCGACCTTCGAGGCGCTCGATCCCGTGCGCGGGCTGACCAACGCGAGTTCCGGGAAGATGGGCTTTGCGCTGGCCCGCGCCTGCGCCGAGGCCGGTGCCGAGGTAACGCTGGTGGCCGGCCCCGTGAGCCTCGCCACGCCGCGCCATGTGGCGCGCATCGACGTGACGAGCGCGAGAGAGATGCGCGACGCTGTGTTGCGCGGCGTGGCCGACAGCGACGTCTTCATCGCGGTCGCGGCCGTGGCCGACTACCGGCCGGCGGCGGCGATGGAACACAAGATCAAGAAGACTGGCCAGGCGATGAGCCTCGACCTTGTGCCCAATCCGGACATCCTCGCCGAGGTGGCGGCATTGCCCGCCGCGCCGTTCTGCGTGGGCTTCGCGGCGGAGTCCGAAAACCTGGAGAAATTCGGGGAGGCCAAGCGGGCGGCCAAACGGCTGTCGCTGGTGGTAGGCAACCTCGTGCGGGACGGCCTGGGCGGCGATACGAACGTGGTCACCCTGTTCGACGAGGCCGGCGCCCATCCGCTGCCGCCAGGCGACAAACTTGCCATTGCACGGGCCATCGTGAAGGCCGTTTCGGAGCGGCTATGCGCATCGACGTAAAGATACTCGACCCTCGCCTGGCGGATGGTCTGCCGCACTACGCCACGCCTGGCTCCGCCGGGCTGGACCTGCGCGCCTGCATCGACGCGCCGCTCGCGATCCATCCGGGCGAGACCCACCTGATCCCCACCGGCATGGCCATCCACCTGGCCGATCCGGGATACGCCGCGATGATCCTGCCGAGGTCGGGCCTGGGCCACAAGCATGGCATCGTGCTCGGGAATCTTGTCGGACTGATCGATTCCGACTACCAGGGGCAACTGATGGTCTCCACATGGAACCGCGGGCAGACGTCCTTTACCCTGAATCCGCTCGACCGCCTGGCGCAACTGGTCATCGTGCCGGTCGTGCAGGCGGCGTTCAACGTGGTGGACTCGTTCGAGGAAAGCCGCCGCGGCGAGAGTGGTTTCGGCAGCACGGGGCACGCATAAAAAACAAACCCCGCCGAAGCGGGGTTTGTTCGGGTGCGACTTCTGAAGCAGCAGGTCAGGTCGACATCTCGGTAAGGATGTTCCTGAGCCAGCTTTCCGCATAGACGGCTTCCGTCTCGGAGAGGTCGGGAGAGACGCCGACCGAGCCCGGTACCGGCTCGATGACGTGCTTCTCCTTGTTCACGCGATAAACGCCCGTTACGCTGACGGCTTCCTTCCTGGAAAGGTAGCTGTAACAGGTGTTGATGGCGGACAGTTCCGTGATCTCCCTGCCGTTCATCAGGTTGACGATGTTGGTCGCGCAGACCTTGGCTTCCGAGTTGGCCGAGTAACCGGACTTCGGCATGGCGCCAGCGATCGAGGAATCGCCGATGACATGGATGTCCTTGTGAATCGTAGACTCGAACGTCATCGGGTTGACCGGGCACCACTTCTTGTCCGGGCCGACGACGCCCGCGACATGGGCGATGTGGCCGGCCTTCTGCGGCGGGATGACGTTGATGACGGCGCCCTTGACCTCCTCGAGACCTTCGATCAGCACCCCGCCGGGAACGACCTCGGTCACCTTCTTGGCCGGGCGATAGTCGACGATGCCCTCGTAGTGCTTCTTCCAGCCCTTCAGGAAGAGGCCCTTTTTGGAGACGATGTCCGGGTTGCCGTCGAGCACGATGACCTTGGAGCCTGGCTTATGCTCCTTCAGGAACATGGCGATCATGCTGGTCCGCTCGTAAGGCCCGGGCGGGCAGCGGAAGGGCGCCACGGGGATGGAGATGATGACGTTCTCGCCGGGCTTCATGGCCTCGAGCTGTTTCTTGAGCAGCAGGGTCTGCGGTCCGGCCTTCCATGCGTGCGGCGTGACATTCTCGTCGTAGCCCTTGATCTCGTCGGTGCGGAACTCGATGCCGGGCGAGAGGACGAGGCGGCTGTAGGGGAATACGCCCTTGCTGGTCGTCACGGTATGGGCGACGGGGTCGACGCCCGTAACCTCGGCCTGGACCACCTTGATGCCGTGGTTGGCGGCCAGCTTGTCATACTTGATCGTCAGCTTGCTCAGGTCCGGCATCATGCCGCCGAGGACGAGGTTGGAGAACGGGCAGGACACGAAGTGGTCATTGCGCTCGATCAGGGTCACCTCGAGGGTGGGGTCCATCATGCGGATGTATTTCGCGGCGATGGTGCCGCCGTAGCCGCCGCCGACCACCACCACCTTCTTCCCGTGGACGGCAACCGGTTTCGATGCACAGCCGGCCAGGCCGACGGCGCCCACGGCACCCGCACCTGCGCCCATGCCGAGGAGTTTCAAGAAACTTCTGCGTTCCAGTGTCATATCTGTTTCCTCCCTGTTATTTCTGGCTGGCGTAGAAGTGGAGCAGGGCTTCCACATCCTGAGCGGACAGCGGCTTGACCTTTTCGGCCATCTTCTCCGGCATCTTGCGGGCGCCGGAATGGTAGAGCCCCATCTGCATCTGGAGGTAGGGCAGCCACTGGCTGGCCATCACCGGGGTGTCGTCCTTGCCATCCTTGCCTTCGTCCAGATGGCAGCGCGAGCAGTTGGCTTCCTGCAGGCTGGCGCCGCGCTTGGCCTTGGCCGCATCGACGGCCTGGGAGGTCGGATGGAACTTCTGCTTCGAGAAGAACTCGCCCATGGCGACGAAGTCCGCGTCCGTGTAGCCCTTGGACAGACGGCCCATGACGGTTGACGGGCGCTCGCCGCTCTTGAACTTCTTCATCGCCTCGACGATGGCGGTCTTCGACTGGCTCGCCAGGCTCGGCATGCTCGGACCTGCGCTGCCGCCATGGGTGCCGTGACAACCGGCGCAGGCGTTCGAGAGCATCGCCGGCGTAGGCGGCGCGGCATGAACGGACGCCGACAGCGCCAGGGCACCCGCTGTGAGTGCCCAACCACTCCATTTGTTCATTTGCATCTCCTTCCTCCTTTGTGGGAAAAACCGCTGCTGTTACTGCTTCACTACGTTGTAGTAATTCTTTACGCCCTCCACGGCCTTGTCGAGGCCGAACTGGTAGCCCAGCGAAACATAGTGGTAGCGGGCCTCGGTATGGTCCTCGTGAATCGCGAAGCCGAAGTTGTAGGTCTTGCCCGGGGCGATCGCGTGGTCGCCCGCGCCGCCGCCGGCAAGCTTGCGCTCGAAGGTGACGACCCACTTATTGCCGTCCTTGACGCCCTCGGCCTTGACGAGGCCCTTGCCGCCCTCCTCGACGCGCTTGTCGGCGACATGGCCGTCGAACAGTTTCTTCTCACCGCTGCGGAACTGGATCAGGTCGTAGAACTTGCCGCCGGCGAGGTCGGCGTCCTTGATATGCTTGGTCTTCTTGTCGTCCTTGGCGCTCTTCATCGTGCGCATGTCATCATGGCAGGTCGACCAGCAGCCGTTGAGATCCGCTCCTTCGACCGTGCCGCCGCCGTCGAACAGCATGGTGAGCTTCATCTCGTTCTTCTTGTCCATCTTGGCGTCGCCGAGCTTCGGCGGCACCCACTCGAAGCGGAAGTAAATCTTCTCGCCATCGTGCGCGGCCTGGAACTGGATCGGCAGCCAGCCGACCTTGCCGGCGATGGGCTTCGGTTCCAGCACGCTCTTCGAGCTGCCGACCGGCTTGCCGGCGACGATGGCGTTGCCGACGTCGTTGGCGTCGCCCTCGTGACACTTGGCGCAGGGTCGCTTCTTTTCGACGATGTCGGGCACGGCGGAGTGGTCGGCCTTGTTCATCACCCATTCCAGGCTCGACTGGCCAGGATAGAACACCTTGACCTTGCGCACGGGCGCCTTGCTCCAGTCGGGGGAGGCCAGCGCGCTCCCGGCGCCACCGGCAACGAATGCGGCCATCACGGCCATGGAAATCTTCTTCATCGATCAGCTCCTGATATCAGTAATGACAAAACCGGTTCGCACTATGCGGATTGGGAGGCGCAATCCTATCAGCCTTCCTTCTTCTCCGCTGTCTGCTCCTTTTCGAGCAACTGGTGCACCGGCTTGTGCGCGATGCCCTTGTGGCAGTCGATGCAGGTCTTGCCGTCCTCGATCGCGCCCTCATGCTTGACCACCGAGCGGTCCTTCTGCTTCTCGGGGTCCATGGTGGCGAAGTTGTGGCAGTTTCGGCACTCCTTGGAGTCCCGATCCTTCATGCGCGCCCAGACGCGCTTGGCCATCTCCAGCCGGTGCGCCTCGAATTTCTCCGGCGTATCCACGATGCCGGTGATCTTGCCGATGACGTCGCGGGCGGCCATGAGCTTCTGAAGGGACTTGAATATGTAGTCGGTGGGGGTCTTGCTGCTGGCCACATGGCAGTCGGCGCAATTCACCGTGGTGCCGCTGCGGTTTTTGTAGTGCACCGTCTTCTTGAGTTCTTCGTAGGGAATGGTCATCTCGTGGCAGGAGGTGCAGAACTCCGCGCGGTTGGTCCATTCCATGGCGGTGTTGAGTCCGCCCCAGAAAACGATGCCCAGCAGCATGCCAACGACAAGTAGGGTGCGGAAGGAACACTTCGGGGGTTTCTTCAGCCTCGTCCACATCCCTTCCCTTGACTCGGGCTGCTGCTCGTTCTGAGATTCTTCGGCCATCTCTTCCAGTCCTTTCAAATCCTGGTCGGTAAAATCGTTTCGAAACTTTTTTGCTACTGTTCGGCGCGGCTTCGATTCACCGTCCCGAAACATGAAAACGGAGCATATCATACCGCCGCTATTCAACGCCTGGCGCTATTTTTACAGGGTCGCGGGAGTTGTCTCCATGTCCATCAACCCGGTAAAACAGACCGCATTATTGCAGCATCTGTGTGCAATTGTGTCAGCAACTTTCGATATAGACAACCAATGTCTGTTAATAGCCTAATCAAGGTCGCGAATTTCACAAAATAATGAATCTCTTATTGATTGCCCGCACTGCTTGTCTTTGGGGATGGGGATATTTCTCCGGTGTGGAGACGAAAGGAGCCTGCCTTGCGGTCGGCGAAGTAGTGGCGCAGGGTGGTGGCGATGGTGCGGAAGGCGATCCTGTCCCAGGGAATCTCATCCTCGCGGAATAGGGCGACTTCGAGGCTTTCCTCGCCTGGCGAGAAATCCAGATCGAGAAGCCGGGCGCGGTAGATGACGTGAACCTGGCTGATGTGGGGCACGCTGATCAGGGAGAACATATCGCCCAGCTCGATGCGGGCGCAGGCCTCCTCGACGGTCTCGCGCACGGCGGCGGCCGCGACGGACTCCAGGTTTTCCATGAAACCGGCCGGCAGCGTCCAGAACCCCCTGCGCGGCTCGATGGCCCGACGGCACAGCAGAATGCGATCTTCCCATTCGGGCAGGGCGCCGACGACCAGCTTGGGGTTGCGGTAATGGATGGTGCCGCAGGCGCCGCAGACATGGCGCGGCAGCGAATCGCCGGTCGGCACGCAAAGGATGACGGGCGCGCCGCAGGTGCAGCAGAAATTGATGACGGGATCCATGGGTGGTCTTGCCTATATGGGGGGTGCGTCTGAAAAAACTATATTTAACAATGTGTAACGCGATATTTGTAAGGTTTTTTATTACAAATATACGCTATCCATTTCTTACAACAAAAACACTTTTCCGCTGATTCTTTCCTTTACGGGGAGTCGCCGATAATGCATCCACCGTCAATCTGACTCCGGACGGGGCTTATGAGGAGTGCATGATGAAGTCGACTGACACCTACAATGACATAAAGGAAGTCAATCTTGCCTACCTGATGCTGGCGCAGAACATGGTTCGCTCCGATCGCGATGCGGCCATTTTCCGGTTGGGCATCAGCGAAGAGATTGCCGACATCCTGGAGCGCCTGACGCCGGGGCAGGTACTGAAAATGGCCGGCTCCGACATGCTGCTGTGCAACTTCCGTTTCGATGATGCCTTGCTTCTCGATCTATTGGTCAATCACGAGCGCGACCGCGGCGTCGGTCGCGTGCACGCGACGATTCTCGCCGCTGGCAAGCCGCTCGAAACCATGGTTTAAGCCGCGTCGCGGCGCACTTGATTCGTCACGGAGGTTCCCATGCGCAATAAGTCCGTCATTTCGGAAGCGAGAGACATCCGTCTGGCCGTCGAGTTGATCCAGCTCGGCGCCCGTTTGCAGCTGCTTGAAGCGGAGACCAACCTTTCCCGCGAACGCCTGCTCAAGCTCTATAAGGAAGTGAAGGGCGTCTCGCCGCCCAAGGGCATGCTGCCGTTCTCGACCGACTGGTTCATGACCTGGCAGCCGAACGTCCATGCCTCCCTGTTCATGGCCTATTTCCGCTTCTTCGGGAAGCACACCCGGCTCTCCGGCCTTGAGTTGATCATCAAGTCCTACCGCATGTACCTCGACAAGGTCACGCGCACCGACATGGAAGTCGTGCTGTCGTTGACCCGGGCCTGGACCATGGTGCGTTTCTTCGATGCCAAGATGCTGCAAACGGCCACCTGCCGCGAATGCGGCGGCGAGTTCGTGGCGCATGCCTTCGACCCGACGCGCGGGTACGTCTGCGGTCTTTGCCATCTGCCGGCTCGTGCCGGCAAGACCCGCCGGGCGGCCGAAACCGCCGTTGCCGCGGCCTGCTGACGGACCGGTGCGGGCCGCCCCGCGCTGGTTCGTTTGCCGTTATGATTGCGCCTGTCCCTAGGGGCGGCGTTTTCGTTCGTATCGTCCCCGGAATCCAAACAAGAGGTCGGCGATGTCCCTGCTCGTAGGGTATGTGATCATCCTGTTATCCGCGGTCGGAACCTACGCCGTTCACGGCAGTCTGGCCGCATTGTGGGTGCCGATGGAATATCTGGCGCTCATCGGCCTCGCGATCGGCGGCTTCGTCGCGGGCAACGGATCCAAGGCTTTCAAGGCCACGATAGCCGCCGTGCCGACCGTGCTCAAGGGGTCGCCCTACGGCAAGGCGCTCTACATGGATCTTCTGGCCATGCTTTTCGAGATTCTGGCCAAGGTGCGCAAGGAGGGCCTGATGTCGATCGAGAGCGACATCGAGAATCCGGAGGCCAGCCCGATCTTCTCCAAGTACCCGAACATTTCCCATGACCATCATGTGATGGAATTCATCACCGACTACCTGCGCATGATGGTCGGCGGCAACCTCAATGCTTTCGAGATCGAGAATCTGATGGACCTCGAAATCGAGACACATCATCAGGAAGCGCATCTGCCGGCGCACATCATGTCGAAGGCCGCCGACGGCCTGCCGGCGTTCGGCATCGTCGTGGCGGTGATGGGCGTGGTGAACGTGATGGGCTCGGTGGGCGAACCGCCGGCGGTGCTCGGCAAGATGATCGGCGGCGCGCTGGTCGGCACCTTCCTCGGCATCATCGCCTCTTACGGGTTCGTCGCGCCGATCGCCAGCCAGCTCGAGCAGAAGGCCGAGGAAGGCGGCAAGATCTACCAGTGCGTCAAGGCGGTTCTCCTTGCCAGCATGAACGGCTATGCGCCGCAAGTAGCCGTCGAGTTCGGCCGCAAGGTGCTCTACTCGACCGATCGGCCGAGCTTCATCGAGATGGAAGAGGATCTCAAGGCGCGGAAAGGCAAGTAATTCGCCATGAGCGACGATACCCAGCAGCCAATCGTTGTCAAGAAGATCAAGAAGGGCGGCGGCGGCGCGCACGGCGGCGCATGGAAGATCGCCTATGCCGACTTTGTGACGGCGATGATGGCCTTCTTCCTGTTGATGTGGCTGCTTGGCTCGACCACCAAGGGCGACCTCAAGGGCATCGCCGACTACTTCCAGACGCCGCTCAAGGTGGCCATGTTCGGCGGATCGGGTTCCGGCGACTCCTCCTCCCTGATCAAGGGGGGCGGCGCCGACTTGACCAGCACCTACGGCCAGGTGAAGAAGGGCGACATCGAGGCGGAGAAGAAGACCATCAACCTCCAGCGCCTGAAGGAGGAGTTCGAGCGCATGGAAAAGCAGAGGCTCGCCGATCTCAAGGGCGAGCTGGAGGCTCTGATCGAGGCGACGCCTTCCCTCAAGGCATTCAAGAACCAGCTCCTGCTCGACATCACCTCGGAAGGGTTGCGCATCCAGGTCGTCGATGAAAAGAACCGGCCGATGTTCGATTCGGCCAGCTCCGAGCTCAAACCCTATACGCGGGACATCCTGCGCGAGATCGGCAAGGCCCTGAACAAGGTGGAGAACCGCCTGTCGCTTTCCGGCCACACCGATGCGACGCCGTTCGCCGGCGGCGACCGTGGCTTCGGCAACTGGGAACTGTCTACCAACCGGGCCAACGCCTCGCGCCGCGAACTGGTGCTCGGTGGCATGGACGACGCCAAGGTGATGCGCGTCGTCGGCCTGGCCTCGACGGTTCTGTACGACAAGTCGGATCCCCACAGCCCGATCAACCGCCGCATCAGCATCGTCGTGCTCAACAAGCGCACGGAGGAGGCGATCCTGGGCGATGGCCGCATGGAGGAGGTCGAAGGCGCCGAGGATGCGGTGGAGGCCATCCGGGGCGCCGCGGCGCCGGCGCAGCGTTGAGGCGGCGCGAAGGGCGTATGGGGTCCCTCGGCGCCTTTTTGCTGTTCTCGCTCCTGGGGCCGCCCGCAGAAGTTCGACGAGTTTGTCCGTAACACCTCCGTCGTCCTGTCGTCCGTCGACCCGGCGGAAGGAGGCGAATTGCCTTTCGGCCGCGGGGTTGCACTGCTCCGCTCGATTTGCGCCAGTCTCCAGTACAACGAAGCCGGCAATGCCACCATCGCGTTGATGGCGCTCGGCGGGGAGCCTCATGGCGCCGTAAAATGACGTAAGATTCGGCATCCGGATATCCGTCGCGGCCGGGATGGCAGGGGAGAGGTTGGCACATGTCCGAACTACTCAGGAATATCGATGCGCGCACGCGCCTGGCCGGCACCAACAAGCTGGAGATTCTCCTGTTCTCGCTCGGCGCTGACGCGAGGACAGGGCGGCATGAAACCTACGGCATCAACGTCTTCAAGGTGCGCGAGGTGATGCGGACGCCGCCGATCACCGCGGCGCCCGACATGCCGGCGGCGGTCAAGGGCATGGTCTCCCTGCGGGGCGTCCTCGTACCGGTGGTCGACCTGGCCGAATATGCCGGCATCCAGCCGGAATCGCCGCGCGAAATCATGATCGTCACGGAATACAACGGCCACACCCAGGGCTTCCTGGTCGAGGCCGTCGACACCATCCTGCGGCTCGATTGGTCGCAGATGCGCGTGCCGCCGGAAATGCTGACCACCAACATGGGCGGGCTGGTCACCGCCGTCACCGAACTGCCCGACGGCCGCCTGGTCATGCTGCTCGATGTCGAGCGCGTGCTCGCCGAGACCACCAAGATCGACGACGAGTACCAGTTCACCGGCATCAAGCCGATCGGCCGCGACAACCTGACCGTTCTGTTCGCGGATGATTCCTCGGTGGCGCGCGGTCAGATCCAGCGCACAATGGAGGTCCTCGGCCTCAAGTACATCAGCACCGTGAATGGACGCGCGGCCTGGGACGAACTGTTGAAGATCGCCGAATATGCCGGCTCCGCCGGCCGCAAGGTCTCCGACGCCGTCCAGCTCATCCTCACCGACGTCGAGATGCCGGAAATGGATGGCTACATCCTGACCAAGAACATCAAGTCCGACCCCCGGTTTGCCGGCATACCGGTGATCATGCATTCGTCGCTGTCGTCCATGTCGAACCAGCAGCTGGGCAAGTCCGTCGGCGTGGACGAGTACGTGCCGAAATTCGAGCCGCAGCGCCTGGCCGAGACCCTGACCCGCCTGCTGCTGGGGCCGGGCGCGGCCCACGCCGGAAACTGATGATTGTCGAGGGAGCCGATCGATGAGCGCCACCGCCCTGTCCAAGCCCGCCCTCAACGCCTCTCCGATGGGCGCCTCCCTGCTGGAGAGCGTCGATGCGCGCACCAAGCTGGCCGGCTCCAACCGCATGGAGATCCTGCTGTTTTCCCTCGGCACCCACGAGGTTTTCGGCATCAACGTCTTCAAGGTGCGCGAAGTCAGCAAGACGCCCTCGATCACCAAGGCGCCCAACATGCCCGACGGCGTCGAGGGCCTGATCAGCCTGCGCGGCAACGTGATTCCCGTGGTCTCCCTGTCCAGGGTGATGCACCTGCCCGACGCGCCTGAAGGGCTCGGCGGCTCCATGATGGTGACCGAATACAGCAAGCGCACCCTGGGGTTCCTGGTGCATGGCGTCGACCGCATCATCCGCGTCGATTGGGACAAGGTGCGCGCGCCGGAATCCGTGGTTACCGGCGGCCTGCATGCCTACATCACGGCGATCACCGAGCTGCCCGACGGCAAACTGGTCTCCATCGTCGACGTCGAGCAGATACTGGCCAACACCTTCGGCGAGTCCGTCATCGGCCAGATCGAACGCCTCCAGGCACCCGATGAGTTCAATGTTTTCTTCGTCGATGATTCCGCGGTGGCGCGCAAGAAGATCGCCGAGGTCCTCGACAAGCTGGGCGTCGCCCACAAGCATGCCCTGAACGGCCTGGAAGCCTGGACTCGCCTGTCGGGCATGGCCGCCCATGCCCAGCAACTCGGCCGCCCCCTGCGCGAGGAAGTGAATCTGATCCTGGTCGACGCCGAGATGCCCGAGATGGACGGCTATGTCCTGACCAAGAACATCAAGTCCGATTCACGCTTCGACGGCATTCCCGTGGTCATGCACTCGTCGCTGTCGTCCGAAGCCAACCGGTCGATGGGCAGAAATGTCGGCGTCGATGCCTACTGCGCCAAGTTCGATGCCGAAGTGCTGGCCGAAACCCTGCGCCCGCTGCTGTTGCGTTCCGTCCGAGACTGAGATCGTGGAGAAAAAATAAATGCCCGCAGACCCGAGCAAGATCAAGTTCCTGGTCGTCGACGATTTCTCGACGATGCGCCGCATCGTCAGGAATCTGCTCAAGGAGCTTGGTTTCATCAACGTCGAGGAGGCGGAGGATGGCGCCGTGGCGCTGCAGAAACTCAAGGCCGGCGGTTTCGATTTCGTCGTTTCCGACTGGAACATGCCGAACATGGACGGCCTGACGCTGCTGCAGTCGGTGCGCGCCGATCCGGTCCTCAAGGGCCTGCCATTCCTCATGATCACCGCCGAGGCCAAGAAGGAGAACATCATCGCCGCGGCCCAGGCCGGCGCCTCCGGCTACATCGTCAAGCCTTTCACCGCCGGTACCCTGAACGAGAAGCTGGTGAAGATTTTCGAGAAGATGGGAATGTGACCATGGCCAACCCCGTCAGCTTCGACGAATCGGGCGATTCGGAAGACCTCCAGGCGCTGTTCGACAGCATTGCCGCCGGCAGCGTCCCGGAGCCGTCGCCGGCCGACTCCGATCCGTCCGGCGATTCGGAAGACCTCCAGGCGCTGTTCGACACGGTTGCCGCGCAGGTGGCCGCCGTCGACGAAGCCGCCCCGGCGGAGGGAGAGGGGTCCGCCGCCGCCGGGCCGCAGGAAGCGGTGTTCAACCGTCTGGGCCACATGACCCGGCAGCTTCACGATAGCCTGCGCGAGCTCGGCTATGACAAGGCGCTTGAGGATGCGACGCGCCGGATTCCCGATGCGCGCCAGCGCCTTTCCTACATCGTCCAGATGACGGAACAGGCGGCCTCGCGGGTACTCAACGCGACCGACATCGCTAAGCCGATCCAGGATGACCTTCTGGCCAGGAGCGAGGCCCTGGGCCGGCGGTGGGAGAAGATGTTCGCCAACCAGTTGTCGATGGACGAGTTCAAGTCCCTGGCCGCGGACAGCCGCGCCTTCTTCCTGGAGTCGCCCGCCAAGCTCCAGTCCGCCAGCAAACAGCTGACGGAAATCATGATGGCGCAGGATTTCCAGGACCTGACCGGCCAGGTGATCAAGAAGGTGACCGAAATGGTGCAGGGTTTGGAAGGGCAGCTCCTGCAGGTGCTGATCGAGGCGATGCCGGCCGAGCGCAGGACCGAGGCGCCATCCGGCCTGATGAACGGCCCGGTGATCAGCACCGAAGGGCGCGCCGACGTGGTGACGACGCAGGAGCAGGTCGACGACCTGCTTGAAAGCCTGGGTTTCTGATCCGGGCAGGGAGAGAGCCATGAGCGAATTTGCCGGAATGGAAGACCTGCTCCAGGATTTCCTGGTGGAGGCGACCGATCTGCTTTCGGGCGTCGATAACAAGCTGGTCGATCTCGAGAAAAACCCCCATGACCGCGGGCTGCTCAATGACATCTTCCGCGGCTTCCACACCATCAAGGGCGGCGCGGGCTTCCTCAACGCCGTCGAGCTGGTTACGCTCTGCCATCTGACCGAGAACCTGTTCGACCGGCTGCGAAACGGCGAACTTGAAATCACCCCCGAGGTCATGGATACCATCATGGAAGCCACCGGCACGGTGCGGGACATGTTTGGCAACCTGGAGCGGGGGATGCAGCCCGTTGCCGCCGACGACGGGCTGCTGGCCAGCCTCAAGGCGGCGATCGCCGGGCAGAAACCGGCCGCCGCCGCGGCGGCGGCCGTTCCCGCGCCGGCCCCTGCCGCCGTGCCGGCGACCGGCCCCGACTGGGTCGGCCTTTTCAAGGCGGTGGCCGGCGGCGCGGCCCTGGCGGCCGCGCCGGCCCCCGACGCGGAGGAGCCGCTCATGCACCATGACGTGACCGGCGAGACTCCGGAACAGATCATCACGCGCGCCGTCGGTCGGCGCGCCACCGACAGGCCGGGCAGCCAGGCGCCGGCGGGGCGGCGCGATGCCGAGAAGGCGCGCGATAATTCGATCCGCGTCGATACCGGCCGCCTCGACCAGGTGCTGAACCTGTCCGGCGAGATCGGCCTGACCAAGAATCGGCTGAACTCGCTGCGCAGCGATATCCTCAACGGGCGCACGGACACGGACACCCTGCACGCGCTCGACCAGGCGGTCAGCCAACTCGACCTGCTGGTATCCGACCTGCAGAACGCGGTGATGAAGACGCGCATGCAGCCGATTGGACGCCTGTTCCAGAAGTATCCGCGCATCGCCCGCGACCTCGCGCGCTCTCTCGGCAAGGATGTGGAACTGGTGCTGACCGGCGAGGATACGGAAATCGACAAGACGATGATCGAGGACCTTTCGGATCCGATCATCCACCTGATCCGCAATGCCGTGGATCACGGCGTCGAGCCGTCGGCGGAGCGGCTGGCCCTCGGCAAGCCGGAGAAGTCCGAGGTGCGCCTGGAAGCGCGCCAGGAAGGCGACCACATCGTCCTGGTCGTCGCCGACGACGGGCGCGGCATGAACGCCGAGAAGTTGCGCGCCAAGGCCGTGGAGAAGGGCCTCATCACCGATGAGGAAGCCAACACCATGGACGAGCGGCAGAGCCTCAACCTCGTCTTCCTGCCGGGCTTCTCGACCAAGGACACCGCGTCCGACGTGTCTGGCCGGGGCGTCGGCATGGATGTGGTCAGGACCAACATCCAGAAGCTCAACGGTTCGATCGAGATCAAGTCCAGTCCCGGCAAGGGCAGCACGTTCATCATTTCCCTGCCGCTGACGCTCGCCATCCTGCCGGTGCTGCTGGTGCAGCTGGGCGAGCAGCCCTTTGCCGTGCCCCTGTCGATGGTGCGCGAGATCCTGCCCATCGACGTGGCCCAAGTGCAGGAAGTGGGCGGCAACGCCACCATGGTCGTGCGCGGCGAGGTGATGCCGATCTACCCGCTGCCCTTCCTGCTCGACTGGGCGGCGGAGCGCACGCCCGAGTACGGCGTGCTGATGCAGACGTCGGAACACACCTTCATCCTCGCCATCGACGGCTTCATGGGGCGCGAGGACGCGGTGATCAAGTCCCTCGACGATTTCCGGCCCAAGGGCGTGGCCGGCGTCACCACCCTGTCCAACGGCCAGATCGTCCTGATCCTCGACATGAAGGAGCTCCTGGCCAACCTTGGCGACGGGCGCGGCGTGCCGCGCTCCACGTTTGTCCAGGTCGCCGAATTGGCCGCCTAATCCCGCTTTAATCCCGGATTCCTCCTTTTCCATGCCGGCAATAATTGCCGGCATGGAGGGGCGTCCCATTGGCTGAAGAGTCTGATCTCGAACGAACGGAACCGGCATCATCGCGGCGGATCGAAAAGGCGCGCGAAGAGGGGCAGGTTCCGCAGTCGCGGGAGTTGATGGCTTTCCTGGTCATGGCCTCCGGGGCTGGCGGACTGTGGGCGCTCGGCGACTGGTTCGCCCGGCGTGCCGGCGACATCGTGAAGGGCGGGCTTTCCTTCGGGCACGACGCCGCCTTCGATCCCGGAGCCCTTTCCTCTTCGTTCGCCGACCTCTCCTGGCAGGCGCTGATGCTGGTGGCGCCGATGTTCCTGCTGACGGTGGTCGCCGCGCTGGCCACTCCCTTCCTGATCGGCGGCTGGGTCTTTTCGCCCAAGGCGCTCGCCGCCGACTTCAACCGCATAGACCCCCTGAAGGGCGTCAAGCGCATGTTCTCGATGAACAGCGTGGGCGAGCTCGTCAAGGCGCTGCTCAAGGCCCTGCTTATCGGCGGCATCATCTGGTGGGTGGTGCGCCACGAGCAGGACAACTTGTTCGCCCTCATCGGCCAGCCGATCGAGACGGCGCTGCCCGCCTTCGGCCGCATGCTGTTATTCGCCTTTCTCGGTCTGGTGGCCGGTCTGGCCCTGATCGCCGCCATCGACGTGCCCTTCCAGCTCTGGCAGTACTACCGCCGCCTGCGCATGACGCGCGAGGAACTGCGCCAGGAAATGAAGGAAATGGAAGGCGACCCGCAGCTCAAGGCGCGCATCCGCAGCCAGCAGCGCGAGATCGCGCGCCGCCGCATGATGGCCGAGGTGCCCAAGGCCGACGTGGTGGTGACCAACCCGACCCATTTCGCCGTCGCCCTGAAATACGACAGCGGCAGCATGGGCGCCCCGCAGGTGGTCGCCAAGGGCATGAACCTGGTGGCGCGGAAGATTCGCGATCTGGCCGGGGAACACGGCGTGCCGGTGCTTGAGGCGCCGCCGCTGGCCCGCGCCCTCTACCGCCACACCGATATCGGCAGCCAGATTCCCGGCGCGCTCTACACGGCGGTGGCCGAGGTGATGGCCTACGTTTACCAGCTCAACCAGTTCATCGCCGCGGGCGGCAGCCAGCCGCGGCCCCCGACGGCCATCGCTGTGCCCGAGGGCATGGACCCCGGCGTTCCCGAGGCCGCGGCATGAACGGCGCGCTCGCCCTGCAAGCCATCTTCGCACGCGGCAACCTGCGCCAGCTGGCGGCGCCGCTCGTCATCATCGCCATCCTGTCGATGATGGTGCTGCCGCTGCCGACCTTCGCCCTCGACCTCTTCTTCACCTTCAACATCGCGCTGGCCGTCATGGTGTTGCTGGCGGCGATGTATGCCCTGAAGCCGCTCGACTTCTCGGTGTTCCCGACGGTGCTGCTGATCACCACGCTGCTGCGCCTCTCCCTCAACGTCGCCTCGACGCGGGTGGTGTTGTTGCAGGGGCACACCGGGCCGGACGCGGCGGGCAAGGTGATCGAGGCCTTCGGCCACTTCCTCGTCGGCGGCAACTACGCGGTCGGCATCGTCGTCTTCATCATCCTGACCGTCATCAACTTCGTCGTCATCACCAAGGGCGCCGGCCGCATCGCCGAGGTGTCGGCCCGATTCACCCTCGACGCCATGCCCGGCAAGCAGATGGCCATCGACGCCGACCTCAACGCCGGGTTGATCGGCGAGGACGAGGCCCGCAAGCGCCGCTCCACCATCGCGCGGGAGGCCGACTTCTACGGCTCCATGGACGGCGCCTCGAAGTTCGTGCGCGGCGACGCCGTCGCCGGCATCCTGATCCTGCTCATCAACATCATCGGCGGCCTGATCGTCGGCGTGCTTCAGCACGACATGGAAGTCGGGCAGGCAGCCAAGGCCTATACGCTGCTGACCATCGGCGACGGCCTGGTGGCGCAGATCCCGGCGCTGATCATATCCACCGCCGCCGGCCTGGTGGTCACGCGCGTCGGCGACGACGACAACCGGGACATCGGCCAGCAGGTTGCCGGCCAGGTGTTCGGCAACCCCGCCGTCATGGCGCTGACGGCTGGCATCCTCGGCATCCTCGGCCTGATTCCGGGCATGCCGCATTTCGTATTCCTGCTGCTGGCGGCCGTCATCGGCACGCTCGCCTGGTGGACGACGCAACGTCGGCGGCAGGTGAGCGCGAGGGCCGAGGCCGCGCCATCCGGGCCGGCGGCGGCGCTCCAGGAATCCCAGGAGGCGAGCTGGGCCGACGTGGCGCCGGTGGATGTGCTCGGCCTGGAAGTCGGCTACCGCCTGATCCCGCTGGTGGATCGCGGCCAGGATGGCGAACTGCTCAAGCGCATCCGTGGCCTGCGCAAGAAATTCGCCCAGGAGGTGGGTTTCCTGTCGGCGCCGGTGCATATCCGCGACAACCTGGAGCTGAAGCCCAACGCCTACCGGCTTGCCCTGAAGGGCGTCGAGGTCGGCAGCGGCGAAGCCTATCCCGGCATGCACCTCGCCATCAATCCGGGCCGCGTCGCCGGCACGCTGCCGGGTACGCCGACGAAGGACCCGGCCTTCGGCCTGCCGGCCGTCTGGATCGATGCTTCCTCGCGCGAGCAGGCCCACGTGCTCGGCTACACGGTGGTCGATGCCGGCACCGTCATCGCCACCCATCTGAACCACATCATCCTTTCCCATGCCGCCGAGCTGCTCGGCCGCCAGGAGACGCAGGCGTTGCTCGACCACATCGCCAAGGACGCGCCCAAGCTGATTGAGGACCTGGTGCCCAAGCAGCTGCCGCTGTCCACCGTCCAGCGCGTCCTCCAGAACCTACTGGAAGAGGGCGTCAATATCCGCGACATGCGCACCATCATCGAGACGGTGGCCGAACACGCGCCGCGCAGTCAAGACCCCGTCGAACTGACCGCGCAGGTGCGCGCGGCGCTGGGCCGCGCCATCGTCCAGCAGCTTTATCCGGGCAATGCCGAAATGCAGGTCATGGCGCTGGAGCCGGGCCTGGAGCGCCTGCTGGCCCAGGCCGTTGCCGGCGCCGGCAACGACGCCTCCGGCATCGAGCCGGGTTTGGCCGACACCCTGCTGCGCGAGACGGCGGCGGCATCCCGGCGGCAGGAGGAGGTCGGGCTGCCGGCGGTGCTGCTGGTGCCGGGACACCTGCGCTGGCTGCTGTCCCGCTTCCTGCGCCGCGCCTGGCCGAGCCTGAAGGTGCTGGCCAACGCCGAAATTCCTGAATCGAGAACCATCAAAGTGACGACGATCATCGGAGCCAAGACATGACGGTAAAACGCTACGTTGCCGAAAGCGCCCGCGAAGCCCTGCGCAAGGTGAAGATTGACCTGGGGCTCGACGCGATCGTCGTTTCCAACAGGCCGGTGCCCGGCGGCGTCGAGATCACGGCGATGTCCGCCGACAGCCTCGAAGCCCTCTCCCGGCAGACGGCGTCGCCGACCCGCCCCGCGCCGGGAGCCGACGCGCCGCGCCCGGCCGCGGTCGTCGAGGACGACTACACGGTCAGCCTGTCCACCAAGGCCCGTGCGCAGACGAACTTCCGCCCATGGCAGCCGCCGGTGGAAGCGTCCCCCGCCCCGGCCGCGGAACGGTCGCCGCCGCTGCGCCCGCTGTCGCCACGCCTGGCGGACGATCCTCGTGCAGCCCGTGCCGATGAAAGGGACGCCGTGCCGTCCAGCGTCGAAGTGGCGGCGGTGCTCAGGCGCGCCAGCCTCGATAGTCAGCGCCGGGAGGGTGGCGTCGATTTGCAGGTGGCGCAGCTGACGACCGAGATGCAGACCATCAAGTCGCTGCTGGAACGGCAGCTGGCCGGCTTCGCCTGGGGCGAGATGACCCGCCAGACGCCGGTTCGGGCGCAGCTGATGGCCGAGATGCTCGATGCCGGCTTTTCCGGCGTGCTCACCCGCCGCCTGATTGAGGACATGCCCGGCGATCTCGGCGCAGATGACGGCCGCAAGTGGCTGGCGAACGCGGTCAACCGCCGCCTGCGGACGCTGACCGGCGAAAACGACATCACCGACCGCGGCGGCGTCTTCGCGCTGGTCGGCCCCACCGGCGTCGGCAAGACCACCACGACGGCCAAGCTCGCCGCGCGCTGCGTGGTGCGCTACGGCGCCGACCGGCTGGCGCTGCTGACCACCGACGGCTACCGGATCGGCGCCCACGAACAACTGCGCATCTACGGCCGCATCCTCGGCGTGCCGGTGCATGTGGTGCGCGATTCCGAGGACCTGCGCCGCACCCTGGTCGAGCTGCGCGACAAGCACATGATCCTCATCGACACCGTCGGCATGAGCCAGCGCGACCGCATGGTGGCCGAGCAGGCGGCCATGCTGACGCGCGCCGGCGAGGTGAAGCGCCTGCTGCTGCTCAACGCCACCAGCCGCGGCGACACCCTCGACGACGTGATCCGCGCCTATGCCGGCGAGGACCTGGCCGGCTGCATCCTCACCAAGGTGGACGAGACGGCCTCCCTGGCGCCGGCCCTGGACGCCGTGGTGCGCCACGGCCTGCTGCTGACCCATGTCGCCAACGGCCAGCGGGTGCCGGAGGACTTGCACCTGCCCAACCGCAGCTATCTTCTGCACCGCGCCTTCAAGCAGCCCGGCGAAGCCTCGCCGCACCGCCTGCACGGGGACGAGGTGGGCATGGTCATGCCGCCCGCCGAGGCGGACAGGGCGCTTCGGGCGGCTTGAGGGATGACGCGGGAATGATCGGAGATCAGGCGGACGGGCTGCGCCGGCTGTTCGGCGCGCAGGAAATTCGGTACACGACCGTGGCCGTGGCGGCGCGGACGGACGACGTCACGCGCGCCTATGCGATGATCAAGCGCATGGTGCGCGAGCATGGGAAGCATCACGGTTTCAGGATCGTCGTCACGCATGCCCGTTCGCTGGAAGAGGCTCGGATGGTTTTCGAAAACATGCGGCGCGTGGCTCACGAGCATCTGGGCGTCCGACTCGATTACCTGAGCGCGGTCATGGAGCCGGCGGCGAAAGATTCGGTGCTATAGTTGGCCGCCGAATTTGCCAGGATCTGTTTCCAGACCGGCCTGCGAGTCCATACCGATGTATACCGCCCAGGGCGTGCCAGAAAAGGAACAACTCGTCCTCCAGTACGCCCCGCTGGTCAAGCGTCTCGCCTTCCACCTGATGGCGAAGCTGCCGGCCAGCGTGCAGGTCGAGGACCTGGTCCAGAACGGCATGATCGGCCTGCTGGACGCCATCGGTCGCTTCGAGGAGGGCATGGGCGCCCAGTTTGAGACCTACGCCGTGCAGCGGATTCGCGGCGCCATGCTCGACGGCCTGCGCGAGAACGACTGGCTGCCCCGCAGCGTGCGGCGCGAGATGCGTCGGATCGAGGGCGCGATCCAGCAACTCGAGCACCAGAACGGGCGCCCGCCGACGGAAGGTGAGTTGGCCGACTCGCTGGGCATTCCGCTGGCCGAATACCAGAAGCTGCTCCAGGACGCCCGCGGACACCAGCTGGTCTATTTCGAGGATCTGACGGACGGAGAGGGCGAGAACTACCTGGACCGCAACTTTGCCAGCCCCGCGCTCGATCCCCTGGCGGCCATGGAGGAATTCGGCATGCGCGAGGCCCTGGTGCGGGCCATCGAGGTCCTGCCGGAGCGCGAGAAGATGGTCATGTCCCTGTACTATGAGGAGGACCTGAACCTGAAGGAGATCGGCGAAGTGATGGGGGTGACGGAATCCCGCATCTGCCAGCTGCACAGCCAGGCGATCGCCCGTCTGAGGGTGGCCACGGTGGGCAGCGAGGCGGCGCCCGCCGGGCTCAAGCGCCAGGGCCGGCGGCCGAAACCGGAGCCTGGAGGCTAAATGGACAAGATCAGTCTCATCGGCCTCGCCCTCGGCATTTCGGCCATCGTGCTGGGTCAAGTTCTCGAGGGCGGCCATATCGGCTCGCTCGTGCAGCCGACCGCCTTCTTCATCGTCATCGGTGGCACCCTCGGCGCCGTTATGCTGCAAAGCCCGCTGTCGACCTTCGCGGCCGGTGTCCGGATGGCGCGCTGGGTGATTTTTCCGCCGGTGCTGGCGCCCGACCGGTTGATCGAGCAGATCGCCCACTGGAGCCATATCGCCCGCAAGGAAGGCCTGCTGGCGCTGGAAGCCCACATCACCGTCCTCGACGACGCCTTCGCCCGCAAGGGGCTGCAACTGCTGGTCGACGGCGCCGAGCCCGATCGCTTGCGCGAAGTGCTGGAAGTGGAGATCGGCGCCTATGAAAGGCAGATGAAGCTGGCCGCCAGGATATGGGAATCGGCCGGCGGCTATGCGCCGACCATCGGCATCATCGGCGCCGTGATGGGCCTGATCCACGTCATGGAAAACCTTTCCGACCCCTCCAAGCTCGGCGCCGGCATCGCGGTCGCCTTCGTCGCCACCATCTATGGCGTCGGCTCGGCGAATCTCATCTTCCTGCCCATGGCCAAGAAACTGATCGCCAACATCGAGCGCCTGGTGGCGATGCGCGAGATGTTCGTCGACGGTCTGGTGGGCATCGCAAACGGCGACAATCCGCGCATCATCGAAAGCCGGTTGCAGGGCTATAGCCTCTGACCATGGCCCGCCGGCGCAAGGAGGAAGAACATGAGAACCACGAGCGCTGGCTCGTCTCCTATGCAGACTTCATCACCCTGCTGTTCGCCTTCTTCGTGGTGATGTACGCCATTTCCTCGGTCAACGACGGCAAGTACCGGGTGCTGTCGGACACGCTGTCCACGGCTTTCCGCAACATCCCCGGAAGCTCCTCCGGCGCCATGGTGCAGGTCAACCCGAATGCGCCCATGCCGATCGCGATCCCGTTCCGCAAATCGACGCCCGGCCTCAAGACCGACGAGAGCCAGCGCATCAAGCGGGAGAAGGTGCGCAACGTGGCCAAGGACATCAACGAGGCCCTGGCGCCGCTGGTGCAGGAGGGACAGGTGCGCATCACCGAAGGGGCGCTGGGCATCACCGTTGAAATCAACGCCAGCGTGCTGTTCGCGCCGGGCGACGCGCGCCTGGGGCCGGAGGCGGTGCAGGCCCTGGCCGCCGTGGCGCAGATACTGGCGCCCACCGATTTCCCGATCATCGTCGAGGGGCACACCGACAACACGCCCATCAACACCTTCCAATTCCCGTCGAACTGGGAACTGTCGGGCGTGCGGGCCTCCAGCGTCGTGCGGCTGTTCGTGGACAGCGGCGTCGATGCGCGTCGGCTGACCGCGACCGGCTACGCCGACCAGCGGCCGGTGGCCGACAACGCCACCCCCGAAGGCAAGCAGCGCAACCGCCGCGTGGCGATCACCATCGAATCGAAGACGCCGGACACGGCGGCGGTGGAAGTGAAGCTGCCCTAGGCCTTGCCGAAGGAGCGGCTGCCGCTGGCGCGAGGCTGGCCGTCGGGGCCGTAGGTGATGGCCGGGTCGGCGGCGGCCATCAGGATCGACAGGGCCTGCTGGTTGTGCTGCATGCGCAGCGCGATGAGCTTGCCGTTGGTTTCGTTGAGGGTGCGGGCCTCGGCGGCCAGGTCCTGGAAGGCGGGCTCCGGGGAGGGGGGCATGCGGTTCAGGCGGTCCGCCAGGAGCGTTTTCTCGGCGGTCAGGGGGGGCAAGGCGTCGATGTTGCCCTCGGTAAGCAACGCCTGCTCGCGGCGAAGCACGTCGACGAAGGCGCGCAGCGCCTCGATCGCCTCCGGCACGGTCAGCGGCGAGCCGCCAGCATCTGCCGCACGCTTTCCAGCAGCCCGTCGGCGATGCGCTCCGGATTGATCCTGAACTGGCCGTCGGCGATGGCCTGCTTGATCTCGGCGACGCGGGCGGCATTGACGCCGCCGCCGTCGTCGATGCCGCCCTCGATCTCCATGAGGCGGGCCGACAGGGGAGAGAGCGCCACCTGTTCGCCGGCGGGCGCGGTGGTCGGGCGCGGCGCCGCGCCGTTCGCCGGTTTCGCGGCGCCATTGACGGTACTGTCGATCGATTTGAAGCCGTTGCCGATTTTCACGATTGAATCCTTTCCACCCCTGGTGGTTCTACCGGGCATTACGGCCGCCGGGCCGGAAACTTAAGCGCCATTCTATCAGCGGGAAACCTCGACGATGCCCCCGACGCGGGCGATGCCGCTGATCACCTGTCCGTTGGAGAGCCTGGCCTGGACCACCTGCCCCTCGGCGCCGTCGGCCAGGGCGCGGCCCTCGTTGGCGACCTGGAAGCCTTCGCCGCGGGAAACCACCTTCACGGTCTGGTTCTGCCGGATCACCAGGGGTGCCCGCAGCAGGTCGGCGCGCAGGGGGCGCCCGGCGGCGATGGACATCGCGGCCGTGCGGCCGATGGCCTGCTGCGCCTCGGTCAGGATGCCGGCGGGCAGGTCGGAAAGATCGCCGTTCTGGCGGGCCAGGTCGGCCTCGGTGAGCGTCTGTCCCTGGGCCAGGGGGCGTGCCGTCACCAAGTAGTCGGCGACCACCCGGACATGCACGGGCACGAAGGCGCTCCAGCCGCCCTCGACCGGGCAGCGCACGCTGACGTGCGTGCGCCCCCAGGTGCGCGCGCCGGGGGGCTGGGCGACTTCGAAGGGGGCGGCGCAAGGCGCCAGGCGATTGTCGGGATCGAGCCCGCGAAGGGTGAAGCTGACCTGCCCCGGCAGACCCCGGGTCTGCACCCGCAGGAAGTCCTCGATGGCCTTCTTCACCGGCGCCGGGTCCTGGCGCGCCTGGAGATACGGGCTCGCCAGAAGCATCAGCGCGATCGCGAGGGGAGATTTCATGTCGGCATTCTACACGGCAAGAATTGCCGCCCCAGGGCGGCGGCTTGCCGGCAAAAGGCGCGAACAGGAACGGGAAGGGGCCGCTATTGTCGGCGCGCCGCGCGCCAATCCGTACCGGGAGGCCGTCGGATCGCGACTGGCACGCTTGCTGCATAACGGACTGCGCGATAGAAACTTGAGGCTGCCATGATCGACCGACTCGACCAAGAACTGCGATTCAACCAAATGGCCCTGGGCGTCCGGGCGCAGCGGCAGGAATTGCTGGCCTCCAACATCGCCAATGCCGACACGCCGCACTACAAGGCCCGCGACATCGACTTCCGGTCGGCGCTCGAAGGGGCGCTCTCCGGCCGTGCGGACGGCGCGCTGGCGGTGCGCCGCACGTCGCCGGGCCATCTGGAGGGCGAGGGCGGCGGGCGCTTCGGCGCCGCCGTGCTCTACCGCTCGGAGTTCCAGGCGGCGGTGGACGGCAACACGGTCAACATGGACGTCGAGCGCAGCGCCTTCGCCGAGAACGCGATCCAGATCGAGGCGGCGCTGACCTTCGTTCGCGAGAAGTTCCGCCACATGCAGGCGGCCATCCAGGGGCAGTGAGGTTCCATAGATCATGAGTCTATTCAACGTATTCTCCATCGCCGGATCGGCCCTCACCGCGCAGTCGGCGCGACTCAACGCCACGGCCAGCAACCTGGCCAACGCCGACAGCGTCACCGGCGCCGATGGCCAGCCCTATCGCGCCAAGCAGGTCGTGTTCAAGGCCATGCCCGTGGAAGGTGGCGGCCTGGGGGTGCGCGTCACGCAGGTCGTCGACAGCGCCGCGCCGCCGCGGCTGACTTACGACCCGAACAATCCCGCCGCCGACGAGAAGGGCTATGTGGCGATGCCGAACGTCAATGTCGTCGAGGAGATGGTCAATATGATCTCCGCTTCGCGCGCCTATCAGAACAATGTCGAGGTCATGGGCACGGCGAAGTCGCTGCTGCAGAAGACCCTGGCGATCGGACAGTAAGGAGAAGAGCCATGGCAACCGATGCGATCAACGGCAGTTCCGCGCAGGCCGTCTATGACGCGCTCAACCCGAAGGCGAGCGCCAAGGCCACCGAGATCAGCGAGACGCAGAACCGCTTCCTGACGCTGCTCACGGCCCAGATCAGGAACCAGGATCCGTTGAATCCCCTGGACAACGCCCAGGTCACCTCGCAGATGGCGCAGATCAGCACGGTCGACGGCATCGAGCGGCTGAACGCCACGCTGAAGACCCTGCTCGACAGTTCGGCCGGCACACAGACCCTCCAGGCGGCGACCCTCGTCGGGCGCAGCGTGCTGGTGCCGGGTTCTGCGCTGACCCTGGCGCAGGGGCTTGCGCTGGGCGGCGTGGAGCTGTCCGGCCCGGCGGACGAGGCCGTGGTGACCATCAAGGACGCCAATGGGTTGGCGGTGAGGACGATGAATCTCGGGGATATCGAAGCCGGCGTTCACGGCTTCGCCTGGGACGGCCTGACCGACGGCGGCGCGCAGGCGGCGGAAGGCAGCTACACGGTCGGCGTGTCGGCCAAGCAGGGCCAGAACAGCGTGACGGCTTCCGTCCTGTCCCTCGGCACGGTCGGGAGCATCGCCCGCAGCGGCATGGGCGTCAGCCTCGACCTGGGCGGGCTCGGCACTTTCACCATGAACGATGTCAAGCAGATTTTCTAGGAGACAACGATGAGCTTTCAACAAGGTCTGAGCGGACTTGGGGTTTCCTCCGCGGCGCTCGATGCGATCGGCAACAACGTGTCCAACGCCGGCACCGTCGGCTTCAAGTCCTCGCGCGGCGAGTTCGCCGACGTGTTCGCCGCCTCGCTGACCGGCGGCGGCGCCAGCAACATCGGTATCGGCGCGGCGCTGGCCAGCGTGTCGCAGCAATTCACCCAGGGCAACATCACGTCGACCAACAACGCGCTCGACGTGGCGGTCAACGGCGGCGGTTTCTTCCGCATCTCGAACAACGGCGCCATCAGCTACTCGCGAAACGGCCAGTTCCAGATCGACAAGAGCGGCTTCGTCGTCAATGCCGCCGGCTACCGGCTCCAGGGCTACCAGGCGATCTACACCAACGACCCGTCGGGCATCATCGTCCAGTCGACGCCGACCGACATCTTCATCGACCCGACCGACATCCAGCCGAAGACCACCGGCACCGTCAACGTCGGTCTCAACCTGGATTCACGGCTGACAGACCCGACGGTCGCGACCTTCGATGCGAGCAATCCGCTCTCCTACAACTCATCCACCTCGGTCACGGTCTACGATTCGCTGGGCAACACGCACGTGATGTCGATGTACTTCATCTATGACAGCACGCCGACGACAAGTGGCGCCGGGAACAACGGCCCGCTGTATGCTGCCGGCGGCGCGGCTTCGACCTGGTACGTGCGGTACGCGCTGGATGGCGACGCCAATCCGACCACCGCCGGCGGCCACGATCCGAGCGCGACGACCTACATCACGGCCGGCGACAACATGCGGCTCGAGTTCGACAGGAACGGCAAACTGGTGGGGGTGAACGGCGCCGCGGCAACCAGGACTTCCATCGGATTCGACCTTGCACAGGTCGTCGGCGCGACCAACAAGGCGACGACCCCGATGACCCTGACGGCGCCGACTTCCGGCATCGATTTCGGGTCTTCCACACAGTTCGGCAGCCCTTTCGGCGTCAATAACATGGTGCAGGACGGCTTCTCCTCCGGCCGGCTGGCGGGCATCGCCATCAGCTCGGATGGCGTGATCCAGGGGCGCTACTCGAACGGCCAGTCAAAGAAGATGGGCCAGATCGTGCTGGCCAAGTTCAACAACCCGAACGGGCTGCAATCCATCGGCGGCAACCAGTGGCAGGAAAGCTCGGCCTCCGGCGCCCCGATCATCGGCGCGCCGGGCACGGGCGCCAACGGCGTCATCCAGTCGGCGGCGGTCGAGGAGTCGAACGTGGACCTGACGGCGGAACTGGTGGGCATGATCACCCAGCAGCGCGCCTATCAGGCCAATGCCCAGACCATCAAGACGCAGGACGCCATCCTACAGACGCTGGTGAACCTCAGGTAACGATAAGTGGATCGGCTGCTCTATACGGCGATGTCGGGCGCGTCCGGGACGCTCTCCCGGCAGGCGGCCGTTGCGCACAACCTGGCCAACGTCACCTCCACCGGCTACCGTGCCGAGGAGCACCGGCTGCGCGCCGTGCAGGTGCAGGCCCAGGGGGCGTCGAGGGCGACCGCGCTGCCGACGCGCGCCTTTGCGGTCGATGCCAGCACGCACACGGACTTCACGCCGGGGCCGATCATGCACACCGGCCGCGCCCTCGACATCGCCATCGAAGGCCGGGGCTGGCTGGCGCTGGCCATGGACGACGGCACGGAGGCCTACACCCGCAACGGCAGCCTCGAGCTGTCGGTCAACGGCGTCCTCCAGACTCGCGCCGGCATTCCCGTGCAGGGCGACGGCGGGCCGATCACCGTGCCGCCGGACGTCCGCATCTTCGTCGCCCAGGACGGCACGATCTCGGTGGTGCCCGAGTCCGGCGCCCAGAACACCGTCAACGTCATCGGCCGGCTCAAGCTCGTGAATCCGCCGGAGGGCGAGCTGGCGCGCGGCGGCGACGGCCTGTTCCGCCTGAATACCGGCGATCCGGCTCCGATGGACGAGAAGGTCCGGGCCGCCAGCGGCTATATCGAGAACAGCAATGTGAATCCGGTCGACCAGATGGTGGCCATGATTTCGCTGGCGCGACAGTTCGAGATGCAGATGAAGATGATTTCCTCGGCCGACCAGAACGACCGGACCGCCGCCCAGATACTTTCCGCACGCTAGGAATCGAACAATGATCCGCTCCCTTTGGATTGCCAAGACCGGCCTCGACGCCCAGCAGACGCAGCTCGACGTCATCTCCAACAACCTGGCGAACGTCAGCACCAATGGCTACAAGCGCGCCCGAGCCGTCTTCGAGGATCTGCTCTACCAGAACCTGCGGCAGCCGGGCGCGCAGTCCTCTCAGCAGACGCAGATCCCGTCCGGCCTGATGATCGGCACCGGCGTGCGGCCGATCGCCACCGAGCGCATTTTCACCCAGGGCAGCCTGCAAAAGACCGACAATGGCCTGGACATCGCCATCAACGGCCTGGGCTTCTTCCAGATCCAGATGCCGGACGGCACGCTCGCCTACACGCGCGACGGCTCCTTCCAGAAGGACAGCACGGGCCAGGTGGTGACCTCGAGCGGCTACCCGCTGTCGCCGGCGATCACCATCCCGGCGACAGCGATCTCGGTCACCATCAGCCGCGACGGCATCGTCTCGGTGCTCCAGGCCGGCTCGGCGACGCCCACCCAGATCGGCACCCTCCAGCTCGCCAGCTTCGTCAATGCCGGCGGCCTGCAAAGCGCCGGCGAGAACCTATATGTGGAGACGGCCTCCAGCGGCACGCCGACGCCCAACACGCCGGGCACCAACGGCACCGGCCTGCTCAACCAGGGTTACGTCGAGACCTCGAACGTCAACGTGGCCGAGGAACTCGTGTCCATGATCCAGACCCAGCGCGCCTACGAGCTCAACTCCAAGGCGATCCAGACCTCGGACAACATGCTTGGGAGACTGACCCAGCTATGAAACTGGCAGGACTCGTCCTCGCGGTGATGCTTGCCGGCTGCGTCACCACCACGCCGCCCACCGCCGTGCACCAGCCGATGAGCGTGCGCCCCGAGCCGCGGCTGGCCGTCGCGCCCGCCAACGGCGCCATCTACAACGTGGCGAACGCCCGTCCGCTGTTCGAGGACCGGCGCGCCCGCTACGTCGGCGACACCTTGGTCATCAACATCGTCGAGAAGACGCAGGCGTCGAAGAAGTCCGACACCAAGGCGGAGC
This sequence comes from Candidatus Nitricoxidivorans perseverans, assembly GCA_030246985.1. Classification (GTDB taxonomy): domain Bacteria; phylum Pseudomonadota; class Gammaproteobacteria; order Burkholderiales; family Rhodocyclaceae; genus Nitricoxidivorans; species Nitricoxidivorans perseverans. The sequence goes on along the minus strand of CP107246.1, from coordinate 1,101,624 downwards.
GCAGCCACGATATCGACCTCTCCGTGACGACCATCGCCGGCATGCCCTTCAAGGGCGCCCAGGGCACGACGCTCGCCGCCGAGAACAGCAACAAGTTCGGCGGCAAGGGCGAGAACAGTTCCTCCAACGACTTCACCGGCACCCTTACCGTGACGGTCATCGAGGTCTACCCCAACGGCAACCTGCTGGTTTCGGGCGAGAAACAGATCGGGCTGAAGGAGGGCGAGGAGTTCGTGCGCTTCTCCGGCGTCGTCAATCCCAACAACATCACGGCCTCCAATACCGTGCAGTCGACCCAGGTGGCCGATGCGCGCATGGAGTTCAAGGCCAACGGCTTCATCGACACGGCCCAGGTGATGGGCTGGCTGGGCCGCTTCTTCCTGAGCTTCATGCCGTTCTGAGGAAAAATGAAATGAGCGGAGTCCACAAGTTCCTGATCACCCTGATGTGGATGTTCGCCGCCCTGATGGTGGCCGACGCGGCGCGTGCCGAGCGCATCAAGGACATCGCCTCCGTCGCCGGCGTGCGCAACAACCAGCTGGCGGGCTACGGCCTCGTCGTCGGCCTCGACGGTTCCGGCGATCAGACGACGCAGACGCCTTTCACCGTCCAGAGCATCATCAGCATGCTCTCCGGCATGGGCGTCAGCCTGCCGCCGGGCACCAGCCTCCAGCTCAAGAACGTGGCGGCGGTGATGGTGACGGCGACCCTGCCGCCTTTTGCGCGCGCCGGTCAGCAGATCGACGTCACCGTCTCATCGATCGGCAACGCCAAGTCGCTGCGCGGCGGCACCCTGATCATGACGCCCATGAAGGGCGCGGACGGCGCCGTCTATGCCATGGCCCAGGGCAATGTGGTGGTCGTCGGCGCCGGAGCTTCGGGCGCCGGATCGAAAGTGACCGTCAACCACCTGTCGGTCGGCCGCATCGCGGGCGGCGCCACGGTGGAACGAGAAGTGCAGACGCCCGTGGGACAGGGCGAGTTCGTCCATTTCGAGCTGAATGCGACGGACTTCGGCACGGCCCAGCGCATGGTCGATACCATCAACCGGATGGCGCCGGGCGCCGCCGCGGCCGTCGATGGGCGCCAGGTACGGGTGCGGGCGCCGGCCGACATGACCGAGCGCGTCGCCTTTCTCGGCCGGATTGAGGCGCTCGACGTCCAGCCTGCCCAGACCGCCGCGAAGGTGATCGTCAATTCGCGCACCGGCTCGGTGGTGATGAACCAGACGGTGACGATCGACGATTGCGCCGTCGCCCACGGCAACCTCTCGGTGTCGGTCAGCGCCGCCAACGCGGTGAGCCAGCCCGGCGCGCTGTCGGGCGGCCAGACGGCCCTGGTGACCAACGCCCAGATCGACATCCGGCAGGAGCCCGGCATCCTGATGAACATGCGCGGCGCAAGGCTGGCCGACGTGGTCAGCGCCCTCAACGCCATCGGCGCCAACCCTCAGGACCTGATCGCCATCCTCCAGGCCATGAAGACGGCGGGCGCCCTGCGCGCCGAACTCGAAATCATTTGATTGGGCAGTTCCTGCCGCCCTGATCCGGCGATTGCCGTGACAGCGGCGATGGGATGCTGTCGGGAATCATGAATCCGACCGTCGATCCCTCCATTTTCGATCCCACTGGCCTGGCCGCGATCAAGCGCGGCGTCAAAAGCAACGATCCCCAGGCGCTCAAGGCGACGGCCCGGCAGTTCGAGGCCCTGTTCATGCAGATGGTGCTGAAGTCCATGCGCGACGCGACGCCGCGCGAGGGGCTGTTCGATTCCGAGCAGACGCGCCTCTACGAATCCCTGCTGGACCAGCAGCTTTCCCAGGCGCTGACGGCGAAGGGCGGCACCGGCCTGGCGGCCATGATCGAGAAGCAGCTCTCCCGCGTCGATGAGGCGCCAGCCGCCCCGGGGAACGGGCTGCCATTGAATCCGGAGGCCACGCCTCATCCGCTGCCGCCGTCGCAGGGCGTGCCCCTGCCGCTGCCGGATTCCCGCGATTTTGTTTCCCGCGTCTGGCCCGAGGCGATCGAGGCGAGCCGGGTCACCGGCATCCCGGCGCACTTCATGGTTGCGCAGGCGGCCCTGGAAACGAGCTGGGGTCGTTCCGAGCCGCGCATGGCCGATGGCCGCCCGAGCCACAACATCTTCGGCATCAAGGCCGGGCGCGCGTGGACCGGCGCCGTGGCGGAAGCGGCGACCACTGAGTATGAAAACGGCATCTCCCGGCAGCGGGTCGAGCGCTTCCGCGCCTACGGCTCCTACGCCGAGGCCTTCCGCGACTACGCCAGCCTGCTGCTGTCCGCGCCCCGCTATGCCGGCGTCGTCGGCACACAGGACGCCGCTTCCTTCGCCCGCGGCCTGCAACGGGCCGGCTACGCCACCGATCCAATGTATGCGGCCAAGCTGGAGCGGATCATTGGGGGTGGGACCCTCCGCACCGCACTTGCCGGCTAACCCTGGCACGACGCTTGCTCGATCCTCCGCAGGACTCAACCGTCGGCAGTTCTTGCCGATAACCTGAGTATTCAACGGAGCCAACATGTCCAGCGGAGTTTTTAGCGTCGGCCTCACCGCTCTCAGCGCTGCCCAGGTGGGTGTGCTGACGACCAGCCACAATATCGCCAACGCCTCGACGCAGGGCTACACCCGCCAGCAGATCGTCCAGACGACCAACACGCCGCTTTTCACCGGCGTAGGTTTCCTGGGGCAGGGCACCAGCGTCCAGACCATCCAGCGGGTCTACAACCAGTTCATTTCCAACCAGCTGATGGCGGCCCAGACCGGCGTGGCCGAAATGGACACCTACCTGGCCCAGATCGACCAGCTGGACAACCTCCTGGCCGATCCGAACGCCGGCCTCTCACCGGCGCTGTCGGATTTCTTCAATGGCGTGCAGGAGCTGGCGGCCAATCCGTCCTCCGTGCCGGCGCGGCAGGCCATGCTGTCCGGCGGCCAGGCGCTCGCGGCCCGCTTCCAGTCGATCGACCGGCGGATCAGCGAGGTGCGCGACGGCGTCAACCAGCAGATCACCGACGAGATCGCGAAGATCAATTCCTACGCCACCCAGCTCGGCGAGATCAACCAGCGCATCATCCTGGCACAGGCGACGGGTTCCAACCAGCCGCCCAACGACCTGATCGACCAGCGCGAGCAACTGATCTCCGATCTCAACAAGGAGATCCGGACGCAGACGTTCCAGCAGGGCGACGGCACCTACAACATCTTCATCGGCAACGGCCAGCCGCTGGTGGTGGGCAGGGAAGTCTCGACCCTCCAGGCGGTGCAAGACGTCAACGACCCTCAGAAGATCACCGTGTCGCTCAGGTCGCCCTACGGCACGACCATGACCCTGATCGAGTCCCTGCTGACGGGCGGCAATCTCGGCGGGCTGCTGGCCTTCAGGAGCCAGTCGCTCGATCCGGCGCAGAACGCGCTGGGCCGTGTCGCCATCGGCCTGGCGCAGACCTTCAACGAGATCCACCGCCTGGGCCAGGACCTGACCGGCGCGCTGGGCGGAAACTTCTTCAACGTGCCCGCGCCGGTCGTGAATTCCGGCACCCTGAACGCCACCCAGGCGACCGTGCTGTCGGCGCAGATCGTCAACAGCGATTACCGCGTGGTTTTCGATGGCACGAATTACGACGTGACCCGATTGTCGGACGGGACGGCCTTCAACAATCTGACCTTCCCCGCCGTCGTCGACGGCGTGACGATTTCCCTTTCATCCGGAACGCCGCTGGTCAATGACGCATTCATCGTTCGCCCCGGCAACCCCGCCGGCAGCCGCGTGATCGCCGAATCGGACAACACGGGTACCGCCGTGCTGAATTCCGCCGGCTCGAACATCCAGGCATTGACAGTCTCGGATTACCGGCTCGACGTCACGGCGGCGGGGGGGCCCTACACGTTCACCCTGACCCGCCTTTCCGACGGCCAGCTGTGGAGCGGCTCGGGGGCGAGCGCGGCGCTGGCGCTCGCCGACCTGGCCACCCAGCAGCAGGTGGGCTTCAACCTCGCGTTTTCCGGCACGAATCCTTCCGTCGGCGACAGCTTTTCCATCCAGCCGACCCGCGTCGGCGCGCGCAACATCTCCGTCGCCCTCACCGACCCCTCCGCAATCGCCGCCGCCGCCCCGTTCCGGACCGCCGCGACGCTCGGCAACACGGGCACGGCGACGATTTCCGCCGGCAGCGTGGAAGACAAGAGCTACTTGCCGCTTACCGCTCCCGTCACGCTGACTTTCAACAGCACCACCAACCAGTTCGCGGTGGCCGGCGCCGTGCCCGCGGTGGCCAACATCGCCTACAACCCCGCGACCGTGACCAGCAAGGCGATCAGCTTCAACGGCCTGTCCTTCACGATTTCCGGCACGCCGCAGAACGGCGACACCTTTACCCTGTCGGCCAACGCCAACGGCGTTTCGGACAGCCGCACCATGCAGCTCCTGGGCGGCCTGCAAACCCTGAACGCGCTTGCCGGCACGCCGGGCAGCACCAGCGCGGGCGCCACCGCCAGCTTCCAGGCGGCCTACGCGCAGATCGTCAGCCAGGTGGGCAACAAGGCGCGCGAAGTGGAAGTGACCGGTAAGGCCCAGCAGAGTCTCGCCGACCAAGCCCAGAGCGCGCGCGACCAGATATCAGGCGTCAACCTCGACGAGGAGGCGGCCAACCTCATGCGCTACCAGCAGGCCTATCAGGCCGCGGCGAAGATGCTCGACATCGCCGGCCGGCTGCTCGACGAAATCCTTGCGCTCGGCCGATAAGGAAGGATTGCCATCATGATCAGAGTCAGCACCGGGATGATCTACGACGCGGGCGTCGGCACGATCAATTCGCAGACCGCGTCGCTGCTGCATCTCCAGCAGCAGGTGGCCACGGGGCGGCGCATCCTGAAGCCTTCGGACGATCCCGTGAATGCGGCGCGGGCGCTGGTCGTGACGCAGGCCAAGGACATCGTCGCGCAGTACGCTGCCAACCAGGGCAACGCCGTCTCGGCGCTGGGCCTCGAAGAAGCACAGCTCACGGGCGTCAACGACCTGCTGGCGCGGGTCAAGGAGCTGACCGTCCAGGCCGGCAACAGCGTCCTGGCGGCGTCCGACCGGCGCTCCATCGCACTCGAGCTGCGCGCGCGCTTCGACGAGCTGCTGGGTATCGCCAATGCCACCGACGGCGTCGGACAGTACATATTCTCGGGCTACATGGGCGACACCAAGCCCTTCGGCGCCACGGTGGACCAGCTCAATGCGGCACCGGCCAACGAAGCCGCCTACCTGGGCGACGACGGCCAGCGCCGGCTCCAGGTTTCGCCGACCCGCCTCCTGGAAGTGAGCGATTCCGGCAGCGATGTCTTCAAGCGCATCAAGAACGGTAATGGCACCTTCGCCACCAACTACGCATCGGCGAACACCGGCACCGGCGTCATCGACGCCGGCAGCCTGACGGGCAGCTTCGTCGCCGACACCTATACGATCAGCTTCGCGCCTTCCGGAAGCGGGCTCGACTACACTGTCACGGGGGCCGTTTCCGGCGTGGTCGCCACGGGTACCTACCGCAGCGGGCAGGTGATCGCCTTCGGCGGCGCATCCGTGACGATCACCGGCGCGCCGGCCGCGGCAGACACATTCACCGTCGCGCCCAGCACCTCCCAGAGCCTCTTCAAGACGCTGGCGAACCTGATCGGCACGCTCGAGCGGAGCGCCACGGGCGGCGCGGCGCAGGCGAAGTTCGCCGGCGATATCGGCTCCGCGCTGATCAACCTCGACCAGGCCAACGAGAATATCCTGCGCGTGCGCACGATGATCGGCGCGCGCCTCTCCGAGATCGACTCGCTGGCCAGCATTAATGAAGACCTGATGATCCAGTACGACGAGACGCTCTCCGGCCTCCAGGACCTGGACTACGCCAAGGCGATCTCGGACATGCAGCGCAAGCAGCTCGACTTGGAGGCGGCGCAGAAATCCTTCATGCGCACATCCCAGCTGTCACTGTTCAGCTATATGTGAGGCCGGCATGCGAACATTTCCCGCCTTCGCCGCCGCCATCGCGCTGACGCTGGCCGGTTGCTCCAGCCAGCCGGTCAATGGGGTGCGTTACTACCCGGAAAGCGGCGGGGCGGCGGGCGGCTCGATTGTCGGCAACAGCGCCCTCAAGCTGACCCCCAACATTTCCGTCGAACTGGAAAAGCTGGTCATCTGGGGCGCCTATGCCGGCGTCGCATGGCTGGTGCTCGATCCGCTGGCGCCGAACTGGGACATCGAGGAAGCGCCGCTGGCGGACAACCACATCCATTTCTCGCTGAAGATGAAGCGCTACTACGCCGGCGGCGCCGGCGAGGCGCGGGCCGTCTTCCATCGGCGGGCGAAGGAGCTCATGCGGTACAACGGGTTCGACGGCTACCAGGTCGTCGAGTACAACGAAGGCCTGGAATCCTCGGTGCTCGGCTCGCAGCGCGTCGCCATCGGCGTGATCCGGATGGCATCGAGGGAGAAAACCCCTCCCCTGCCGATGGGCGGAGCTAGCCTCCGCTCGCTGCTTGGATCACCCTCCGAAGCGCGATGAAGCTCTGGTCGAACAGCCGCTCCAGGGCGGCCCCGAAGTAGGGCATGGTGAGCATCAGCACGGCGAAGCCGGCGGTGATGGTTACCGGGAAACCCACGGCGAACAGGTTCATCTGTGGCGCCACCCGCGCCAGCACGCCCATCGCGATGTTGGCGATCAGGAGCGTGGCGATCAGGGGAAGTGAGATCAGCACGCCGGTGGCGAACAGCGTGCCGGCCCAGGCCATCACGACCGAGAGGCTCTTGGCCGCGAAGGGCTTTGTTGCGACCGGCAGCAGGGCGAAGCTCTCGGCCAGGGCCGAGAGCGTCATCAGATGGCCGTTCATGGCCAGGAACAGCAGGGTCGCCAGCAGCCCCAGGAACTCCGTGACCACCGGCGTCTGGCCGGTACTCTGGGGATCGTAGAAAACGGCGAAGGACAGGCCCATCTGAAGGCCGATCAGCTCGCCGGCCACGTCGACGGCGATGAAGGCCAGCCGCAGCGTGAAGCCGAGCAGCATGCCGATCAGGCTCTGCTGCACCAGCACCGACAGGCCGACCCACGAGCCGGCCGGCACCGCCGGCATGGGCGGCAGCGCCGGCACGAGGGCCAGGGTGACGGCCAGGCCAACGGCGAGGCGGATGCGCATGGGCAGGGCGGCGTTGTTGAACACCGGCGCCGTCGCCATCAGGCCCAGGATGCGCGCCATCGGGAACATGAAAGCCGCGAGCCAGGCGTCGAGCTGCGCGGAGGTGATCGTGATCAACGGGCTACCCGATCATCGACGGGATCGCCTCGTACAGCCGCCGCATGTAATCCGTCAGCACCGTGATCATCCACGGCCCGGCGACGACCAGCGTCACGAAAATGGCGACCACCTTGGGGACGAAGGAGAGCGTCGCCTCGTTGATCTGGGTGGCGGCCTGGAAGATGCTGACGAGCAGGCCGACGGCCAGGGCGGCGATGAACAGAGGCGCCGAAACCAGCAGCAGCACCTCGATGGCGCCGCGGCCAATTTCGACGACGGTGGTCGGGGTCATGGGTGGCCGCTATCCAAAGCTGTTGACGAGCGAGCCGACGACGAGGTTCCAGCCGTCCACCAGCACGAACAGCATGAGCTTGAACGGCAGGGAGACGATCACCGGCGACATCATCATCATGCCCATCGACATCAGCACCGAGGCGACCACCATGTCGATGATCAGGAAGGGGATGAAGACGATGAAGCCGATCTGGAAGGCGGTCTTCAGCTCCGAAGTGACGAAGGCCGGGATTAGCACGCGCATGGGCACCGCGTCCGCATTGGCCGGCTTCGGCTGGTTGGCGATCTTCGTGAACAGCGCAAGGTCGGGATCGCGCACCTGCTTGAGCATGAAGGCGCGCAGCGGCACGGCGCCCCGGTCGAGCGCCTCGGTGAAGCTGATCTTGTTCTCGGACAGCGGCAGGTAGGCGTCGGCGTAGATCTTCTCGCCCACCGGCGCCATGATGAAGAAGGTCAGGAACAGCGCGAGGCCCACCAGCACTTGGTTGGGCGGCGAGGTCTGGGTGCCCAGCGCGTGCCGGAGCAGCGACAGCACGATGATGATGCGCGTGAAGCTCGTCATCATCAGCAGCAGCGCCGGCAGGAAGGTGAGCGCGGTGAGCAGCAGCAGCGTCTGGATCGAGAGCGACCACTGGGTGCCGCCGCCCGGAACGGATGTGCTGGTGACCGCCGGCAACGCCTGGGCCAGGGCCAGCGTCGGCGCCAACAGCGCGAACGCCAGGAGGAGCCTACGCATGGCGGCCGACCATCTGCTTCAGCCGGGCGGCGAAATCGCCCATCGGGATTTCCGCGGGCGCCGGCGGAAGTTCCTGGCGCGGAATCTCGGCCAGCGCGGAAACGCGGCCGGGGGCGACGCCCAGCACCAGCCACGTCGAGCCGACTTCAAGGATCACGACGCGTTCGCGCGTGCCGACGGCCTGGCCCGCGACGACCCGCATCAGGCCTGCGGCCTGTCCGCGCGGGGCGGTCAGGCGCTTGAGCAGCCACAGGCCGCCGACAAGCAGCGCCAGTACGAGGATCAGGCTGAGGCCGAGCTGAAGGACCATGGCGCACGATCGTAGCAGCGCGCCACGGCGGGAAACGCCGAATAAGAGCCGGAATGCGCCGCTATCTGTTCAGCTTCTTCATCCGCTCCTGCGGCGTGATGATGTCGGTCAGGCGGATGCCGAACTTGTCGTTGACCACGACGACTTCGCCCTGGGCGATCAGGGTGCCGTTGACCAGCACGTCCATGGGCTCGCCGGCCAGGCCGTCGAGTTCCACTACCGAGCCGTGCGCCAGCTGGAGCAGGTTGCGGATCGCAATCCGTGTCCGACCGAGCTCGACGGTCAGATGGACGGGAATGTCCATGATCATCTCGAAACCCTGCACCGTGCCCGCCTTCTCGCCCGGGCCGCTGAACTGCTCGAATATTTGCGCCGGCTGAGGCGCCGGCTGCGCGGGCGCGGCATCGGCCACCGCTTGCTCGTTCATCGCGGATGCCCAATCGTCCTCGGAAACCTGGTTCTCTTCGCTCATAGAGTTTCTCCTGCTTATCCTGCGGCCTCTTCCTGGGCCAGGAAGCGTTCGATCCTGAGTGCGTACTGGCCGTTGCGCAGGCCGTAGCGGCACTCCATGATCGGGACGCCGTCTACCCTGGCATTGACTCGTTCATCGATGGAGATGGGCACGACGTCGCCCGCCTTCATGTTCATGATGTCGCCCAGCGTGATGGTGGTCGTGGCCAGCGGCACCTCCAGCTCGACTTCCGCCTCCTGGAGCTGCCGGCCCAGCATCGAGGACCAGCGCTTGTCCGTGCCCGCCTGTTCGCTGTGCATGGTGCTGTAGAGCACGTCGCGGATCGGTTCGACCATCGAATAGGGCAGGCACAGATGCATCTCCGCCGAGTTGCCCGACAGTTCGAGCGTGAAGGTGATGGCGATGACGATCTCGGAGGGCGTGGCGATGTTGGCGAACTGCGTGTTCATTTCGGAGCGCATGTACTCGAAGTTGACGGCGAACACGGGCTTCCATGCGTTCTCGTACTCGCTGAAGACCACCTTGAGCAGGCCCTGGATGATGCGCTGTTCGGTGGCCGTGAAGTCGCGCCCCTCGACGCGGGTGTGGAAGCGGCCGTCGCCGCCGAACATGCTGTCGACGACCAGGAAGACCAGATTGGGATCGAAGACGATCAGGCCGGTGCCGCGCAGCGGTTTCACCGTGACGAGGTTGAGATTGGTCGGCACCACCAGGTTGCGGATGAACTCGCTGTACTTCTGCACCCGGATGGGGCCCACCGAGATTTCGGTGCTGCGATGCATGTAATTGAACAGGCCGATGCGCAGCAGGCGGGCGAATCGCTCGTTGATGAGTTCGAGCGTGGGCATGCGCCCGCGCACGATGCGCTCCTGGCGGCCGAGATCGTAGGGCTTGACGCCGCCGGCCTCCTCCGGGGCTGCGGCTTCCTCGGCATCGCCGGTGACGCCCTTCAGCAGGGCATCGACCTCTTCCTGGGAAAGAAAGTCCTGGCTCATCTATGGCAGGGCATCATTGGATGATGAACGAAGTGAATAGCACGGCCTGCACGGGATCCTCCGGATCGGCCTGGTCGCCGGGCTCCTCGGACTGCCCCTTCTTCCTGAGCTTCTTGGCGCGCGGATCGGGCGGCTCCAGGATGTGGTTGATCGTCACTCGCATCTCGTTGGAAAGCCCCTGCACGCCCTGGGGCGTCGCGAGGTCGGCTGCCTTCTTCGCCGCCAGGATCAACAGTACCTTGTGGCGGATCTCCGGCGTATACAGCTTGATGTTGTCGCCGACATGCGCGTCGAGCACTCGCAATTCCGGTGTCGCCTGCAGATAGGCTTCCTGCCCTTCCGTCGACAGCTTGACGGTGAATGGATCAAGCTTGACGAACACCGGCGGCGCATCCGGCTTGTCCTTCTTGGGCTTCTTGTTCGATGCCTTCTCCTCGGCCACGGGCTCGTCGCCCTCTTCTCCCTCGCCTTCGTGGCCGCTCTTCTTGTTAAGCAGGAAGAAGGCAGCGCCGCCGCCCAGCACGACGACTAGGACGGCGGCGATGATGATCATCATCAGCTTGTTATTCTTCTTGGGGGGCGGCTGTTCGGCTTCGCCGCCCTCAGGCTTTTTTTCGGCCATGGACTATCCTTTCGAAAAAACCCTCACCGCGTCAGGCAAATACATCGACCAATCCCCGTCCGGCGCGCTGCCATGAATGGGCCGAAGCGCCGGTAAATCCCCTTGCCGGTCCGGTATCGCTGCCGGCGGCCGACGAATCGAGCGGGGTTCGCGGGAAATTATCGCCGTTTTCACGATTCCCTGCCGACTGGCTGCCCACCTGTGCCTGGCCGAGGGTAATGCCCGCGTCGGCCAGCAGTTCGCGCAACCGCGGCAGGGCATTTTCCAACGCATCCCGGACGGCCGGACTAGCCGAAACGAACTGGGCGCTGGCCTGGTCGCCCGAAAGGGAAAGAGAGACCTCGATGCGGCCCATCTGGGGCGGATTCAGCACGAGATCGGCGCGGCTTTCCTGCCGTCCGGCCATCCAGACGAGATGGTTGCCGACATCCGCATCCCATCCGCGGTTGCCGACGGGCGTCTGGACCGGGAGCGCGCGGATGGCCTCGTGGGCGGTCCGCGCGGCGCCCGGCGTCATGCCGGCCTGCATCTCGCGGGCGGACGACAGGAGTTCCTCGAAGCGGCCGGGGGGCTCCACTCCGGCGGTGTCGGCGGAAGCGATCCTTTCCGGTTTCGCCAGCGGGACGGCGCGGGCGACGTCGCCGGGCAGGCGATTCGTTTCCGCTTGCGCGGACAGGGCGGCGCGGGCGATGCCGACGGACAACGCCGCTTCCGCTTTCGCCGAAAGGGCGGTGCGGGCGGTATCGCCGGGCTGGCGTTCCTCTCCCTTCGACGGCAATGCGGCAGAAATTGCCGTCTGGATTGCCGTCGATGCCGGAGCGGGCGCCGGGGTGGATGCACGCATTCCGTCGGCCGCATGGACGGTCGCGGGGGGGGCTTCCGCCGCGGCCAGAATCCGGGGCGCGACGGGTGCGGCAATGGGCGCCGCACCGCCGGCGCCAACGATGGCGGGATCCGCCGTCGCGATGACGGACGCATCCGACGCTTCTCCGGCGGCGGGGACGGTCGGCACGCCGGGGCTTTCCTCGGCATCCATGGCGGCGCCCGTTGCCTGCGCAGGGGCTGTCAGCATGGGCAGGAGGGCGGCCAGCCCGACGTCCTCGGCGGCAATGATGATGACATCGGCGGGAGCCGCGGCGGGAACCGGATTGGCGGCGGCGGCCTGTTCGGACGCGTCGGCGCCATGGGTGGCCGCCTGCTGCGCGGCCCTTTGCAGCACCGTCGCAAAAGGATCGGCGGACTGGCCGTCGACGTTCCCGGCGCTCTCCGGGCCGGAGGAGGGGGGCGCCGCAAGGATTGCGGCAGGGGTGACGACCGCATTGATTTCCGACATCGGAGCCTCCTCGACAATATTCCGCAGAGGGGAATGCAAGGCGTGTGCCAGCAGGCTACTCTTCTTTCGTCGAATGCCGCCGGGCGGAATGCTCGTCGATATCCTTCTGTTCCTGCCGGGATTCGCCGTAATCGACGCGGGTCTTGTGCCGTTGCGCCAAGGTGTCGAAAGCCTTGACCCGGCCGCGTTTGGAGAGCCACTCCTGCTGGCCGGCGGCGGTATGCTGCCGGGACTGGGTCGCCATTTCCCCGGCCTGGGCGATGGCGACGTCGAGCCGTTCGAGGAAGAGATGGAAATTTCGCCACTGGTCGGGCCCCAGGCCATCCCGGGCCGCGGCCAGGAACCGGGCGTGGTATTCCTCGCGGTACTGGCCGAGCAGTTCCAGCCGGGACAGCGCATCCTGCTCGCTGGCGATCAATTCACCCAGCCGGCGCGCGGCTTCATCGAGGCGCAGGTTGGAAAGATCGAGGATGGACTGGAGCGGGAATTTCTTGGTCATGCAAACAGGGCGGAGAGGGCGGCGATGCTGCCATTGTAGTCCGCCCGTTCCTCGATGCCCTGCTGGAGGAATTCCTCCATCCGGGGGTAGAGCGCGATGGCTTGGTCGAGCAGCGGATCGGAGCCTCGGGCGTAGGCGCCGACGGCCAGAAGGTCGCGCGCCCGCTGGTAGCGCGAATAGAGCTGTTTGAAGCGCCGCACGGTCTCCAGATGCCGCGGATCGATCAGGTTGGGCATGGCGCGCGAGATGGACTGCTCGATGTCGATGGCCGGATAGTGTCCCGCGTCGGCGAGCGCACGGCTGAGGACGATATGGCCGTCGAGGATCGCGCGGGCGGCGTCGGCGATCGGATCCTGCGGGTCGTCGCCCTCGGTCAACACGGTATAGAAGGCGGTGATCGAGCCGCCGCCCACCGGCCCGTTGCCGGCGCGTTCGACCAGCTGCGGCAGGCGGGCGAACACCGAGGGCGGATAGCCGCGCGTCACTGGCGGCTCACCGACGGCCAGGGCGATTTCCCGCTGCGCCATGGCGAAGCGGGTCAGCGAATCCATGATCAGAAGCACATGCCGGCCCTGGTCGCGGAAATGCTCGGCGATGGCCGTGGCGTAGGAAGCTCCCTGCAGGCGCATGAGCGGCGAGACGTCGGCCGGGCAGGCGACTACGATGGAGCGCGCGAGTCCCGTGCCACCGAGATTCTGCTCGATGAATTCCTTCACTTCGCGGCCGCGTTCTCCGATCAGGCCGACCACGATCACCTCGGCGGCGGTGTAGCGCGCCATCATGCCGAGCAGCACGCTCTTACCGATGCCGGAGCCGGCGAACAGCCCCAGGCGCTGGCCGCGGCCAACGGTGAGCAATGCGTTCAGGGCGCGGATGCCGACATCGAGGCCGTGGTCGATGGGCGCCCGGGCGAGCGGGTTGCCGGGCCGCGCGACCAGCGAGCGCGTCTGCTTGTCGTTGATCGGGCCGAGGGTATCGAGCGGGCGGCCATTGCCGTCGACCACGCGGCCGAGCAGCCGGTCGCCCACCGGCAGATGCTTGGCGCGATCGTGGGCGCGGCGGCGAATCGCCGCCGGCTGGCCGAGGCGCGGCGGCGGCGGCGGAATTTCCAGGGGCGTCACGCGGGCGCCGGGGGCGAGGCCATAGACGTCCTCGGCCGGCATCATGTAGAGCTTCTCGCCGGCAAAGCCCACCACCTCGGCTTCCACCAGTCCGCCGCCGGGAGCCTCGACATGGCAGCTTGAACCCAGGGGAAGCTTGAGTCCCGCCGCCTCCATGACCAGGCCGCTGATGCGCGTCAGCCGGCCGGCCAACTGGAAAGGCCGGGAATGCTCCGCCCGGCTGCGGCAGCCGGACAGGAACTCGCGTCAGGCGTTCATTGTTCCGGTTTCCAGGCGGATTCGATGCCCATGCTTGCCAGCACGCGCCGCCAGCGCGTCGCCATGCTGGCATCGACGTGGCTGCCGCCCGTCTCGATCAGGCAATCGCCGCGATCAAGGCGGGCATCCTCGTGGATGCGATGGCCGGCATGGGTCAGCGCATCCCCTTGCCAGGAGCGCACGAGGGATGCGTCGTCCGGGTGCAGGTAGATCGCCGCGTGCTGATGGGGCAATTGCGCGAGCGCCTCGTGCACCACGTCGAGAATGCCCTCCGGCCGCGCGGCCAGATCGCCGCGCACGACCTGGCGGGCAATTTCGACGGCCAGCGCCAGCAGTTCGTCGGCGACCTGCTGGTCGAGATCGGCCATCGCCTGTTCCAGCCGCGTTGCCGCCTGGGCCAGGCGTGCGGCCTCATCCCGCGCCTGGCCCAGGCCTTCCCGATAACCCTCGTCGTGGGCCTGCCGGCGGATGCGCTCGACGTCAGCCGCGGTGGGCGCCGCCAACTCTTCCTGCGCCTGCTTGCCGGGTTTCTTCCCGGACGTTCCCGGCGTATCCGGCGCGTCGAAGCTCGCCAGCTCCCAGCGCTCCCATGCGGTGAGCCCGCTCATATCATCTGGTCTTCGCCGCCCTTGCCGCCCAGGACGATCTGGCCTTCGTCGGCGAGCCGGCGCGCGATCTTGAGGATTTCCTTCTGTTCGTTCTCGACCTCGGAGAGGCGAACCGGCCCCTTGGCCTCGAGGTCCTCGCGGAGCATTTCGGCGGCGCGCTGCGACATGTTCTTGAATATCTTTTCGCGCAGTTCCGGCGGCGCGCCCTTCAGAGCGATGATCAGCGAGTCGGACTGGATCTCGCGCAGCAGGAGCTGGATGCCGCGGTCGTCCACATCCATGAGGTTCTCGAAGACGAACATCTCGTCGAGAATCTTCTGGGCGAGGTCGGGATCGTACTCGCGCACGTTGTCGAGAATGGCGGTTTCCGCAGCCTGGCCGACGAAGTTGAGAATCTCGGCGGAATGGCGGATGCCGCCCATGGCGGTTTTCTTGATGTTGCCGGAAGCCCCCGCCAGCAGGCGCCGCAGCGCGTCGTTGAGCTCCTGAAGGGCGACCGGCTGGACGCCGTCGAGGGTGGCGATGCGCAGCAGCACGTCGTTGCGCAGGCGCTCGGTGAAGCTCTTGAGGATTTCCCCGGCTTGGTCGTATTCCAGGTGGACCAGGATGGTGGCGATGATCTGGGGGTGCTCGTTCTTGATGAGATCGGCCACCGTCGTGGCGTCCATCCACTTGAGGCCCTCGATGCCCGCCGTGTCGCCGCCGCTGAGGATGCGCGAGATCAGGTTGGCGGCCTTGTCGTCGCCGAGCGCCTTGGTGAGCATGGCCTTGATCTTGGCCTCGTCCGCTTCCAGCGGCGAGCCGTGGGCCATTTTCCTATCCAGGTCGTCGAGCACCGCCTCGATCTTTTCCCTGGGCACCGCCTTCAGAGCCGCCATGGCGTGGCCCAGCTTCTGCACCTCGCGCGGGCCGAGGTGCTTCAGGATTTCGGCGGCCTCGTCCTCGCCCAGCGAGAGCAGGAGCATGGCGCTCTTCTCGACGCCCTCATCGGGGTTCGCCGCCACCCACCCACTCCTTGATGACGCCGGCGACCAGCCTGGGATCCTGTTTGGCCAGATCGCGCGCCTGTTGCAACTTGACCTCATAGGGCCTGTGACCGCGAGCCGCATGGCCTTCGGCTGTTTCCATCGCCAGCTCGGTGCGGGCCGCCTCCTCGGCCTTTACTCGCTCGGCGGCGGCGGCGAACATGGCGAACAGCGGCTTGAACGCCTTGGTCCAGAGCAGCCAGGCCAGCATCCCATAGACCAGCCACTTGCCGGCTTCCTTGGCGGTGGCGATCAGCCAGGCGTCCTGCCAGATCGGCGCGTCGGGCACGACTTCCTTCTCCACCTTGGCGAAGGAAACATTGGCGACGTTGAGCGTGTCGCCGCGATCCTTGCTGAAACCGACGGCTTCCTGGGCCAGTGCGGTCACGTGCTTCATCTCGGCGTCGGTGAGCGGGGCCGACTTGCCCTTGGTCGGATCGGTCCGGTGATTGACCGCCACGGCCACCGACAGCCGGCGCACCGCGCCCGGCGCGCCGCGCGTGTGCTTGATGGTCTTGTCGACCTCATAGTTGGTGGTGGCGTTCCGGCTGTAGTTGGCCTGCGACTGTCCGGCCGCCGCGGCGCCGCCCGCCACCGCCGGCGCGGTGATCGGCGCCGTCGCCGGCACCGGCGGCTGGTTGGTCAGCGCGCCGGGAATGCCGGCGGCGCCGGGCGCGCCGGTGCCGGATTCGGCGGTCTGCTGGCTGCGCACGGCCACTTGCGGATTGGGGTTCGGCTTGTAGGTTTCGTCGACCTGGTCGGTCTGGGAGAAATCGATCTCGGCCGTCACTTGGGCGCGCACGTTGCCCGCGCCGACGATTGGGATGAGGATGGTCTCGATGCGCCGGATGTAGCTCTGCTCGATCTCGCGCAGATACTTGATCTGCGAAGGATCGAGGCCGGCGTTCTTCGCGGGGTCGGACTGCTGGGAGAGCAGGTTGCCGTCCTGGTCGATGACGCTCACGTAGGCCGGGTTGAGCTGCGGCACGGAGGAGGAGACGAGATGGATGATGCCGGCCACCTGGTTCGGCTCCAGCGTCCGCCCGGCATGCAGGGCGACCAGCACCGAGGCGGAGGGTTTCTGGTCGTCGCGCAGGAAGGCCGTCTGCTTGGGAATGGCCAGATGCACGCGGGCGCCCTTGACGGCGGCGAGCGACTGGATGGAGCGCGCCAGCTCGCCTTCGAGGGCGCGCTGATAGTTGATCTGCTCGGCGAACTGGCTGATGCCGAGCTTCTGGGTCTCCATGACCTCGAAGCCGACGAGGCCGCCCTTGGGCAGCCCCTGCGATGCGAGCCGCAGCCGGACGTCATGCACCTGGCCGACGGGCACCAGGATGGCGCTGCCGCCCTCGGAAACGCGGTAGGGCACGTTCTGCTGTTCGAGCGCGGCGACGACCTGGCCTCCGTCGCGCTCGGAAAGGTTCGCGAACACCACGCCATAGGGCGGCTCCATGGCCCATATCCAGCCGCCGACCAGAAGGGCGATCGCCAGGGCGATCGCCATCATCGCCCCCATCTTCTGGGCCGCCCCCAGGCGGTTGAACGCCTCGAAGGTCAGTGGTAGTGCCTGTTCTCCCGTTGCCATCTGTCGAGTTTACCCGCCAATTTTGACCTCTGCCGGATTGTGGACTGCCCCAGCAAGAGGAGTTCCCGCAAGAAGCGGCAATTTTTGCCGCCATTTCGGACATTGTTGCGAGGCGCCGATTCTGCCATGATGCAATGGACATGGCGATGACCGAAATTCCCGAGAACAGCGCGGCCCAGGCGGAGGCCAAGCGCCTGGCCGAGGCTTTCCGCATTTTCAGCCAAGCCTCGGAGGAGCTGGCGACCACCTATCGGGCGCTCGAGCGGCAGGTGGAATCGCTGACCGCCGAACTCGCGGCCGCCAACGCCGAGGCGGAGCGGCTCCGGGAAGAGGCCGAGCGCAACAAGCGGCTCGCGGCGATGGGCGAGATGGCCGCCCAGCTGGCCCACCAGCTGCGCACGCCGCTCGCAGCCGCCCTACTCTACGTCGGCAACCTGGAAAACCCCGGCCTGCCGGAGAACCGGCGCATCGGCATCGCCGGCAAGGCCGTGGCGCGGCTCAAGCATCTCGAACGCCTGATCCAGGACATGCTGCTGTTCGCACGCGGCGAAGTGCTGGGGCGGGAAACATTCGCCGTCGGCGATCTCCTGGCGGAACTTTCCCAGACCTTCGAACCCCTGGCGCGTGAGAAGGGCGTCGCCTTCCGCATTGGGAGAGGCGGGGACGCGCTGCTCACCGGCAACCGAAAGGCCCTCGCCGGCGCGCTGACCAGCCTGATCGAGAATGCGCTCCAGGCCGTCGATACGGGCGGCGGCATCGCGGTGGAGGCGGAATGCCATGGCGACCGGGTGGCGCTCTCCGTCCGCGACAACGGGCGCGGCATGCCGCCCGATGTGTTGGCGCGGCTGTTCGAACCCTTTTTCACCACCCGCAGCGACGGCACCGGGCTGGGCCTGGCCATCGCCCGCGGCGTCGCCCGCGCCCACGGCGGCGGCATCGACGTCCGCTCCGAGCCTGGCGCCGGCACGGAATTCGTGATCACATTGCCCCTCCCTTCTTCCGCTGAAACATGTCCGACTGCCTGAACATCCTCGTCGTCGAAGACGACGACGCCCTGCGCGATGCGCTCCTGATCACCCTGGAGGCGGCTGGCCACCGTGCCGTCGGCGCGCCGGGTGGCCCCGAGGCGCTGAAAGCCCTCGAACGGACCGACCGCGAGCGGTTCGGCATGGTCGTCTCGGACCTGCGCATGGCGCCCATGGACGGCCTGCGGCTGCTCGCCGAGATCCGCGCCCGGCATCCCGGCCTGCCGGTGCTGCTGATGACGGCTTTCGGCGACGTGGACAAGGCTGTGGCCGCCATGCGCGGCGGCGCCTGCGACTTCATGCTCAAACCCTTCGAGCCGAAGGCCCTGCTGGAGCAGATCGCGCGCTACGCCGCGCCGCCCCAGCCGGATGGCATTGTGGCCGCCGATCCGCGCACGCGCGAGGCGCTGCTGCTGGCCTCGCGCGTGGCCCGCACCGACGCCACCGTGCTGCTCACGGGCGAATCGGGCACCGGCAAGGAAGTGTTCGCCCGCTACCTCCACGACCAGTCGGCGCGGGCGAAGGGGCCGTTCGTCGCCATCAATTGCGCCGCGATCCCCGACACCCTGCTCGAAGCCACGCTGTTCGGACACGAGAAGGGCGCCTACACCGGCGCCCAGGGCGCGCAGGCCGGGAAGTTCGAGCAGGCAAACGGCGGCACACTGCTGCTCGACGAGATATCGGAAATGCCGCTCGCATTGCAGGCCAAGCTCCTGCGCGTGCTCCAGGAGCGCGAGATCGAGCGCGTCGGCGGCCGGAAGCCCATTCCTGTCGACATCCGCGTGCTGGCCACCTCCAACCGCGACATGGCGGGCGAGGTCAAGGCGGGACGCTTCCGCGAGGATCTCTTCTACCGGCTCAATGTTTTTCCCCTGGACATCCCGGCCCTGCGCGACCGGCCTGGCGACATCCTGCCGCTGGCGAACCACTTCCTCGTCCTGCACGGCGTCCGCCAGAGCAGAAGCGTCCGGCTCTCCGGAGAGGCGGCGGCAAAACTTGCCGCCCATTCGTGGCCGGGCAACGTGCGCGAGCTGGAAAACGTCCTCCAGCGCGCCCTGATCATGGCGCCCGGCGAGACCATCGAGGCCGCTCACCTGCTGTTGCAGACCGCCGCCACGTCCGCGCTCCCTCCGTCCGCCGCCTTTGCGCCGGAACCGGCCTCCGTGCCCGGAAAGGTCGATTCGCCGGCCGCAATCCCCGCCAACATCAAGGATATGGAGCGTACGTACATTCTCGAAACCCTTGCTCGGGTCGGCGGCTCGCGCAGGAAAGCCGTCGAACTGCTCGGCATTTCGGAACGCACCCTGCGCTACAAGTTGGCGCAGTGGCGGAAGGAAGACGCCGGCACGCCGTTTGCTACTAGAATCCCCGAAAACGGAGATTCCTGACCATGGCCATCGACACGCGCAACATCGACCAGATGCTTTCCGAACTGCGGGGAACGGCGGCGCTCGCCCAGGGCAGGGCGAGCGCCCCGGCGGCGGGCGGCGCGGATTTTTCGCAGGCCCTCAAGGCCGCCATCGATCAGGTCAACCAGGCCCAGAAACAGGCGCAGCAGATGGCCGAGAATTTCTCGGCCGGACAGAAGGACGTCAACCTTCAGGACGTGATGATCAACCTCCAGAAAGCCAACCTGTCGTTCCAGCAGATGGTTCAGGTGAGGAACAAGCTGGTGTCGGCCTACCACGACATCATGAACATGCAGGTCTGACCTGCCGCGCCGCTCAGGCGAACAGGTCGACGAACGTCCCCAGAAAACCTTCCCGCTGATAGACGGCGGTCTGTTTGAGCTCCAGGGCGTTTTGCTGGATCTTCTCGACGACGCGCTGCTGGTTGGAATTCATCTTGCTGCGGATCCGCTCGTCGAGGCTGCTGAGGTTGCGCTCGATCGCCATGCGCTGCAGCATGAAATTCACGGAACCCGAGGACATGTTCGTCGCGCTCTCGATATCCGGTCAGACTCTGAGACTCACCCGACCGTCACCCGCCGCGATCTCCTTGATGCCGATCACGACCTGGCTGGTCTTCTGGTAAATCCGGAACAATCCGTCCAACGCTTCCTCCGTGGCCAGTCGCGCCTGATCGGGCTGCCGCGATGCGGCGGCGACGTCGGCCACCTGCCGGCGGCGGTCCCGGCTGCCGCGATCCATGGCGGCCCGGTCCGTGCTGCCGATCTGCCGGGCCATCTTTGCGGTGTCGATGTACATATATCTCGTCTGGGCGGGGCCCGCCACGGGCATGATGGGAAGGCGGTCGTTGGCTGTATATCGGCGGATTTCCGCCGAACTTTACGCCATGCCGCTTTCGCGCGCCTTGCGCTCCCGCTCCACCTTGATGATGTAGCGCTGCACCAGGGTCAGCATCGGCCCTGGTAGATCGATGAACTGGCAGCCGGAACGCTTGACCCGCGAACCGTTCCTCAGCGTTACCTCGAAAATGTTCCGCACCCGCAGGGTGGCGACGATGATGCCGACTTCCGGCAGCTCGATGCGGCAGCCGTGGAAATCCATTTCCGGCTCGAAGGGAATGCCGTCGGGCGGCGCGATGACGCCCAGCCCGCCGCCGCTGATGTCGATGATGCTGACCTCGACCGGTTCCCGGCCGGTGTCGCCGTCCGATGCCGTGATCCTGCATTTGAGCGGACGGGCGATGGGGGTGGTCAGGCGGTAGTATTCGCGGCGCTGCAATCGCAGCAGGGTGTCCGGCAGTTTCGCCCGGAAGGCCGGCCGGCCTTCGTATTCGATTTGCCTGACGCCGCGCAGTTGGAACTGCACACGCACCTTGTCGTGGGTGGTGATGCAAAAGAGTTTCTCGGCGGCCAGGGCGCGCCGGTTCATTTCGGCGCCGCTGCCGTAATCGAGCACGATGCCATCGTCGTCGATCGCGATGAGGGCGGTGAGCAGGAAATCCTTGCCTTCGTTGAAATAGACGGTGACGCGGTCGCCGCTCGCGATCAGGGCGCGCAGGATGAAGACGATCTCGCTCTGCGCGTGCAGGAGGTACTGGCTGAACGCCTCCGGCGCCACGAGCGTATCGGGTCGCTGCCCCGGGGTCTGCTGGGTTTCGGTCATGGGAAACGGATTCTACGCGACCTTCTGCTCGACGCGGTAGAGCCAGGCCAGCAGTTCGGCCACGGCGACATAGAGCTGCGGCGGAATGTGGTCGTCCAGATCCACCTGCGACAGCAGCGTCACCAATTCCGGCGATTCGTGCACGAAGATGCCGTATTCGTGGGCACGGGCGATGATCTCGTCGGCGATCAGGCCGCGCCCCTTGGCCACCACGCGCGGCGCCGCGTCGCCGGGGGCGTAGGCCAACGCGACCGCGAGGGAGCGTTCCTTCTCAACGACCGCGGGGGAGCGCCCCTTGTCAGCTTTCATGCCGGATTTCCAGGCCGATGAGCTTCAATCCGGCGGCTTCGATGGCATCGCCCAGGCGCGGCCCCGCATTGCGCAGATCATCCGTGGCATCCCCGGCCGCGGCCAGGCGTATCCGTACGCCGCCCGCCGCCAGTTGCAGCATGGCATCGACCTCGCCCAGGCGTGGCAGCGTCAGCCGCAGAGTGGTGCTCCAGCGTTCGGCTTCCCCTGCGTCGGTGCCCTCCCGGTCATGGATGTCCTCCCGTCCGATCTCCCACTGCATCACCTGTCCCGGCCAGACCTCGCCATGCCAGACCAGGCGCTGGGTAGCCAGGGCGTCGAGCTGCTGCTGCACCAGTGGACGCAGGGGCTCAGGTACTGCTTGGGCGAGGAGGGATGCGGTCCGGGTTTCCGCCGAGACTTCGGCCGGGCGCCCCTCGCCGCCGATCAGCGTTTGCTGTGCCGGGGGCGCGGTAGCGGGCTGTGATGCCGGTGCCGCGGGGGGCGCCGTGTGCGCATGGGCGAGGCGCGGCGGCATCTGCCGTCCCTGGGGTTCCAGCATCAGTTGCTCGATCGGCAGCTTTCCCGCGATCCAATGCGCTTGGTGCGCCTCGTAGAAGAGCCCGCTCTGGCTCGTGGCCTTCGCCAATGTCGGCGCCAGCAGGGCGGCCTTTGCGGGATCGGCGGGCGGTTGCGCCAGCAGCGGCTGGCCGCGGTTGAGCAGGGCCGGATGGGGCGTTTCGCCTTCCGGCAGCAGCAACTGGCCGATCATCTGCGCGGCGCGCGAGAAAGTGGAGTAGGGATAAGGTTCTCCGGCACCCTCGGCCAGTGCCGGAGATGTGACGTCCACCCGCTGCGCGATCAATACCCTGGGGCTGCGGTCGATGACCACCAGTTCCAGAAGGTCGCCGTTCTTTGCGCCCTCCGGCAATTGCAGGGTCAGCGCCTTGCCGGCGACGAGCGCCTTGTAGAGGTTGTCCGGCAGTTCTTCCTGGATGCGCGCCGTGAAGCGCTGGCCGGGCCGCAACTCCGGCAGGTCGGCCGGAATCTCGCGTACCGGGCGTACCGGCTGGAGGAGGCCGGCCTCCATGTCCATCCGCATGCGAATGGCGGCATCGGGGGGGATCAGGGCCATGGCCGGCCCGCCTTACACGCCGTAGGCGCGCTCGACCTTCCGGCGCGTGGTCGCGCCTCCCAGAAACTGGCGTACCTGCTCCATCCACGGCTCGGTATGACGGCGTACCTCGGCGTCGTCGTCCAGGATGCGCTGGATCAGTGCCCGTTTCAGGCCGATCTCGTCGTCGGATAGGGATGCGCCGTCCTCCGCCATCAGCGTGTCGCGCAGGGCGGCAACGGAATGCTCCAGGGCCACCAGCCTTTCCCAGTCGTTGCACTGCGCCGCCTCGACCATGCGGGCCGACAACGCGCTCATTTCCTCATAGAGTTCGATCTGGGAAGGCATCCGCAACATGGTAAGCCTCAGGCGGCGGCCCTGTTTTCGGAAAGAACGGCAGGATCGTCGGCTATTTCTTCCCAGGCCGAGCGAATCTCGCCCAGCAGGTGGCTGACCTCGTTGAGGGCGGCCATGTCGTTCTTCATGTTGGCGTAGAGCAGGCGGACGCACATGTAATCGTAGAGCGCGGCCAGCCGCTCGGAAAACTCGCCGCCCGCCTGGATGTCCAGGCTGGCCTTGAGGCCGTTGGTGATGATGTCGATGGCTTTCGAGAGAGCCTCGCCCTTCTCGGCGATGTGTTTCTCGCGCATGTGCATGGAAGCGGAAGCGATCGAGAGGAGGGCGCCGTCGAACAGCATCAGGATCAGCTTGTGCGGGTCGGCGTTCGGCACGCCGGTTTCGAGGCCAACGGCGGCATAGGCGGCGGCGGGGTTCTGGCGTGTGTTCATGGCGGTCACCTGGAACATGGTTGTTTTCCTTTAGCTGCTGGAGGAGCCCGGCAGGTTTGCAAGCTGCTGGGAGAGATAGGTGGAGGTGCTCTGCATGCTCGCGACGAGCGAATCCAGCGCCGTAAACTGGGCGCGGTAGCGCTTCTCGATCTGAACGAGCCGAAGTTGCAGCGCCTCGCGCCGCTTGCCGATGTCCTTGATCGAGGCGTTGATGCCGTCGGTGCGGCTGGAGATCAGGCCGTTGGAACCGACCATGCCCTCCAGCGCCGTGTTGAATCGCACCGCGATGCCCTCGTTGCCGGCCGTCGTCTGGGTGAAGAGCGAGGCCACGTCCTTGGTCGTGTCGCCCAGGGCGGCTTGCAGCTTGGTCGAATCGGCCAGCAGGGTGCCGTCCTTCTGCACCGCGATGCCGATGTCCGAAAGCCGCGCGATGCCGCCGGTGATGGCCGTCACATTGGCATTGACCAGGGTGCTCAACTGGGACTGCATCGAGCGCACCGTGCTGTCGCCGGTCAGGATCGAGGCCTGCTTGGTGGCGGCGTTGTAGGCCGACGAATCCCGCAGCATTTTGGCGGCGTCGTTATAGGCCTTGACGAAGGCGTTGATCGCCGAGGTGATCGTGCCGGTGTTCTTCGCCACGGTCAGCGTGGCCGTGCCGGGGCTGGCGACCGTGCCCTTGAGCAGGTTCAGCGTCACGCCGTCGATGGCGTCGGTGATGGTATTGGAGGTGCGGGTGATGGCGATGCCGTTGACGGTCAGATTCGCGTCATCGGCCGTCTGGGTGGTCACGAGGCTCGCCGAGGCGAGATCCGACAGCAGGTTCGTGCCGCCGCTGCCCGAATCGGTGACCGCGACCGTGATGGCGCCGGTCGAGCCGCTGGTCTTGGAAGCCAGCACCAGGCGGTTGGTGGTGCCGTCGTTGAGGATCGTCGCCGTCACGCCGGCATTCGCCAGGTTGATGGCGTCGCGGATGCCGGCGAGGGTGTTGTTGGTCGCGTCGATGGTGACATTGACGGCCGTGCCGCTGCCGATCTGGATGGCCAGGGTGCCGGTATGGAAGGTGTCGGTGGTGGCCGCGTAATTCGTGTTGCTGCGCACGGCATGGTACTTGGCCAACTGCGTGACGCTGAGGCTGTAGCTGCCGGCGGCGGCGGTCGTGCCGGCCGAGGCGGTCAGCACCGTCGTGTCGGACACCGAGGCCGACATGCCCGTGAAGGTGGTTGTGGTGGCCAGCGTCTTGGCCGCCGTCTGGAGCGAGGAGAGCGCGCCCTTCAGGCTGCCGAAGGCGGTGAGCTTGGCCTGGTAGGAGGCCTCCTTCGTCGCCAGCGTGGTCAGCGGCTGCTGCTCCAGCGCCATGAGCTTGGAGACGAGACCGCTGACGTCGAGACCGGAGCCGAGACCGGGAGAAGCGATGCCTGCCATGTTGTCCGTCCTGGTGGGTAAGGAATATTACGGCGGGAAATGAAGATACTGAAGCCCTTTGTCTATAGCAAGAAAAAAGCCCGCGCCGGCGAACCGGGCGGGCTTTTTGTTCCTTCTACGTTCCTTGTGCGAACGCTTCAGGCTTCCTGCCGCAGCAGCAATCCTTGCATCCGGTCCAGCGACCGGGCGATGGCCAGGAGTTCCTCGGAGGGAATCTGCCGGATCATCTCGCCGGTCTGGGCGTCGGTGACGCGCACGACCGTCTTGCCGGTGGCGTCGTCGATGGAGAACTGCAAGCCGTTGGGAACCATGGGCTCCACGAGTTGCTTCATTTCCTTGACGACCTGCTGAACCTGTTCCCTGCTGGGGGCTGCCGGCTGGGGCGGGGCCTGGAGCTGCACCTCCGGCAGGGCGGGCGGCTGCTGGGCCGGCGCGCCCCCTTGCGGGGCGGCCGGCTGCGGCGTTCCGCTGCCGAAGTTGCCGACGGATTGAATTGCCATGATCCGACTCCTTGCCTGGGGGCGGGGTGGAGGTTAAACCACCATCCCGCCCGCCATTTCACCTTGCGCCATATCGTGCATGGCGCTCCCGATCAACCGCGCAGCAGCGTGAGCACGTTCTGCGGCAGGGCGTTCGCCTGGGCCAACATCGCGATACCCGCTTGCTGGAGGATCTGGTTGCGGGTTAGTGCAGCGGTTTCCTGAGCAAAGTCCGCATCCTCGATCCGGCTGCGTGCCGCCGCCACGTTTTCCGAATTGGTCTGCAGGTTGGCAATCGCCGAACTGAATCGGTTCTGGTAAGCACCCAGATCGCCGCGGGAGACGTTGACCATGCCCAGCGCGGCATCCACCGTGGCGATGGCGAGTTGAGCGTTGGCGGCGCTGGTCAGGCTCACGCTGGCCATGGATGAGAACGTGCTGTTCGCGGTGTTGAAGACATCCGCATTATGGCCTGCCAGGGTGATCGCGCCCTTGGTGCTGGCCAGCGATACCGAGCCGATCTTGATCGAAGAGTCGGCAGTTGCAGCGGCAACGGTACTCAAAGTTACGCCAGAAAATGCCACAGTGCCGGTGTCACCCTCGGTACGATTGATATCCAATATGCTGATATCGCTGCCGTCCGAACTGGTCAGCGTGATGCTGTTTTTTGCCGAGGTGCTGGTGAAAGTGGCGGTGATGCCGGTGGTGCCCGCCGCGCCGTTGATGGCGCCCACCAAGTTCGTCAGATCGGTGGTGTCGGTGATGGATGCCGAGATTGCAGCAGTACTGGTGCCGCCGAGCGTGAATGTATAAGTGCCGGCAACAGAGACGCTGCTCAACGTGGCGCTGTTCGACGCCGTGGCGGTGACGCCGACGCTGGCCGCATTGGTATTGATGGCGGCGGCGATGGCCTTGGCGTCGGCCAAAGCGGCGTAGCCAAAGGCAGCCGTGGTTCCGCCATTGACCGTGGTAACCGTCAGGCCGGCTTCGACCGCGACGGTATTGCCGCCGGTCAGGTCGGCTGCGGCCGCCTTGGTGGTTCCCATAAGCGTGCCACCCGCCACCAGGATGTTGCTGCCCAAACCCGTTGCGCGCGCATCGGCGATCGAGTTGACGGAAATCGTCTGGTTGGCGTTGGCGCCGACCTGGAAGGCTTGGCTTGTAAACGTGCCGTCCAACAGGTTCAGACCGTTGAACGAGGTCTGGCTGGCAACCCGCGTAATTTCGGCAATGAGCTGTGTCGATTCAGCGTCCAGCGAAGCGCGGTCGCTGGCGCTGTTCGTGGAGTTCGCGGACTGGATCGCCAGCTCGCGGATACGCTGCAAGTTGTTGGAAATTTCACCCAGCGCACCTTCGGCGGTCTGCGCCAGGGAGATGCCGTCGTTGGCATTGCGGGCTGCCTGGTTGAGGCCGCGAACCTGTGCGGTCATACGGCTGGCAATCGCCATCCCCGCCGCGTCGTCCTTGGCGCTGTTGATGCGCAGGCCGGAGGAGAGGCGCTGGAGGGAGACCGACAGGGCGGACTGCGAGGTGTTCAGGTTGCGCTGGGCGTTCAGCGACTGGATGTTGGTGTTGATTACCTGTGCCATTTTTCAACTCCTTCAATAAGTTAGAACCAGGCAACGGCTGAATCACGCGGGGGTCGCTGCCGCCTACAGGTGGATTTACGGTGGCGGGGCGGAAAACTTTAGGGGATTGCGGGTGGTGGCAATAGTGCTACGCATTCAATCATGCGTGCTGTCATTGATACGAATGTGCTCATTAGGACCTGCCTTGCGGGTGATGTCCCCCGAGGCTTTCCTGAAGGAGCTTTGAAATGACCGCGATCACCGTGCGCCTCCCCGACGAGAAGCATCGCCGACTGAAAGCCCTGGCGAAGAGCCGTGGCGCGCCGCTCAATCGCCTGATCGACGAGATGGCGACCCTGATGCCGGCCGAGTTCGACGCCGAAACCCGATTTAATGTCCGCGCCGCACGTGGAGAAGGCAAGACGGCGCGAGGCCTCGAACTACTGGAGAAGGCCACCGGCGATTTGAATTGACCCGCTACAACTGATCCCCGCCGAGGCACAGATCGAGCTGCCTTCCCCACCCCGGCAGGGCGATCCCGAAGTCGGCGGCCAGGCGGGCGTTGTCGAGCCTCGAGTTGGCCGGCCGCCGGGCGGGGGTGGGAAAGTCAGCGGTGGTGATACGGCGAACGGGCGGCGAGCATTCGAGAAGGCCGGCTTGCAGCGCGCCGGCGAGGATCGCTTCCGCGAAGCCGTGCCAGGAGGTTTCGCCGGCGGCGGTGAGATGGTAGAGGCCATCCTGTCCGTCGAGCCGGGCGATGGCCAGCGCCGTCGCCTCGGCGATCATCCGGCTCCAGGTGGGGGCGCCGACCTGGTCGGCGACGACGCGCAATTCGTCGCGTTCCGCCGCCAGTCGCAGGATGGTCTTGAGGAAGTTGTGCCCGTGAAGGCCATAGACCCAGCTCGTCCGGAAGATCAGGTGCCGGCCGCCGGCGGCGCGGATGGCCTGTTCGCCGGCCAGCTTGGTGCGGCCGTAGGCGCCGACCGGATTCGGTTCGTCGTCCTCGGTGTAGGCGCGGGCCGATGTGCCGTTGAAGACGTAGTCGGTCGAGTAATGCACGAGCAGCGCGCCCAAGCGCTTCGACTCCTCGGCGAGGATGCCGGGCGCCGCGCCGTTGATGGCCAGGGCGGCGGCTTCCTCGGACTCCGCGCGGTCGACGGCCGTCCATGCGGCGGCATTGACGATGATGCCGGGCTTCGCTTCGCGCACGGCGGCGCGGATGCGGTCGGGATCGGCGAGGTCGAGCCCGGAACGGTCAAGCGCAATCACTTCGCCGAGCGGGGCGAGCGTGCGCTCCAGCTCGCGGCCGACCTGGCCGTTTTTTCCGGTGAGGAGGATGCGGATCATGGGGTGATTCGAACCCCTTCTCCGTAGCCTGCAATGACTGCGTCCGCCGTCAGGAGAACCATGTTTTCGTGCCGGGCCTGGGCGATGAGCAGGCGGTCGAAGGGATCTTTGTGCAGCAGAGGCAGGTCGGCGGTGGCGGCGGCGTGCTCGGGCCGGATCGAAAGCAGGCGGATGGAGGCACTCCTGGCGGCGCCCAGAAAATTTCCAGGAGGCACTGCCAGCTTGCCGAGCCTGTATTTGATCGCGACTTCCCAGATGCTGGCGGCGCTGATGTGGCATTGGCTTGATCGAATGAGGCCACGTCCCGCTTCCGTCAGATGGTTGTCGGCGGAAAGCCACCAGAGAGCGACATGCGTGTCGAGCAGCAGGGACGGTTTCATTCGGTCGTTTCGCCGACGAGAAGCGCCGAAATCTCGGCCTCGGTTTCCGGCGTAAAGGCCCCTTCAAGCGCCCCGGCCGGAAGCTTGAGACAGCCGAAACCGCCCGTCTCGGGGAATTTATCCTCCACAGGCACAAGGCGTACGGCAGGCCTGCCGGCACGGGCGATCAGGATTTCCTCGCCATCCAGGGCGGCCTGGACGAGCTGTGAAAGGTGGGTCTTGGCTTCGTAAAGGTTGCATTGACGCATGGTTACCCCCCCCCTGACCAAATGAATTGGTCTAGTCTATCACGGATACGTCTCGCATTCGGCGAGTGGGCGGCCGGCGGCGTCCTTCGCGGCGAGGATCGGGGGCGCATCGAGCGGCCAGGGGATGGCGAGGCCGGGGTCGTTCCAGGCGAGCGTGCGCTCGTGCGCCGGCGCATAGTAGTCGGTGGTCTTGTAGAGGAACTCGGCGGTGTCGGAGGTGACGCAGAAGCCGTGGGCGAAGCCGGGCGGGATCCAGGCCATGCGCCGGTTGGCCGCCGAGAGGGTGAAGCCGGCCCATCGGCCGAAGGTGGGCGAGCTCCGGCGGAGATCCACGGCCACGTCATAGACCTCGCCCTGGACGACGCGCACGAGCTTGCCCTGGGTCTGCTCGATCTGGTAATGCAGGCCGCGCAGGGTATTGCGGACGGAGCGCGAGTGGTTGTCCTGCACGAAATCGAGGTCGAGGCCGATCTCCTGGAATGTCCGCCGGTTCCAGCTTTCGAAGAAGAACCCGCGCTCGTCGCCGAAGACCTTCGGCTCGATGATCAGGACGTCGGGAATGTCGGTGGGAATGGATCGCATCAGAACACCCGGTCGCGCAGCAGGCTCATGAGATAGGCGCCGTAGCCGCTCTTGGCGAGCGGCCGGGCGAGGCGTTCGAGCGCGGCATCGTCGATCCAGCCCGATCGCCAGGCGATTTCCTCGGGGCAGGCGACCTTGAGGCCCTGGCGCTTTTCCAGGGTGCCGATGAACTGGCTGGCTTCGAGCAGGGAGTCGTGGGTGCCCGTGTCGAGCCAGGCCATGCCGCGTCCCATGATCTCGACATCGAGCTGCCCCTGCGCCAGGTAGCGCCGGTTCACGTCGGTGATCTCAAGCTCGCCGCGCGGCGATGGCTTGAGATCGGCGGCGATATCGCATACCTGATCGTCGTAGAAATACAGGCCGGTGACGGCGTAGCGCGACTTCGGATGTTGCGGTTTTTCCTCGATGCTGACGGCGCGGCGGCCGGCGTCGAACTCGACGACGCCGTAGCGTTCCGGATCGTTGACCGCATAGGCGAAGACGGTCGCGCCGGTACTGCTTTCGGACGCGCGCTTGAGCTGCGGCGCCAGTTCGTGGCCGTAGAAGATGTTGTCGCCGAGCACCAGCGCCGAGGGCGCGCCGCCGACATGCCCGCGGCCGATGATGAAGGCCTGGGCCAGCCCGTCGGGCGAGGGCTGCACGGCGTAGGAAAGGGAGAGCCCCCACTGCGCGCCGTCGCCGAGGAGCTGCGAGAAGCGCGGCGTGTCCTGTGGCGTGGAGATCAGCAGGATGTCGCGGATGCCCGCCAGCATCAGCGTCGCCAGCGGGTAGTAGATCATCGGCTTGTCGTAGATCGGCAGGAGCTGCTTCGAGATTGCCAGGGTGGCCGGATGCAGCCTTGTCCCCGCGCCGCCCGCCAGAAGAATGCCTTTTCGCGTCACTTGCGTTCTCCGTAGTTCCTCTCGATCCAGTTCCGATATTCGCCGCTTTGCACATGCGCCACCCATTCCGGGTTGGCGAGATACCAGGCGACGGTTTTTTCGATGCCGCTCTCGAAGCTTTCCCGCGGCGACCAGCCCAGCTCGCGGCGGATCTTGCCGGCGTCGATCGCGTAGCGCCGGTCGTGGCCGGGGCGGTCGGCGACGAAGGCCTTCAGCTCGCGGTAGCTGCCGCCGGCGGCGCGGGGGCGAAGCCCATCGAGCAGGGCGCAGAGGGTATCGATGACCTCGATGTTGGCCTTCTCCGAGTCGCCGCCGATGCAATAGGTCTCGCCCGTCCGTCCCTGCTCGAAGACGAGCCTGAGCGCGCGCGCATGGTCGTCCACGTAGAGCCAGTCGCGCACGTTGTCGCCCTTGCCGTAGATCGGCAGCGGTTTGCCCGCGAGCGCATTCCCGATCATCAGCGGAATGAGCTTCTCGGGGAACTGGCACGGCCCGTAGTTGTTCGAGCAGTTGGTGACGAGCGTGGGCAGGCCGTAGGTGTGTTCCCAGGCCCGCACCAGGTGGTCGGAGGCGGCCTTGGAGGACGAGTAGGGCGAGCGCGGGTCGTAGGCCGTGGTCTCCGAGAACCTGCCCGTGGTTCCGAGGCTGCCGAACACTTCGTCGGTGGAGACGTGGTGGAAGCGGAAGGCCGCTTTTTCGTCCGCCGGCAGCGCGCTCCAATGGCCGCGTGCGGCTTCCAGCAGCGTGTAGGTGCCCTCGATGTTGGTCCGGATGAAATCGCCGGGGCCGTGGATCGAACGGTCGACATGGGATTCCGCCGCGAGGTGGATCACGCCGGCGGGGCGGTGTTCGGCGAATAGGGCGTCGAGCGCCGCCCGGTCGCGGATATCGGTGCGCGAGAAGACATGGCGCGGGTCGCGGCCGGCTTCCCCAAGGGATTCGAGGTTGCCCGCGTAGGTCAGGCTGTCGATGTTGACGATGCGCCAGTCGCTTTCCGCGATCAGCAAACGGACGAGCGCCGAGCCGATGAAGCCGGCGCCGCCGGTGATGAAGATTGTTTTGTTCATGCTGCGACTACCCTGTTCTTGCCGGCGCGCTTGGCGAGGTACATGGCGTCGTCGGCGCGCTTGATGGCCTGGTTGGGGACTTCGTCCGCGGCCAGTTCGACGACGCCGCAGCTGAAGGTGATGAGAATCTTGTCGTTCTTATGCAGAAAGAATTTCCGGGTCAGCTCGCGCTGGACGCGCACCATGGCCTTGACGGCGTCGTCGAGGGCGGTGTCGGGCAGCAGGACGATGAACTCCTCTCCACCGTAGCGCGCCAGGGTGTCCTGGGGGCGGATGGTCTGCTGGGTGACCTGGGCGAGGTGGACGAGCGCCTGGTCGCCGGCCTGGTGGCCGAGGCTGTCGTTGAGCTTCTTGAAATTGTCGACGTCGAGCAGGGCGACGCATATCTTCTCGTTGTGGCGACGGACGCGCTTTACTTCGCGCTCCACCGCCTCGTCCATGCCCTTGCGGTTGAGCGTGCCGGTGAGCGGGTCGTGGCGCACCATGTCGCTGGCCTGGGTGAGCTCGTCATGCAGGCGGTGGATCTCCTTCTCCGCCTCCTCGACGCGGGTGCGCATCTCGATCAACTCGTCGCGCGAGCGTTGGGCGTTGAGCTGGATGATGCGGGTTTCGCTCATCACTTCGTCGAGGACGTCTGAAATCTCTGAAATATCGCCGGCCCGCCCGATCTTCTCGGCGCACTGCTCGATCTTGCTGTGGTAGTGGCCGGTTGAGCTTGAAAGGTCGGCGAGCCGGTCGACGAAGGCCGCAAGCATGGCCTTGAGCCGGTCCCGCGCTTCGTTGAGGTTCTTCTTGAGGGCGCTCTGCTTGTAGATCAGGTCCTTCATGCGGCGCTCGACGTCGTCGAGCCGGCGCAGGCTGATCGGCTGCTGGCCGACGATGTCGGACACCATCGAAACCTGCCCGTGCAGCCAGTCGTCATCGACCACCAGCTCGTTGATGTTCTCGATGATGAGCTGGAGGAGGTGCAGCAGCGCGGCCTTCAGCTCGGCCTGGTCCTCGGCGACGAACTGGAGCCGGTAGCTGAACTTCTTGAGGCGCGCCGCGAGCCCGGCGATTTGCTCCGGCGTGCGTGCGGCGCGCATGTCGGCCGAGAGCGCCGAGGCTTCCTGCGCGAGTTCCGGCGTGTCGACCAGCAGGACGCCGACGGCGTTTTCCAGGAGCTGGGCGAAGAGTTCCCGCATCTCGGCGTCCGCCTGCGGCGCCGCGCCGCCCGCAGCGACCGGTGCGGCTCCATCCCCCACGAAGGGCATGTCCTCCGCCGCGCCGCCCTGCGACCAGCTCTTCGCGAGGGATTGCAGGCGGTCGAACAGCTTTTCGGGCGTGCCGGAGGAGACCAGCACATGGTCCAGCATCTTGCGCTTCCGCGCCGGCGTGACGCCGGCGTGGCGGGCTTCGTACTGGGCGACCAGCCCCCGGATCAGGTCGGACCAGTGGAGCGGTTCGACTGGCGGATTGCCGGCGATCTCGTCGTAGAGCGCGCGGTAATTGTCCGGCGTCGGCAGCGTGCGCCGCATGGCCAGCTGGCGCAGGGTTTCGCGCGCGATTTCGGAAGGGGTCATGCTATTCGACGAGGCCATGCTCAAGCCCGTAGCGGATCATTTCGGCGTTGCTGCGCAGCCCCGTCTTCTCGATGATGCGGGCGCGGAAAGTGCTGATCGTGGCGACGGCGAGGTTGAGCTCCTCGGCGATCTGGGTCAGCGTCCGGCCGGCGGCGATCAGCTTCAGCACCTCGTATTCCCGGTCGGACAGGAGCTCGTGGAGCGGCTGCTCGCCGTCGCCGGCGATGGCGTCGGCAAGCTGCTCGGCCACGGCCGGGCTGACGTATTTCTTGCCGCCGGCCACCTTGCGGATGGCGGTCACGAGCTGCTCCGGCGCGCTCTGCTTGGTGAGGTAGCCCGACGCGCCGGCCTTCAGCGCCCGCACCGCGTACTGCTCCTCCGGGTGCATGGAGAGGATCAGCACGGGCAGCTTCGGGAATTCCTTCTTCAGCTGCTTGAGGGTATCGATGCCGTTGCGGTTGGGCATGGAGACGTCGAGCAGGAAGACGTCCCACTGCTGGTTGCGCGCCAGTTGCAGGGCCTCGGCGCCGTCGTCGGCCTCGCCGGCGACCACCAGGTCGTCGGTTTCCGAGAGGATCTGTTTCAGCCCCTGCCGGACGATGGCGTGGTCGTCGGCGATGAGGACATGGATCATTTCAGCCATGGGTCAGAATAGTTTTCGCTGGATTTCTTCTTCGGTGGCGACAGGCTCCGAGCCGCGCTTTTCCGGCACGCGCAGCCGGATGCAGGTGCCGCCATGCTCGACGGCGGCGACGGAAAACTCGCCGGCCAGGCTGTGCACGCGCTCGCGGATGCCGCGCAAACCGAAAGATCGCGGCTTGTTCATGTCGGACTCTGAAATGCCGCGGCCATTATCGCGCAGTTCCAGCGTGATGCAGCCCTTTTCCCGCTTCATGCGCACGAACACCGTCGATGCATGCGCGTGCTTGGCGACGTTGGTCAGCGTCTCCTGGACGATGCGGAACAGGGCGAGCGAGGTGTCGGCGTCGGACTCCAGGTCGTCGTCGCACTGGACGCGGCAGGCGATGCCGAAATGCTGGCAGAAATCCTCGGTCAGCGACTCGATGGCCGCCGGCAGGCCGAATTCCTTGAGGATGCCGGGGCGCAGCTCGCGAGCGACGCGGCTGGTCGTGCCCATCGCCTGGTCGAGCAGCCCCTCGATGGAGCGCGCCTTCTCCCGCAGCGCCGCCGGCTGCGCCGGCAGCTTGCCCGCCAGCAGCGACGCCTCGATCTTGAGACGCACGAGGATGCTGCCCAGGTCGTCGTGGATGTCGCGGGCGATGCGCTCGCGCTCCTGCTCCTTGGCCGCTTCAAGGTGGAATGAAAGTTCGGAGAGCTGCTCGCGGGAGCTTCGCAGTTCCGCCTCGATTTCCTTGCCCCGGGTGATATCGGTGGCGATGCCCTGCCAGTCGACCTCGCCGGCGTCGCCGCGCTGGGGCGTCGAGCGCATGTCCGCCCACTTGCCGCGGTGGCGGCCCCGCAGGCGCCCCTTCCAGTCGAGGGGCACGCCCGTGTCGGCGGATTTGGCCAGGGCGGCTTCCAGCGCATGCCGATCCTCGGGTTCAATTGCGTCGAAGAACTTCTTCGCCGAGGCGAGGATCTCGTGCTGCTTGACGCCGAAAAGCCGGTGGCTGCCTTCATTGACGTACAGGAAGCGGTAGTCGCCGCCGGCATCGCGCCGCAAGTGGAAAACCATCCCCGGCAGGCTGCCGGCGAGCGCGCGGAATCGCGCCTCGCTCTCCTTGAGCATCTCCAGGGCGGCGCGGTGGTCGGTGTGCAGATGTGGCGTGGAAGCCCGGTTTTTCGGTAGAGCGGCCATGGGCGCCATTATGCCGCGCAAGAGCTCAAGTTCATCCGGCAACGGCCGATAAGGCACCCATTGGGGACGTCGGTGGCTTGCGCTTAAAGGCGGTTGCCGGCGATCCCCGGTTCCTGTTCACCGATCCAGGCCGTGGCCCAGGCCACTGCCTCGTCGAGGCGGCATGCGGCGGCTTCGGACAGCGGCTCCCCCAGTTCAAAGCGTTCGCCCCGGATGGCCAGCAGCCAGGCGGGAGGGGGATCGGCGCCTTCCAGGTCGCGGTAGACCTGGAGCACCGCCTGGGGCGTCATGGCGTGGGTGGTGAAACTTTCGTCCTTCGACGGGCCGATGGGCGTGGCGCCGAAGGATTCGGGGGCGTTCAGGCTCGCATCGACGAACAGCACGCGCCGCCGCCCCTTGAGATCGAGCGCGTGCTCGACTTGGAGCTGGAAGTCCGTCAGGCACCCGACGCCGGGAAGCCCCAGCGCCTCGACGCGCTCGACGAACAGCGGCCCCAGCGCGTCGTCGCCGCGCGAGGGGTTTCCAAAGCCAAAAATCAGAATCGGCTTCAAGGTGCCCGTGCGCGGCGGTCGAGGATGACGCCTTGCGCATTCGCCAGCGTCACTTCCAGCGGCATCCGCCCCAGCGCGTGCGTGGCGCAGGAGAGGCAGGGGTCGAAGGCGCGGATGGCAACCTCGATGTGGTTGAGCAGGCCCTCGGTGACTTCCCGGCCGTCGAGGTACCGCCGCGCCACCGCGCGGATCGCCTCGTTCATGGCCTGGTTGTTGTGGGTGGTGGAAACGATCAGGTTGGCGCGGATCACCTGGTCGTCCTCGTTCACGCGGTAGTGGTGGATCAGCGTGCCGCGCGGCGCCTCGATGACGCCCACGCCGCGCTCCGCGCGTTCGCCCGTGGCCACGAGGTCGTCGCCGAGGATGCCGTCGTCGTGCAGCAGGTCCTTGATCGTCTCGGCGGCGTGCAACATCTCGATCATGCGCGCCCAGTGATAGCCGAGCGTGGCGCCGGCCGCGTTTCCGCCGTCGAAGGAGAGAAACTCGCGGCGCTCGTGGTCGGCCAGCGGCGTTGGGATGAAGTCGCAGTTCGCCACGCGCGCGAGCGGCCCGACGCGGTACCAGCCGGCCTCCGGGCCCAGCGCCGCAAAGTAGGGGAACTTCATGTAGGACCAGGGCTTCACGTCCTCGCGGATCACGTCCCAGTAACGGCCGTAATCGAAATGGTCGAGCAGCGTTTTGCCGTCCGCGTCGCGCATGCGCAGGCCGCCGTGGTAGAGGTCCATCGCGCCGTCGGCCCGCACGAGGCTCATGCCGTGCGAGCGGAAGCGGCCGAAGGCGTTGAACCGTTCCAGGTTCTCATCGAACAGCCGGCGCACGATGCCGACGGCCTCGCGCGACCAGCCGAGCATCGTGTAGATGTCCGCCAGCAGCGCGTCCCGTTCCGCCTTCGAGAGCGGCTTGTTCACGCCACCGGGGATCGAGCCGGTGCCATGCACCCGCTTTCCCGCCGTCATGCGGATGATTTCCTGGCCGTATTTGCGAAGCAGCACGCCCTTCTTCGCCAGTTCCGGGTCGGCATCGATGACGCCGACGACATTGCGCTTCGCCGGGTCCGAGCCGAAGCCGAACAGCAGGTCGGGCGAGGCGAGGTGGAAGAAGTGCAGCGCGTGGGATTGCAGGATCTGGCCGTAGTGCATGAGCCGGCGCAGCTTCTCGGCGGTGGGCGTGAGCTTCGCGCCCACGATCATGTCCATGGCCTTCGATGCGGCGAGGTGATGCGACACCGGGCAGATGCCGCACAGCCGCTGCACCATGACCGGCACCTCCCAGAAGGGCCGGCCCTGGATGAACTTCTCGAAGCCGCGGAACTCGACGATGTGCAGGCGCACCTGATGCACGCGGTTGTCGTCGTCGAGCAGGATCGTGACCTTGCCGTGGCCTTCGACGCGGGTGACCGGATCGATGGCGACGCGGCGGAGGTTTTCGGGATGGGCCGCAGTTTCGAGATCAGTCATAGCGCAGCAGTCCGTGGCCTAGATGGGGCGTGCGGCCGGCCAGCAGGTCGGTCAGAAACTTCCAGATCGCGTCGGCCGAGGGCGGGCAGCCGGGCAGGAAGTAATCCACCTTCACCACCTCGTGGATCGGGTGCACCTTGTCGAGCGGCAGCGGAAGTTCCGGGTCGTTCGGGATGCGGCTGCCACGGGAGAGCCCGCCCTCCGTCTCGTAAACCTCCTCCAGGATGTCGCGCAGGTCGAGATGGTTGCGCTGCGCGGGCAGGCCGCCATTGACGGCGCAGGCGCCGATCGCCACGAGGATCTTGCAGTTCTTCCGGAATTCGCGCAGCACATGGACGTTTTCCGCGTTACAGACGCCGCCCTCGATCAGCCCCAGGTCGCAGGGGCCGATGGTCTTGATGTCGGTGATCGGCGAGCGGTCGAACTCGATCCGCTCCAGCAGCGCGAGGAGGCGCTCGTCG
Source organism: Candidatus Nitricoxidivorans perseverans (assembly GCA_030246985.1). GTDB lineage: Bacteria > Pseudomonadota > Gammaproteobacteria > Burkholderiales > Rhodocyclaceae > Nitricoxidivorans > Nitricoxidivorans perseverans. Next base: position 1,064,375 of record CP107246.1, on the reverse strand, counting down.
ATGTCCAGGAAGGATATGTGGCAGCCGAAGCAGCCGGCGAGCGAGGCGGTGGCCACGCGCAGCTTCTTCATGCGCCCCCCTCGCCGACGGGCGTCAGGTCATACTTGCGGCTCCCGATGGGCACGGCGAAGCCGACGCGTTTCCGGAGGATGACGCCGACCGGGCAGATCGAGGCGGCGCGGTCGTCCTTCGAAAAGCCGGTATCGGCGAGGCGGCCGGATTCGGCATTGACGATCAGGTGCGAGGCGATACCCCGGCCGGAAAGCGCGAAGACGTTCTTGCCGTCGGCGTCCCGGCTCGCCCGTACGCACAGTTCGCAGAGGATGCAGCGGTTGAAGTCGAGCAGCATGTCCGGGTGCGAGGCGTCGACCGGCCGGTCGGGATAGAACATGTCGAAGTGCGGCGTCGTCATGCCCATTTCGTAGGCCGTGGCCTGGAGCAGGCAATGGCCGCTCTTCTCGCACGAGGGGCAGAAGTGGTTGCCCTCGACGAAAAGCATCTGGAGCAGCGTGCGCCGCTTGTCGTCGAGTTCCGGCGTGCGGTTTTCCACCGACATGCCGGCCTGGGCCGCCGTCGTGCAGGCCGAGACGAGCCTTTCATCGGCCTTCACCGTGCAGAGCTTGCATGAGCCGTGCGGCTCGAAGTCCGGATGCCAACACAGGTGCGGGAGGTACCGGCCGGCGGCATGAGCCGCCTCCATGATCGTCTGGCCGGGTTCGAAGGGGATTTCGTCGCCGTCGAGGAAGAAGGTGCTCACGACGACTCCTCCAGGTGCGCCGCGCGGTCGTCGCGCCCCGTCATCTGCCGCGCCTGCGAAAGGGCGGCATCGAGGTCGAAGGCCGGCTCGTAGTCGGAGGACATCAGGCGCCGCTCGTAGGCCGGGCGGAACTTCGCCAGGGTGTCGGCGATCGCGTTGGAGGCGGAATTGCCCAGCCCGCAATGGCTCGCGCCCCGCATGACGCCGCGCAGCTTCGACAACTCGTCCAGGTCGTAGGGCGAGCCGTGGCCGGCGGCGATCTTGTCCATCAGCTTCGCGGCCAGCGCGGTTCCGACGCGGCAGGGCGTGCAGAAGCCGCAGGACTCGTGCGCGAAGAAGCGGACGAAGTTGCGCGCCACCTCGAACATGTCGCGGCGGCAGTCGAACACCATGAGGCTGCCCGCCGTCGGCACGTCCTCGAAGGCCAGCCGTCGGCCGTATTCGTCGGGCGAGAGCGTGACGCCCGAAGGACCGGAAACCTGCACCGCCTGGCTGCATCCGTCGGTGCCGCAATCCGCCAGCACCTCGGCGACGGTCGCGCCGAACGGGTATTCATAGATGCCGGGCCGCGCGACGTCGCCGGAGACCGACAGCAGCTTGGTGCCGGCGGACTTCGCGGTGCCCAGTTTCGCGTACCATGCGCCGCCGTGCCGCGCGACAAGGCAGGCCGCCGCCAGCGTCTCCACGTTGTTCACCGTCGTCGGCTGCCCCAGATACCCTCGCGTCACGGGGAAGGGCGGGCGGATGCGCGGCCGGCCCGGCTTGCCCTCCAGCGACTCGATCAGCGCCGATTCCTCGCCGCAGATGTATGCGCCGGCGCCCAGGTGAATCTCGATGTCGAAATTTCCCGGCAGCCCGGCTGCGCGCCGCCGCGCAAGCACGGCCTCCAGCGGCTCCAGCAGGTAGCGGTACTCGCCGCGCAGGTAGAGCAGGCCGCGCGTTGCGCCGACGGCGAGGCCCGCGATCGCCATGCCTTCGAACACTAGGTCGGCGTGGCGGGTCAGCAGCACGCGATCCTTGAAGGTGCCCGGCTCGCCCTCGTCGGCGTTGCAGACGACATAGGGAAAAATAGGAAAAATAGGGGACAGACCCCGATTTTGAGATTCATAAAATTGGGGTCTGTCCCCTATTTTTGCCCGCGGCGCATTGCGGCAGGCTTCCCACTTGAGTCCCGTCGAAAAGCCCGCGCCGCCGCGGCCGCGCAGGCCGGAGGCCTTGATCTCGTCGATAAGCGCCGCCGGGCCGCGTTCGAGCGCGGCGGCCAGCGCCTCGCCGGGCGCCAGCCCGTGGTCGAGCAGGGCGCCGGTGCGCCGGATGTTGTCCTCGACGGCGAAGAATTCGGCGGGCCAGTCCGCCAGCGGCGCCTGCGCCTGGATCAGGCCGACGATTTCCTCCACACGTCGCGGCGTCATGCGCGTGATCGCGCGGCCATTGACCAGGATCGCCGGCCCCTGGTCGCCCATGCCGGTGCAGGAAGTCGCGTCGACCGAGACCAGCCCGTCCTCGGAAACGCGGCCCGGCTCCAGCCAGAGCTTTTCGCACATCGAGCGCATCAGTTCGCGGCTGCCCAGCATGCGGTCGGTGACGTTGTCGCTCCACAGCACGCGGTAGCGCCCCATGGGGCGCGTGTGGAAGAAACCGTAGAAGCCGGCCGTGCTCTCGACGCGCACGCGCGGCATCGCCGTGGCGGCGGCGATCTCCGTAATCGCCTCGGGCGGCAGCCAGCCCAGGACATCCTGAACCTCGCGCAGAATTTGCACGAGCCGGGTGCCGTCGCGGCGATGGCGTTCGAGGATGGGGGCGAGGGTTTCCGAATGCACTATGCGGCGCCTTTCGATGGGGCACTGCGGGAATGCTCTTTCGTACCGAGATACTCCATGTTTTTCCCGACGTCCAGAAGACCCTTGGAAACCAAAACAAACTACCGATCCCCAAGCCGATTCATGACGATGGCGTCAACGTAGCACAGGTGGGAGGCGATGCGCATACTGACGTGGGATATCCAGTGGCGCGCCGCCTCTCAAACTGATACACTGCGCGCCGCGTCGGCAATCCAATCAGTCACAGCCGCGCTTCGCGTTCGGATTCCCCTTCCGCGTTTTACCCCAGAGCGTTTCTGTCCAGACTGGTTCGTGCCCATGCAATTGGGACGGTGGGCCGATTCCAGGAGTCACCCCATGCAATTCACCGACCTCGGCCTTCGCGCCGAAATTCTGCGTTCCATTTCCGAGCAGGGCTACGACACGCCCACGCCCATCCAGGCCCAGGCCATCCCCGTGGTGCTCGAAGGCCGCGACCTGATGGCCGTCGCCCAGACGGGCACCGGCAAGACCGCCGGCTTTACCCTGCCCATCCTGCAACTGCTGTCTTCCCGCGATGCCGGCCTCTCCATGAAGCGGTTCAAGCCCCGCTGCCTGATCCTCGTGCCGACGCGCGAACTGGCGGTCCAGGTCCAGGACAGCGTGCGCACCTACGGCCGGCACCTGCGCCTGAAGTCGACCACCATCTACGGCGGCGTCGGCATGGGTGCGCAACTGCGCGACCTCAAGGCCGGCGTCGACATCATCGTCGCCACGCCCGGCCGCCTGCTCGACCACATCGAGCAGCGCAGCGTCGACCTTTCCGGCATCGAGATCCTGGTGCTCGACGAGGCCGATCGCATGCTCGACATGGGCTTCATCCGCGACATCCGGAAGGTCATCGCCCTGCTGCCGAAGAAGAAGCAGAGCCTGCTGTTCTCGGCCACCTTCCCCGACGAAATCCGCGCCCTGGTCGCTAGTTTGCTCAACAATCCCGCCAGCGTCGAAGTCGCGCGCCGCAACGCCCCGGCCGAAGCCGTCGCGCAGTCGGTCTACCACGTCGACCGCGAGCGCAAGCGCGACCTGCTGATCCAGCTGATCGACGACCACGGCTGGCACCAGGTGCTCGTCTTCACGCGCACCAAGCACGGCGCAGACGCCCTTTCCGACCGCCTGCTCAAGGCGGGCATCAAGTCCGCGGCGCTGCACGGCAACAAGAGCCAGGGCCAGCGCCAGCGGGCGCTCGACGACTTCAAGCGCCTGAAGGTGCATGTGCTGGTGGCCACCGACATCGCCGCGCGCGGCATCGACATCGACGAGCTGCCGCACGTCGTGAACTACGAACTGCCCAACGTGCCGGAAGACTACGTTCACCGCATCGGCCGAACCGGCCGCGCCGGCAGTTCCGGCGAGGCGGTCTCGCTGGTCTGCGTCGACGAGCACAAACTGCTGCGCGACATCGAGCGGCTGCTGAAGAAGGACATCGAAAAGCGCGTCGTTCCCGGCTTCGAGCCCGATCCGCGCATCCGGCCCGAGCCGATCCAGAAGCCTCGCGGCGACCGTGGCGCCCGCAATAGCCAGTCCCCGCGGAACGGCGCTGCGCCCTCCGGCCAGCGCAAGCCCCAGCAGCGTGCATCGAATGGCGGCGCGCGCGCGGGCCAGCGCGGCGGTGCGAGCCATCACACGGGCGCGCGGCACCACTGAACTTCGCCGGCATGAAGGCGCAGGATCGCTTCCATGCGCATCGCCCACCTTCGCCAGCGCCTGCGCGACCTCGGCGCCAAGCCGGTCCATGAGGAACGGCTGCTCCGCGCCTGGGCGCAGGGGCGGCCGCTGGACGGTTTCGAGGCCGCGCACGCGCCGCCGCGGGCGGTGTGCGCCGTACTCCCGGCGCTGACTTTCGAGCTGCAATCGCTTGCGCGCCCGCGCGCGGAACACGCGGGCGGGGATGGCTCGGCGCGTCTGCTGCTGGAGCTTTCCGACGGCCGGACGGTGGAAAGCGTGCTGTTGCCGCGCGACGGGGTTTGCGTGTCGACGCAGGTCGGTTGCGCGGTGGGCTGCGTCTTTTGCATGACGGGCCGCGACGGCCTGCAACGCCAGCTCGGCAGCGCGGAGATCGTCGCCCAGGTGGCGCTCGCACGCGCGCGCCGGACGGTGAGGAAGGTCGTGTTCATGGGCATGGGCGAGCCCGCGCACAACATGGACAACGTGCAGGACGCCATCGAGCTGCTCGGCACGGCGGGCGGCATCGGCCACAAGAACCTCGTCTTTTCGACGGTGGGCGACCGCCGCGTGTTCGAGCGCCTGCCGCAGGGCCGCGTCAGGCCGGCGCTCGCGCTGTCGCTGCATTCGACGAAGGCCGATCTGCGGGCGAAACTCATGCCGCGCGCGCCGCGCATCGACCCTGATGAACTGGTCGACCTCGCCGAACGCTACGCCCGCGACACCGGCTACCCGATCCAGGTTCAATGGACGCTGATCGAGGGCGTGAACGACGGCGACGATGAACTCGACGGCATCGTCCGCCTGCTCAAGGGCAAGTACGCCGTGATGAACCTGATTCCATACAATGCAGTCGATGGCCTCGGCTACCGCCGCCCCGCGACGGAACGCGCCGAGGCGATGTCGCTCCACCTGTACAAACACGGCATCCTGACCAAGCTGCGCAATTCGGCCGGGCAGGACATCGACGGCGGTTGCGGGCAGTTGCGCGCGCGCGCCGGGACTTGAACGGAACTCCCCAGGGCGGATAGAAGCCCTGCGCATTTCGCAGAACCATGATGGAATTGGCGCGATAATGCGCCGCGTCGGGCTCAAAATCTAAACTCGACTTTTGGCTCTTCCGGCAAATCCTACGGTAAATGAGATGACCGACATCCCTGAGATGGTGTATCCACGCGGGTTTTCCAGGACTCGGGCAGGTACAACATTATGGGAGCGGTCATCCCGGCGAAGATTTTGGGGCTTGAGGGGCAAGTGATCAAGAGCGTTGTATTCGATGAAGAGGGCGGTCGGGTGCGGGTCATCTGCAACCGTGACCGGCGCCGGCGGCCGGTGGATAGCCGCACGGGGCGGCGTGGGCAGGTCAATCGTCTGCTGCGGCGGACGGTGCGAGACGTACCCATCGGCGGCTGGCCCTGCGAAGTCGAGATCGAGTACGCCGAGACCTTTCTGTCGCCCGGCCACGTGCGCGTGGAGCAACTGCCGTTTGTCTGCCCCAAGGCGCGGGTGACGAAACGCTTGGCGCGGCTGATCGCCGGCTTGGCCCGGCACATGCCGATCTCGGCGGTGGCGCGCCATTTCGGCCTGTCCTGGGATTCGGTGAAAGCCATCGAATGCGCACACCTGGCGGAGACGATTCCAATTCCGCAGCCGCAAACCCTTGCCGGTATTCGTTACCTCGGCGTCGATGAAGTCGCCCGCGCCAAGGGACAGAGCTACTTCACCCTGGTCTATGACCTGTCGCCCGGCACCCATTACGGGCGCATCCTGTGGGTCAAGGAAGGGCGCGAGTCCGCCGTGCTGATCGAGTTCCTCGACGCCCTGTCGCAGGAGTGCGCTGCCGGCATCAAGGCCGTCGCGCTCGACATGGGGCCGGCCTACATCGCCGCCGTGCGCGAATCGCTGCCGCAGGCATCCATCGTCTTCGACCGCTTCCACGTCATGCAGATGTTCAACAAGGTGATCCGCGATTGCCGCCGCGCCGAGTTCAAGGCGGCCAAGACGCTGGGCGACCTCACCGGCCAGCAGGCGATCAAGGGCAGCCTGTGGCTGCTGCTCTCCAATCGCAGCACCCTCAAGGACACTGACCAGGGCCGGCTTGACCTGTTGCTGGCACAGAACCAACCGCTGGCTTCCCTCTACACGCTCAAGGAGCAGTTGCAGCGCCTGTGGCACCAGCCGGCCACACCGACGGACATGGCCGAGCGCCTTGACGACTGGTGCGGCATGGCCAAGGCCGCCAAGATCACGGGCCTTGCCAAGTTCGTGAAGACCTTGCAGTCCCATCGTTCCGGCATCTGCGCCTACGCCGCTCATCCGATCACCACTGCGCGACTGGAGGCCGGCAACGTCTCCATCGCCCTGCTGCGCCGCCGTGCCCGAGGCTTCCGCGATATGGCGTATCTCAAGCTCAAGATCTTCCAGTTGAACACAGAGGACACGCCTTCGTTCCTCTATAACTGCATGCCGCCCGCATTACCGTCGGCACGCTTGTTTACCGTAGGAAATCCGTGAACAGCCCGAATTTCCAAAGGCGGAATGGCGGGGAGAACTGAAAGAAACTAGCCCCTGCTTCGCCGTCACGAACCGCAGCAGTCCGGTGCTGCTGACGCCCCATGGTCAGATCTCGGAGGCTTCCGGCTGCCTGGGCGTCGATCCAGAATCCGGGATGACCTATGACTGATGTTCATTGGCGCGGCGGCTTTGGCGGATGCCCCGACACCGGGAACAGTGATCTATGTGAGTGCCATCACATGCGATGATGATGGAGACTGCGATACGGGATGGGTGCTATTGGCTTTTGCTTCACTTGAACAGACGGGGGCGATCCATGCCATTGAGGCACTTGAAGCAATCGATCTGACATTCACGGGAAATTTCATCAACGAGGCCACCCGTTGGCTGACTTGTCGCGTCGTTGAGGTGCGCACAGAGAAGAACAGCCTTGTCATCGAGGCGAACATCGAATCGGCCACATGGAACAAAGAGATTGGGAATGACGAACTGGAGCGGAAGCTCACCGATCCCGACTGGGAGATTCGATGGAGCACGGTTCGCAATCCCAACAACCCACTTACGCCAAGGCAGATTGACCGGGCGCAGCAAGATAGGAAGCGAATGGTTCGATGCGCGCTTGCCATGCGGTTCGACCTGACGCTGGACGCGATGCAGATCGAGGTCGGGCTGACGGATGCGGATGCAGATGTGCGCCGGATTTATGCATACCGGAAAGGCTACGTGCTGACCCCGGTGCAGATCGAGCGCGGGCTGAACGACCCGTGCGAGACGATTCGTCTGGACGTGGCCAATCGGCCTGAAGCACAGATCGACTGAAACTTGAACGGAACCCCCCATGCAAACGGAACACTTCATCGCCGGCAAGGATGCCTCCCTCGAATCCTCCATCGCCACCCTGCAGGGCCGGCTGGCGTCGCTCGGTTTCCATGTCGAGGAACGCTCCTGGCTGAACCCGGTCGATGGCGTTTGGTCGGTGCATGTGCGCGACCGGGATTGCCCGCTGCTGTTCACCAACGGCAAGGGCGCCTCCCGGCCGGCCGCCCTGGCGAGCGCGCTCGGCGAGTTCTTCGAGCGCCTGGCCTGCAATTATTTCTGGTCGCATTACCACCTGGGGGAGGCGATTGCCGGACGCGGCTTCGTCCATTACCCGCGGGAACGGTGGTTCACGCTGTCCGAGGACGATGGGGATGGCGGATGGCCGGAAGGGTTGCTGACGCCGGAACTGCGCCGCTTGTACAACCCGGAAGGTTCCATCGACGCCCGCGCCCTGGTGGACCTCAATTCCGGCGACGCCGAACGCGGCATCTGCGCGCTGCCCTACGTGCGGAGCCGCGATGGCGCGACCGTCTGGTTCCCGGTCAACATCATCGGCAACCTGTATGTCAGCAACGGCATGTCGGCCGGCAACACGCCGGCCGAGGCCCGCACCCAGGCGCTGTCTGAAATCATCGAGCGCCACGTCAAGTTCCGCATCCTCCGCGAGGGAATCTGCCTGCCGGACGTGCCCGAAGCGGTGATCGCCCGCTTTCCCGCCATCGAGGCCGGCATCCGCGCCTTGCGCCGCGCGGGCTTCGGCATCCTGGTCAGGGATGCCTCGCTGGGCGGTGAATGGCCGGTGATGAACGTCACGCTGCTCCATCCCGGCGACCAGGGCTGCTTTGCCAGCTTCGGCGCCCATCCGCGCTTCGAGATCGCGCTGGAGCGCGCGCTGACCGAGCTGCTCCAGGGGCGCGGCCTCGACGCCCTCGGCGGCTTTCCCGAGCCCGGCTTCGACCGGGAAGAGATCGCCGCCGCGCCCAACCTCGAAATCCACTTCGTCGATTCGAGCGGCATCGTCGGATGGGACTTCCTCGGCGATGCGCCGGACTTCGAATTCGCCGACTGGAATTTCAGCGGCGCCGATGCCACCACGGCCGAGGACTGCCAATGGCTGGAGGACCGCATCCATCGCGCCGGCCACGACATCTACATCGCCGACTTCGACCATCTCGGCGTTTATGCCTGCCGCATCCTCGTGCCGGGCATGTCCGAAATCTACCCGCTGGACGATCTGGAATGGGAGAACAACAGCGTCGGCAACGAAATCCGCGAGGCCATCCTTTACCTTCCCGAACTGGACGACGACGAGTGCGCCGACCTGCTGGAGACGCTGATTGATCTCGATCTTCCGGACGACCGCCCCGTCGCCGCGCTGATCGGGCTGGCCGCCGATGCCGGCTCGGTCTGGGCCGACCTGCGGGTGGGCGAGCTGAAAACCCTGCTGGCGCTGGCCATCGGCGACGAGGAATCGATCCGCGAGGGCTGCGAATGGGTGCGCCACTTCGAACAGATCGACGAGGGCCGGCGCCGCCTCTACCGCTGCATCGAGACCCTGCTGGAACTGGAAGGCGCCGGGGGGCGCCGCGTCGCCCTGCAACATCTCTACGGCGCTACCACCCTGGAAACCGCCGAGGCCCTGCTGCGGCGGGAGCAACGATTTTCCGGCATCGATGCGCCGGGCAGGGATTTCGAGGGCTGCGACCTGCACCGGCGGCTATTGGAGGCCTACGGCAAGCTGCATCCACGGGTTCCGGACAGCAGCGCCAACTGATCCGGGTCGAGGTGGCGCCAGGCGCCTTCCTCCAGCGCCAGGGCGTCGAGTGTGAGGCCGCCGATGGCGACACGGCACAGGGCGGCGCAATGGTTGCCGGCGGCGGCCAGCATGCGCTTGACCTGATGGTACTTGCCCTGTTCGAGGATGATCTCCAGCCGGTGCGTGTCGATCTGCCGCGCCTGCGCCGCCATCGGCGCGGACTCGTCGGCGAGCTGCACGCCGCCCCGCAACTGCGCCAGCAGGGCCGGCGTGATCGGCTCGGCGGTGGTCGCCACATACACCTTGGGCACGTGGCGCTTCGGATGCGACTGTGCGTGGATGAAGGCGCCGTCGTCCGACAGCAGCAGCAGGCCGGTGGTGTCGTGGTCCAGGCGGCCGACCGGCTGCACGTCGCGCTGGAGAAACTGCTCCGGCAGCAGCGTCAGGATGCCCGGATGGTGGCTGGGCTTGCGCGAGCATTCAAAGTTGGGCGGCTTGTTCAGTACAATGTACACCTGCTCGCGGCAGGCCCACGTCTCGCCATGGACGGTGAATGACAGGCCCGCCGTTTCCAACGCATCGCCGAAGCCGGTCACGGTCTCGCCGGCAATACTGACCTCGCCTCCGAGGATCAGTTGACGGCACGCTTTCCGGGTGCCGAAGCCCTGCGTTTGCAGGATTTTGTCCAGGGTCATTTTTTTCTTCATGGACGGGACTCTACCGGAGTTCTCTCCCATCAAAGGATTTTCAGTGCTCGCAGCATCCAACATCACCATGCAGTTCGGGGCCAAGCCCCTGTTCGAAAACGTTTCCATCAAGTTCGGCGAAGGCAACCGCTACGGCCTGATCGGCGCCAACGGTTCCGGCAAGTCGACCTTCATGAAGATCCTCGCCGGCCTGCTCGAACCCTCCGCCGGCAACGTCAGCCTCGACGCCCACGAGCGCATGGCCTTCTTGCGGCAGGACCAGTTCGCCTTCGAGGACGAGCGGGTGCTCGACGTCGTGCTGATGGGCCACGAACAGATGTGGGCCTGCATGCGGGAAAAAGACGCCATCTACGCGAATCCCGAGGCCACCGAAGCCGAGTACATGCACGCCGCGGAGCTGGAACACCATTTTGCCGAATACGACGGTTACACCGCCGAGGCGCGTGCGGGCGAACTGCTGCTCGGCGTTGGCATCCCCATCGAGAAGCACACCGGCCCGATGCGCGAAGTGGCGCCGGGCTGGAAGCTGCGCGTGCTGCTGGCGCAGGCGCTGTTCGCCGATCCCGACATCCTGCTGCTCGACGAACCGACCAACAACCTCGACATCAACACCATCCGCTGGCTGGAGAACGTGATCAACGAGCGCGAGAGCACCATGATCATCATCTCCCACGACCGCCACTTCCTGAACCAGATCTGCACGCACATGGCGGACCTGGACTACGGCAAGATCACCATCTATCCCGGCAACTACGACGACTTCATGGAGGCGTCGACCCAGGCGCGCGCCAAGCTTTCCGCCGCCAACGCCAAGGCCAGGGAGAAGGTGGCCGAGTTGCAGGGCTTCGTGCGCCGCTTCTCCGCCAACGCGTCGAAGGCGCGCCAGGCCACCTCGCGCGCCCGGCAGATCGAGAAGATCAAGATCGAGGACATCAAGCCCTCGTCGCGCCAGTATCCGTGGATCGGCTTCGATTACGACGAACGTGAAAAGCTGCACCGCCTCGCCGTCGAAACGGAGAAGGTCGTCTTCGGCTACGACCCCAAGGTACCCGTCATCAAGGGCTTCACCACGGCCATCGAGGCCGGCGACAAGGTTGCCATCATCGGCGAGAACGGCGTCGGCAAGACCACGTTGCTGCGCCTGCTCGCCGGGGAGGCCCTGGGGGGGCTGGCGCCGCAGCACGGCACGATCAAGTGGACCGACAAGGCGCGCCCGGCCTACTTCGCCCAGGACCACGCCGCCGATTTCGCGCAGGACATGAGCCTCACCGAATGGATCGTGCAGTGGGTGCGCGCGGGCGGCTATGCCGGCGGCGACGTGGAGACCCTGGTTCGGGGCACGCTGGGCCGGCTGCTGTTTTCCGGCGACGAGGTGCAGAAGTCCGTGAAGGTGGTGTCGGGCGGCGAGCAGGGCCGGCTGCTGTTCGGCAAGCTCATGCTGCTGCGCGCCAACGTGCTGCTCATGGACGAGCCGACCAACCACCTCGACATGGAATCCATCGAATCGCTCAACACGGCGCTGGAGAAATACAAGGGCACGCTGGTCTTCGTCTCCCACGACCGCGAGTTCGTGTCCTCGCTCGCCACCCGCATCATCGAGATCAAGACCGACGGCGGCATCGTGGATTATCGCGGCAGCTACGAGGAGTACCTCGCCAGCCAGGGGGTCGAGTGATGAGCCCTGACGCCGGCCACATTTTCGACATCGATCTCGAGGGCTTCGAGATCGCGGTCATCGAGGCATCGCACGCCACCCCGGTGGTCGTCGATTTCTGGGCCGACTGGTGCTCGCCCTGCCGCGCGCTGACGCCTGTGCTGGAGCGCGTCGCGCACGGTCTGGCCGGCAGGCTGAAGCTCGCCAAGGTCGAGGTCGACGAAGGCGCGAACATGAAGCTGGCCGGCCGCTACGGGCTGAAGGGCTTCCCGACCGTGCTGCTGTTCGCCGGCGGCGAGATCCGCGGACGCTTTTCCGGCGCCCGCGCCGAGCACTGGGTGCGCGAGTTCCTGGCCGAACACGGCGCGGCTTGAACGGGGCCGCCCGGATGGCGGCCGGCTACGGCCGGGGCGCCCCGGCGAGCAGTTCCAGCAGCGCCGCGCCGTAGCGCGTGGCCTTGGCTTCGCCGATGCCGCCGACATCGAGCAGTTCCTCGAAAGTCAGTGGCTGGCGCACGGCGAGTTCTTGCAGGGTGCGGTCGTGGAGGATGACGTAGGCGGGCACGCCCTGTTCGCGGGCGGTCTGGCCGCGCCACTGGCGCAGGGCGTCGAAGAGGCCGGCGTCGGCCGGCAGGTTTGTCGGCATGAGGGCCTTCGGTTTCGCGGCCTTCTTCTTCGCCGGCGTCTGGCGGCGCAGCATCAGCGTGGTTTCCGATTTCAGCACCGGCTTGGCGGCGTCGGTGAGCCTGAGCGCGCCATAGTGCCGGGCGTCCGCGTGGAGCAGGCCACCGGCCAGTAGCTGGCGGGCGACGCCGCGCCAGGCGGCTTCGTCGAGATCGCCGCCGATGCCGAAGGTGGACAGCGTGTCGTGGTTGAACTGGGCGACCTTGTCGGTGAGTTTGCCACGCAGGATGTCGATCAGGTGTGCGGCGCCGAATCGCTGTCCGGTGCGCAGCGCGGCGGACATGAACTTCTGTGCCGCCACCGTGCCGTCCCAGAGTTCGGGCGGGGTCTGGCAGGTGTCGCAGTTGCCGCAGGCATCCTTCGTTTCGCCGAAGTGGTTGAGCAGCACCGTGCGCCGGCAGCCGGCGGATTCGCAATAGGCGAGCATGGCGTCGAGCTTCTGGCGCTCGATGCGCTTCTGTTCGTCGGGCGCGGCGGATTCGTCGATGCGGCTCCGGTGGATCACCACATCGTTGAGGCCGTAGGTCATCCAGGCCTCGGCCGGTTCGCCGTCGCGGCCCGCGCGGCCCGTTTCCTGATAGTAGGCTTCGAGGCTTTTTGGCAGGTCGAGGTGGGCGACGAAGCGCACGTCTGGCTTGTCGATGCCCATGCCGAAGGCGATGGTGGCGACCATGACGACGTTGTTTCCATGCGCTTCGTCGCGCACGAAGCGCTGCTGGTGTTCGCGGCGCGTCCGGGCGTCGAGTCCGGCGTGGTAGGGCAGGGCGGCGATGCCATGGCCGCAGAGCCATGCGGCGGTCTCGTCGACCTTCTTGCGCGACAGGCAATAGACGATGCCCGCCTCGCCCCGATGGTCGGCGAGGAAGGCGAGCAGCTGCTTCCGGGGATTGTCACGTTCGACCACCGTGTAGCGGATGTTGGGGCGGTCGAAGCTGGCGACGAAGATGCGCGCCTCGTCCAGGCCGAGTCGGCGGACGATCTCCTCGCGCGTCAGCGCGTCGGCCGTGGCGGTGAGCGCGATGCGCGGCACTTCGGGAAACCGCTCGTGCAGGATCGAGAGCTGAATGTACTCGGGCCGGAAGTCGTGGCCCCATTGCGAGACGCAGTGCGCCTCGTCGATGGCGAAGAGCGCGATGCGCCGCTGGCTGTTCAGGTGGTCGAGTTGGGCGAGGAACCGCTCGGTGAGCAGCCGCTCGGGCGCGACGTAGAGGAGATCGAGCTCGCCGTGCAGCAGTCGCCGCTCCGTTTCCGCGGAGGCGGCATAATCCTGCGACGAATTGAGGAAGGCGGCCTTGACGCCCGCCTGGAGCAGGGCGTCGACCTGGTCCTGCATCAGCGCGATCAGCGGCGAGACGACGACGCCGCAGCCGGCCCGCAGCAGTGCCGGCAACTGGTAGCACAGCGACTTACCGCCGCCCGTGGGCATCAGCACCAGGGCGTCGCCGCCCGCGTCCAGATGCGCGACGATTTCGGCCTGGTGGCCGCGGAAGCTGTCGTAGCCGAAGACCGAGCGCAGCAGGTGGAGCTTGTCGTTCAAGGGGAATGAAACTTGCGGCACCGCGGGAAGGGAGCATATAGTAACCGCATCCTTCCCGATAAGCCTCGTCATGGTTGGCAATACCGTTTCCGTCGTCGACTTTCGGCCGCTGATCGATACCCTGCTGGCCGGCGACCATGCCGCCGCCCTGGCGGAAACGCGCCGGCTGCGTGAGGCGGGAGTCGGCGCCGAGCGCATCGTTACCGACGGGCTCGAGGCGGCCATGGGCAGGCTCGACGACAAATGCACCATCGAGCAGTTCAATCTGTTGGAGATCATGCTGGTAGGCCGCGCCGTCTCGGTGGTCATCCGCGAGTTGTACCCGGAGGGCCTGCCGCCGAAGCGCGGCAGGGCGACCTTCGTGATCGCCACCCTCGAAGGAGACGTTCATGACCTCGGCAAGAACATCGTCCGAATGGTTCTTATCGGCAAGGGTTACCGCGTGGTGGATATCGGCCGCGACTGCCCGCTGGATGCCCTGGTGGCGGCGGCGGAACGGGAGCATGCACGGGCGGTGCTGGTCAGCGGACTCATCAGCACGATCGTGCCGCAGGTGCGGCGAATACGCGGCGCGCTCCGCGCCCGCGGCCTCGACGGCGTGGAAGTGGTGGCCGGCGGCGCCGCCCTCAAGCAATTGGCGCCGGACGAGTTGAACGTCGATTACGTGGCCGAAACCGCTTTCGACGGCGCGCGTTATCTCGACAGCCTGGCGGTGCCGGAGGTCCAGCCATGAACGGCCTCGATCGCATCCTCGCCGCGGCGCGATTCCAGCCGACCGACCGCGTTCCCTTCGCACCCCTGTTGTTCGGTCACGCCGCCGCGGCCGCCGGCGTGGGCATCGACGCTTATGTGCGCGACGGGAAATTGCTGGCGGAATGCCAGTTGCGGGAACGAGGGCGCTACGGCGGCGACGCGGTGTTCGCTTTCATGGATTTCGGCGTGGAGACCGAGGCCCTGGGGTCGCGCCTCAAGTACTACGAACGCCAGTATCCGGATGTCGTCGAATATATCCTGGCGCCGGGGGACGATGCATCCGCGCTGGAACCGCCGGACCCGGCGCGCGACGGCCGGATGCCGGAAATGCTGCGCGCCGTGAGCCTGTTGCGGCGCACCCTCGGCGATACCGTCCTCGTTGCCGGCGCCGTGGCCGGCCCGATGACTCTGGCGACCCAGCTCTATGGAACCGAGATCGCGCTCTACCTGGCGGCGGACGACCACCGCCGCTTCGAGGCGGCCCTTGACCTGGCCGTGGGCGTGGCGCTTCGTTACGGAGCTGCGATACTGGCCACGGGCGCTCATGGCGTCGTGGTGTTCGATCCGGCGGCATCGGGCGCCGTGGTGCCGGCGGCGTTCTTCCGGGAGTTGCTTCGCCCGCGACTGACGCGCCTCATGACTGGGTTGCGCGCGGCCGGGGCGGTGCTGACCTGGCTCAACATCGCCGGCCCGACGGGAGACATCCTGCCGCATTATCCGGAGATCGGCGCCGACATCGCCACCTTCGACTACTACGTGGATGCGGCCGCGGCCCGGCGCCTGCTGCCCGGGACCTGCCTGGCCGGCAACCTGAAATCGCTCGACTTCCTCGATCCGGCGCCGACGGCGCTGGCGGCCCGCGCCCGGGGATTGATGGACGCTTTCGCCGACCGCGGCGGGTTCATCCTGTCCTCCGGATGCGAGATTCCGCCGGAGGCGGATGCATCCAACCTGGCCGCCCTGGCGGAGGCCGCGGCGGCGGGATGACGGCCGTGCCGGTGATCACCGCGCTGTTCGATGGCAAGTGCCACCGCCTGACGTTCGACCCGGGGCCCTCCCTCCGGGATATTCTCGACGCCACGGATTACCGCGTCCGCTCCGCTTGTCCCGGTCTCGGCGCCTGCGGCCTGTGCCGCGTCCGCTGGCTGGCCGGCGACGGCGGTCCGATCACGCCGGCGGAGTGGCTCCAACTCGGCGACGCGCCTCTGGCCGAGGGCCTGCGCCTGGCTTGCCAATGCCGCCCGGGCGGCGACGCGACGGTGGAACTGCTGAGCCTGGCGGCGCCGTCGGATTGGCATGTGCCGCCGGCCGGACTGATTTCCGCCGCCGCCCTGTCGCCGGCTTCCGACCGGGCATTGCCGTCGGGCATCGCGCATCCCCTGGGCGTTGCCGTGGATGTGGGAACCAGCCATCTGACGATCGCCGTTTCCGATTTGTCGTCGGGCCGGCCGCTGGCGCTGCGCTTCGGTCGCAATCCCCAGGGCCGCTACGGCGCCGACGTCGTGACCCGGCTCGTGGCGGCGGAGGACCCGGCGGTGGCGGCCCGCCTGGCTGCCGCGGTGCGCGAAGCCATCGGCGCGGCGCTGGCCGACGTGGGAGCGCGCGAGGGGCTTGATTTGCACCGCATCGGCCGCGTCGCCATCGTCGGCAACACGGCCATGCTGGCTTTGCTGGCGGGTCGCAATCACCAGTTGTTGTTGCAGCCGTCCCAGTGGACCCGTCCGCTGGATTGCGCTCCGGCGGACGCCGCCTGGGCGTCGGACTGGGGCATCGCGGCGGAAGCCGACATCGAGGCGGAGCCGCCGCTGGGCGGCTTCGTCGGCTCCGACCTCCTGGCCGGGCTGGTGGCCACCCGCCTGACCGAAGGACGGGCTCCGGCCGCCTTCATCGACTTCGGCACCAACTCCGAGATTGCCTTGTGGACGGGCGAGCAACTCTGGGTAACCGCCGCCGCTGGCGGCCCGGCCTTCGAAACCGGGCCGGGCCGGGCCGGGATGCCGGCCGAACCCGGAGCGGTCTACCGCGTGACCTTCGACGGCGCCGGCCGCCCCGCCTGCGCCATCCTCGCCGGCGACAGGGCGCGCGGCCTTTGCGGTTCCGGTCTGGTGGACCTGGTGGCGGGACTGCGCCGGGCCGGCACGCTCACGGCCACGGGCAAGTTCTCCGGCGGCGAGGCAAGCTACCCGCTGAGCGCCGGCGACCAGACCCTGTCCCTCGACTGGCGCGACGTGGACGCGTTGCAACGGGCCAAGGGAGCAATCGGGGCGGGCATCGCCGTGCTGTGTTCCCGGGCGGGCGTCGCCTCGGCGGATCTGCGACGAGTGGTGGCGGCCGGGTTGTTCGGGCGCTATCTCGACGTGGCCAACGCGCAGGCCATAGGTTTGCTTCCGGACGTGGCGGCCGACCGGGTCGAACTGGCCGGCAATACGGCACTGGCCGGCGCGGTGGGCCTGCTGTTGTCTCGGCGGGCTCGGGAAGAGGCGGCACGCTGCCGCGCCGGAGCGCGATTGGTCAACCTTGCGCGGGAGCCGGGCTTCGACGAGGCCTTCCTCGAAAATCTCTATCTCCAACCCATGGTGTCCTGAGCCATGAACGAATCCCGCATGCTCCCCGCCAGCCCTGTCGATGCGGTCGTCCGCTCGGCGCAGTACCTGGCCGGCATCGTTTCCTACGACGACCTGTGGCCGCAACTGGGCCGGCTGGTCTGCAAATTCTTCGGCGCCGACCTGGCCGCCTTCGCCGTGCGGGAGGCCGACGGCCGGGTGCGCTTCATCCATAGCCAGCCGGCCTGCGAACAACTGGCCGCCGTTGCGGCAGACATCGCCGCCGCCGTGTTCGAGAGCGGCTTCCTCGCCAGCGAGGTACTTTCGTTGCCCGAGCCTCACGGCGCCGTGCTGCTGCCCCTGGGGCGCGAACGGCGCCGCACCGGCTATGTGATGCTGGCGGCCCACCGGGGCGCGGCTCCGCTGGAGCGGGAACAGCTCGATCTTTACCTGGCCCTGGCAGGGCTGATCGAATCCACGTTGGACCGCATCGCCTCCCAGCACCGCTTCGTCAGCATGGCCGACAATGTCCCGGAATTGCTGTTCCAGCTGCTGCCGGGACCGGACGGCGGCTGGCGCTTCGCCTACGCCAGCGGCGGCACCAGGGCGGTGCTGGGCCTGCCGCCCGACGCCCTGGTGGCGGATGCCAACCATCTGTTCGGAGGCCTCGCCGCCGAGGATCGCCAAGCCCTGGCGGCCGCGCTGGCGGCCGGGGAGCGGGGCGCGCGGCTGCACCAGGCCCTGCGCTGGACATCTGCAGACGGCACGCTGCGCCACCTTCTGGCCAATGCCATGGCGGCGACAGGGGAGGAGGGGGGGCGGGTATGGGATGGCGCGCTCCAGGACATCAGCGAGCAGGTGCGCCTGCAGGAGGAGAGCCGGCGCACCCTGCTGCGCCTCAACAAGAGCATGGAGGACGCCATCCAGGCGGTTGCGGCCACCATCGAGAAGCGCGACCCCTACACCGCCGGCCACCAGCGCCACGTGGCCGAGCTGGCGGCGCGGCTGGCGGCCGCGCTGGGGCTGCCGGACGACGCCATCCATGGCATCCGCCTGACGGCCTCGATCCACGACATCGGCAAAATCCACGTGCCGGCGGAGATTCTCAGCTATCCCGGACGTTTGCCGGACATCGAATTTTCCCTGATCCGCCAGCATTCGCAGGTGGGCTACGACATCCTCAAGAACGTGGACTTCCCCTGGCCTGTGGCGGAGATGGTCTACCAGCACCACGAACACCTCGATGGCTCGGGCTATCCGCGAGGATTGCGGGGCGACCAGATCATCCTGGGCGCTCGCATCATCACGGTCGCCGACGTGGTCGAGGCGATCGCCCTCTATCGGCCCTACCGCCCCGGCCTGGGCGTCGAAGCGGCGCTCGGGGAGATCGAGGCGAATCGCGGCCGTTACTACGACGCCGACGTGGTCGACGCCTGCCTCCGCCTGTTTCGCCAGGAAGAATTCCGGTTCGGCTGAGCGGCGGCGGGGGCGTCGTCAGGTGTCGTCGCGGGCCGACGAGGCCGGCGGGAACGGCAGCGCCCGCCACTCGCCGGCTCCGCATGCGAGATACCCGCCGCTCTCCGACCATTCCGGCAATACCCAGCGTTCGCAACTCCGGCCGTCGACGTCGAGAACATGGCGTGCCGGGCGGTGGGTGTGGCCGTGGATCATGCGGCCGACCCCATGGCGGCGGAAGGCCGCGACGACGGCCGCCGCGGCGACGTCCATGATTTCGCGGGGCTTGGCCTGCTTCTCCTGTTCGCTGTGGGCGCGCAACCGCTCGATGCGGGCACGGCGCTCAGGCCAAGGCAGGGCGAGGAAGTCGCGCTGCCAGGGCGCGCCGCGCACCGTCGCGCGAAAGCGCTGGTAATCGGCGTCGTCGGTGCACAGCGTGTCGCCGTGCAGCAGCAGGGCTCTTGTTCCGTCGAGGTCGACGACGATTTCGTCCGGCAGCAGTCGCGCGCCGGTCGCCGCGCAGAAATCGGCGCCGACGAGGAAGTCGCGGTTGCCCGGAAGGAGGAAAATCGCCGTGCCGGAACCGGAGGCTTTTCGCATCGCCCCGCAGATGCCGGCGTTGAAAGGGACGACGAGGTCGTCGTCGCCGGCCCAAGCGTCGAAGAGGTCGCCGAGGATGTAAAGAGCTTGCGCGCCCGCCGCAGGGCCGGCGAGAAATTCACCGAACAGGCGGGCCGTTTCCGGCCGCGCCGGATGCAGGTGAAGGTCGGAAACGAAAAGCGCCGGCAAATGCGGTCAGCAAACTTCGGCGCGTTCGATCACCACGTCCTCGACCGGCACATCCTGGTGGAAGCCGCTGCGGCCGGTTCTCACGGCCTCGATCTTGTCCACCACGTCCATGCCGTCGGTGACGCGACCGAAGACGCAGTAGCCCCATCCATCCTGGCCGGGCCAGTCGAGGAAACCGTTGTCGGAGACGTTGATGAAGAACTGGGCGGTGGCGGAATGCGGATCGGAAGTGCGCGCCATGGCGATGGTGCCGCGCGCGTTCTTCAGCCCGTTCTTGGCCTCGTTCTCGATGGGCCCCCCGGTCTCCTTTTCGCCCATGCCCGGCGCGAAGCCGCCGCCCTGGATCATGAAGCCCCGGATGACGCGGTGGAAGACGGTGTTGTCATAGTGGCCGGACTTTGCGTAGTCGGTGAAATTACGCGCCGTCACGGGCGCCTTCTCCGCGTCCAGTTCGAGGGTGATGGCGCCAAGGTTGGTGTGCAGCTTGATCATGTCGGTTTTCCTATTTCGTTTCGATGAGTTTGACGGATTCGATGACCACCGGCGTGGCCGGCACGTTCCGGTGGAAGCCGGCGTTGCCCGTGGGCACGCGGCTGATCTTCTGCACGACGTCCATGCCCTTCGTGACCTTGCCGAAGACGGCGTAACCCCATCCGTCGCGCGAAGGATAGTCGAGCGTCGCGTTGTTGACGAGGTTGATGAAGAACTGCGCGCTGGCGGAATGCGGGTCGCGGGTGCGCGCCATGGCCAGCGTGCCGGGCTCGTTCTTCAGTCCGTTCTTCGCCTCGTTCCGGATCGGCGGCCGGGTGGGCTTCTCATTCATGTCCGGCCCCATGCCGCCGCCCTGGATCATGAAGCCGTCGATGACGCGGTGGAAGATGGTGCCATCGTAGAAGCCGTCCTTCGCGTATTGCAGGAAGTTCTCGACGGTCTTCGGCGCCTTGTCGGCGTAAAGCTCGATGACGATCGCGCCCTGGCTGGTTTTCATCTCCAGCGCCGGATTGGCGGAGGCGGACAGTGAAAGCAGGAGGCCTGCGGCCAGGAGGCAGAGTTTCTTCATGGGGAGATCCGGATGCGGGGTTGGAAAAGACGGCGGATCAGGCGGCGTCCTCGGAGACGATCTTCCAGCGGCCGTCCTCCTTGATCCAGTACTGGCGCTTCTTCATGACGTTCGAAAGGTTGCTGCTCTGGTAGTCCTGCTCGAAGGTGACGACGACGTATTCATCGCGGCCCGGGTCGCGGAACATGCTGATGTTCCGGGCCTCGACCTTGATCCAGCGCTTGCCGGCGTTGACCTTCCGCTTGTGTTCGATCCATCCGGCCTGATCCTGCCTGCCGGACTGGAACTTCTTCGAGTAGTGCCGCGCGTAGCGGTCGATGTCCATGCTCTCCCAGTCGCCGCGCCATTCGTCGATCATCGCGAGCAGGGCGCCGCGTTCGCTCTGCCAGTCGTCCAGCGACAGCCATTCGATGCTGTTGCTGATGATCACCGGCGTCAGTCCGATTTGCAGGCTTTTGGACAGGTCGTCGAGATCCCGATTGGCCAGCACGACGCAACCGTCGGAAGCCTTGGGCGGCCGCGAAAAGGTGTCGGAGGGCGTGCCATGGAGCCAGATGCCGTGGCCGTTGCGCCCCATGCGCTTGTCCCACTCGTTGGGATAGCTGATCGGGAAGGCGCCGCTGCCGTAGAAGTCGGCGAGTTTCTGTCGCGGCAGGCTGGCGGTGACGTGATAGACGCCGATGGGGGTTTTCTTGTCGCCTTCCCTCAGTTTGTCGGCGCCCAGCTTGCCGTGGGCGATGTAGTAGTCGGCGACGAAGCGCGGCGTGCCGTTATCGTTCTGGTAGAGGTAGAGCCTGGACTTCTGCGTGTCCACGACGACGGCGTGCTCCTGGTCCGTGCGCATCTGCAAGAGATAGCGGGGGATGTAATCGGCGGCCGGCTTGTTCTTGTAGGCCTTGATCCGGGCGACGGCTTCCTCGCGCAGGTCCGCCACCTTGTCCCGCTGGGCGTCGGTGCTGCCCTCACCAAAGGCCTTCAGGGGCTTGGCGCGAGCGAGCAGCAGGTCGCCCTTGATCAGGTGGGCCAGCCGGAAATTCGGGTAGGCCTTGATCAGCGCCTCCAGTTGCTGAAGCGCCGGTTCCCACTTGTTCTGCTCGATCTGCTCGAAGACGCGGGCGAGCAGGGGCTCCGGCCCGGAATCGGAGTAGCGCGGCTGGGCGGAGATGGCGGAAGCGAAGAGAAGGACAAGGGCGGACAACGCCGCCGCAATCACTCCGGGCGATCGCCGGGTCGTCGTCACTTGCCGATCCGCTCCTGCTGGATCAGCCACTTGTCGTCGCGCCGGATCAGTACCAGCACCTTGTTGGTGGAGGTCTTGAACGCGGCGGACCGGTAATGTTGGCGGAACTTCGCCATGGCCTTGTCCGGGCCGTCGGCGGTCACGCGCAGGTTTTCGACGCTGACCTGGATATCGCCCGGCTTGCCGATGCGCCGGCTGCGCTCGCTTTCCCAGTCCGCGCGGGATTCGCCGCCGGGCGTCTGGAAGTCTTTGGCATAGTGGTCAAGATAGCCCTTGACATCCTTCTTCGACCAGGCGGCCGCCCAGCTTTCGACGGCTTTCGTCGCCTCGGCGAGCGGGGCGGCGGGGGCCGGCTTGGACAGGGAGGGTTCGGCGGATTTGGCGGATTCCTCCGCGATCGCCTTGGCTTCCACCGGCTTGGCGGCTTCGGCCAGCTTGGCCGGCTTCTGCTCGGCCGCGGCGACCTGGGGCTTTTCGGAGCGGGTCGCCGTCGACCGCGACGCGACGCTCATCAGGTCCCGGATCACGGCCAGCTTGGTCTGGGCGCTGGCATTGGACGAATCGATCTGGAGCGCCTTGTCATAGGCCTGGCTCGCCAGCCGGGCATAAATGTCGCCCAGGTTCTCGTGGGCGGTGGCGTAGGAGGGGTGGGTGCGGATCGCCATTTCCAGCGCCTGCTTGGCCTTCTCGTACTGCTTCTGCTGGGCGTAGATGACGGCGAGGTTGTTGTAGGGCTCGGGCAGTTCCGGGTAGTCCTCGGTCAGCTTCTGGAAGACCGCGATGGCGTCGTTGGGCCGGTTCATTTCGGTGAAGATCAGGCCCTTCATGAAACGACCCTGGGCATCCTTCGGCTTGCCGGCCAGATACCTATCCACCTGGTCGAGCGCCTGGGCATGCTGCCCCTGTTTGACGAGTTTGCCGATGTCTTGCAGGCTGTCGGCGTGCGCTGGCAAGGCTGCCGCCAAGGCGAAGGAAACCGCGAAAGCCAGCACGCGCGTGGGAGAGGAGCGACGTAGCGTCATGTTATACTCGGCCCGGAAATGTATCGAATTTGACTGGCAATTCTAGCAAGAAGCCGGCGGCATCCACAACAATGCCGGCCGAAATGGAAACCCGGAAGACCGCCGCGTTCCCCCCTCATTCCTGCACCATGCTCCGGATATACAACTCCCTTGCCCGCGAAAAGCAGGACTTTTCGCCCATCGAGCCCGGCCGGGTGCGCATGTACGTCTGCGGCATGACCGTCTACGATTACTGCCATCTCGGTCACGGCCGGGTCATGGTGGTGTTCGACATGGTGGCGCGCTGGCTGCGGGCTTCCGGCTACGAGGTCACCTACGTCCGCAACATCACGGACATCGACGACAAGATCATCCGGCGGGCCGGCGAGAACGGCGAATCCATCCGCGACCTGACCGACCGCTTCATCGCGGCCATGCGCGAGGACGCCGCGGCGCTGGGCGTCGAGAAGCCCGACTTCGAGCCGCGCGCCACCGACTACGTGGCGCGGATGCTGGACATGATCGGCACCCTGAAGGAGAACGGCTACGCTTACGTGGCCGCCAACCGCGACGTCTGCTACTCCGTGCGCAAGTTCGCCGGCTACGGCAGGCTGTCCGGCAAGTCGATCGAAGACCTGCGCGCCGGCGAGCGCGTCGACGTCATGGAGGGCAAGCAGGATCCGCTCGACTTCGTCCTCTGGAAGCACGCGAAGGAGGGCGAACCGGACGAGGCGCGCTGGGATTCCGCGTGGGGCCCCGGCCGGCCGGGCTGGCACATCGAATGCTCGGCCATGAGCTCCGACCTGCTCGGCGCCCATTTCGACATCCACGGCGGCGGCCAGGACCTCCAGTTCCCCCACCACGAGAACGAGATCGCGCAGTCTGAGGGCGCCCACGGTTGCGCCTTTGTGAACTACTGGATGCACAACGGCTTCGTGCGCGTCGACGACGAGAAGATGTCCAAGTCCCTGGGCAACTTCTTCACCATCCGCGACATCCTGAAGAAATACGATCCCGAAGTGGTGCGATTCTTCATCCTGCGCGCCCACTACCGCAGTCCGCTCAATTATTCCGACGCGCACCTCGACGATGCGCGCAGCGCGTTGACGCGGCTCTATACCGCGCTGAAGGGCGCGACGCCGGCGACGCAGTCCGGAATCGACTGGAACGAGCCGCACGCGGCGAAATTCCGCGAAGCGATGAACGACGATTTCGGCACGCCCGAGGCGGTCGCCGTGCTGTTCGACATCGCCAACGACCTGAATCGCACCCGCGATCCGAAGCTGGCGGCGCAGCTCGGGAAACTTGGCGGCGTACTCGGCCTGTTGCAGCGCGATCCGGTGGCCTTCCTGCAGTCGGCGCCGGTGCGAGGGCTCCCGAACGAGGAGATCGATGCCCGCATCGTCGCCCGTGTCGCCGCCAAAAAATCGAGAAACTTCACCGAGGCCGACCGCATCCGCGACGAACTGAGGGCGGCCGGCATCGTGCTTGAGGATGGGCCGGGGGGCACCACCTGGCGGCGCGCATGACGTCAAATCGCCGGGAGGATGGCCGGCAATTGCTGTAATCTTGCACCCTGGAGCCACGAAGGGAAGAGGAGCCATGAACAGCACACTCTGGAAACTGCACGAGAGCTTCGAGAAAGCCTTCTGGTACACCCTGACCCGAAAGCTCAGCAGCTTTCTCATGCTGTTCCTTTTCGACGTCTTCTACCTCGCTATCTACATCTACCAGAAGCAAGGGGTGGCCGCCTCCCTCGAAGCCGGGGCGGTCGACCGCGCCGTCGCCGGGAAAATCGCGGCCGACCTCGACGGCGGTCTTTATCTGATGATCGCCATCACGTCCATCGCCTTGATGTGGAACATCGCCCAGATACTTTACCTGCGCTGGCTGATCGTTCGCCCCCTGAAGGTCATCACTGGGATATTCAACGACATTTCGCGCGGCGAGGGCGACTTCACGCGCAGCCTGCCGCTGCTGACCCACGACGAGCTGCGGGACCTCGCCGAGGGCTACAACCGCTTCGTGGAGAAGATGCGGACGATCATCGGCGACGTCCAATCCAGCACCGGGCTGGTACTGAACACGGCTGACGATCTGGCCACGCTCTCGACGCGCGTCGCCGCGAATTCCCAGCAGCAGAGCAGGGACGCCTACGAGATGGCCACGCAGGTCGAGATCATGACCTACACGCTGGACAGCCTGGCCAGCCAGGCGGCGGACGTGCAGAGAATCTCCGACGAATCCAGCGAGCACTCGACGCGCGGCGGCGACGTGATCCATGCGGCCGCCAGCGAAATGAACCAGATCACACAGTCGGTCAGCGAGTCCTCGCGAATCATCCAGGATCTCGGACGGCAATCCGATCAGATTTCGCAGATCGTCAACGTCATCAGGGAGATCGCCGACCAGACCAACCTGCTGGCGCTCAACGCCGCCATCGAGGCGGCCCGGGCCGGGGAACAAGGCCGCGGCTTCGCCGTCGTGGCCGATGAAGTGCGCAAGCTGGCCGAGCGCACCAGCAACTCGACGCAGGAAATCACGGCGATGATCGAAAAGATCCAGACGGGCACCCACCTTGCCATCCAGAGCATGGAAGCCGGCGTCAAACGCGTGGGCGAGGGCGCCCTGCTTGCGCAGCAGGCGGGCGAGGCGATCAACCAGATCAAGTCCGGCGTCGGCCAGGTCGTCCAGGCGGTCAACGAGATATCCTCGTCGCTGAAGGAGCAGGCGGCGTCGAACGCCGAGAACTCGCACAAGGTGGAGAGCATCGCGCGCGTTTCGGAGGAAAACAGCAACGCTTTCCAGGAAACCGCGACAAGGGCTCAATATATCGACGAGCTTGCCCGCAACCTCGGCAACCTGGTCGGGCGCTTCAAGGTCTGACGTTTCTTGACGGAGGAGGGAAAACCATGAATTTCGATGACGCCATTGCCGCCCACATCAAGTGGAAAGTCCGCCTGAGCCAGTTCATCGACGGCACCAGCACCGAAAAACTGCAAAGCGCCAACGTCTGCAAGGACAACCTGTGCGACCTCGGCAAATGGATCTACGGCGAAGGGGTCAAATACAAACCGCTGCCCCACTATCAGGACCTGGTGAAGAAGCATGCCAACTTCCACATCTGCGCTGGCGAAGTGGTCAAGAAGGTCGAAGGCAACGACAAGGCCGGCGCCAAGGCCGCGCTGGGCGGGGCTTTCGCCGCCGCTTCCAAGGAAACCGTGACGGCGATCATGGACCTCAAGAAAGAAGCGGCCAAGGGGTAGGAGGGGCTACCCCCCGAAGAACTCTTTCACCCGGTCCATCCAGCCCTGGGCCTTGGGGTTGTGTCGGGCGGAGTTGCTTCGGCTGATTTCGTCGAATTCCTTTAGCAGTTCCTTCTGCCGGTCGGTGAGGCTGACCGGCGTTTCGACGACGACATGGCAGAGCAGGTCGCCGCGGGCGATGGATCGAACGCCCTTGATGCCCTTGCCGCGCAGGCGGAAGACCTTGCCGGTCTGGGTCTCGGCGGGGATCTTCAGGCGCGCCACGCCGTCGAGCGTCGGAATCTCGATTTCGCCGCCCAGCGCCGCGGTGCTGAAGCTAACCGGCATCTCGCAGTGAAGGTCGTCGTGGTCGCGCTGGAAGACGCCGTGGGCCCTCAGGTGGATCTGGACGTAGAGGTCGCCTGGCGGGCCGCCATTGACGCCGGGCTCGCCCTCGCCGGAAAGACGGATGCGATCGCCCTCGTCGATGCCGGCGGGAATCTTGACCGACAGGGTTTTGTGCTGCTTGACGCGACCCGCGCCGTGGCAGGCGGTGCAGGGTTCGGCGACGTAGCGCCCGGTGCCGTGGCACTTGGGGCAGGTCTGCTGGATCGAGAAGAAGCCCTGCTGCATGCGCACTTGGCCGTGGCCGCCGCAGGTCGGGCAGATCTTGGGCTCGGTGCCTTTCTTCGCGCCGCTGCCATGGCAGGTGTCGCACTCGGCCATGGTCGGGATGCGGATGCGCGTCTCGGAGCCGCGCGCCGCGTCCTCAAGGCTGACTTCCAGGTTGTAGCGAAGGTCCGCGCCGCGGTATACGTTCGAGCGGCCGCCACCCATCCCGCCCCGGCCGCCGCCGAAGATGTCGCCGAAGATGTCGGAGAATGCGTCGGCGAATCCGGCGCCGCCCATGCCCGCGCCGGCCCCCGCGGAGGGATCGACGCCGGCGTGGCCGAACTGGTCGTAGGCGGTGCGCTTCTGCTTGTCCGAGAGGATCTCGTAGGCCTCCTTGGCCTCCTTGAAGTGCTCCTCGGCCTTCGGGTTGTCCGGATTGCGGTCCGGATGGAACTTCATGGCCAGCTTGCGGTAGGCCTTCTTGATCTCGTCGTCGGAGGCGTCCCGGTTGACGCCGAGAACCTCGTAGTAGTCGCGCTTGGCAGCCATTCAGCGTCTGCCGTTATTTCTTGTCTTTGACTTCTGTGAACTCGGCGTCAACCACGTCCGCCTCGTCCTTCTTCGCCTCGCCGCCGGCGCCGCAGGTGCCCTCGGCGCAGCCGGCTCCTCCTCCCGCCGCCTGCTGCTGGGCGTAGACCTTCTCGCCGAGCTTCTGCGAGGCCTGGGCCAGCGCCTGGGTCTTCGCTTCCATCGCGTCCTTGTCGTTACCCTTGATGGCTTCCTCGGCTTCCTTGACGGCTTCCTCTATCCTGGCCTTTTCGTCGGCTTCGATCTTGTCGCCGTGCTCGGTGAGCGCCTTCTTGACGGAATGCACCATGGCGTCGCACTGGTTGCGCGCATCGACGAGCTCGTGAGCCTTCTTGTCCTCTTCGGCGTGGGCTTCGGCGTCCTGCACCATGCGCTTGATCTCGTCCTCGGAAAGCCCCGAGTTGGCCTTGATGGTGATCTTGCTTTCCTTGCCGGTGCCCTTGTCCGCCGCCTTCACGTGCAGGATGCCGTTGGCGTCGATGTCGAAGGTGACCTCGATCTGCGGCATGCCGCGCGGCGCCGGCGGGATGTCGGCCAGGTTGAACTGGCCCAGGCTCTTGTTGCCGCCGGCCATTTCGCGCTCGCCCTGCAGCACGTGGATGGTCACGGCCGACTGGTTGTCGTCGGCGGTCGAGAACACCTGGCTGGTCTTGGTCGGAATGGTGGTGTTCTTCTGGATGAGCTTGGTCATCACGCCGCCCAGGGTCTCGATGCCCAGCGACAGCGGAGTGACGTCGAGCAGCAGCACGTCCTTCACTTCCCCCTGCAGCACGCCGCCCTGGATCGCGGCGCCGATGGCGACGGCCTCGTCCGGGTTCACGTCACGGCGGGGTTCCTTGCCGAAGAATTCCTTGACCTTGTCCTGCACCTTGGGCATGCGCGTCATGCCGCCGACCAGGATCACGTCGGCGATGTCGCCGACCTTGACGCCGGCATCCTTGATGGCCATGCGGCAGGGCTCGATGGTGCGCTCGATGAGCTCCTCGACCAGCGACTCGAACTTGGCGCGGGTGATCTTCATCGTCAGGTGCTTCGGGCCGGAGGCGTCCGCCGTGATGTAGGGCAGGTTGATCTCGGTCTGCTGGTTGGAGGACAGCTCGATCTTGGCCTTCTCGGCGGCTTCCTTGAGGCGTTGCAGCGCCAGCACGTCGGCCTTGAGGTCGACGCCCTGTTCCTTCCTGAATTCGGTGACGATGTAGTCGATGACGCGCTGGTCGAAGTCCTCGCCGCCCAGGAAGGTGTCGCCGTTGGTGGAGAGCACCTCGAACTGGTGTTCGCCCTCGATCTCGGCGATCTCGATGATGGAGATGTCGAACGTGCCGCCGCCGAGGTCGTACACCGCGATCTTGCGGTCGCCTTCCTTCTTGTCGAGGCCGAAGGAGATCGCGGCCGCGGTCGGCTCGTTGATGATGCGCTTGACTTCCAGGCCGGCGATGCGCCCGGCGTCCTTCGTGGCCTGGCGCTGGCTGTCGTTGAAGTAGGCCGGCACGGTGATGACGGCTTCGGTCACTTCCTCGCCCAGGTAGTCCTCGGCGGTCTTCTTCATCTTGCGCAGCACTTCGGCGCTGACCTGCGGCGGCGCCATTTTCTTGTCGCGAACCTGAACCCAGGCGTCGCCGTTGTCGGCCTTGACGATGGCGAAGGGCATCAGGTCGATGTCCTTCTGGACTTCCTTTTCCTCGAAGCGGCGGCCGATCAGGCGCTTGACCGCGAACAGCGTGTTCTTGGCGTTGGTGACGGCCTGGCGCTTGGCCGAGGCGCCGCACAGGATTTCGCCGTCCTCCGCGTAGGCGACGATGGAGGGCGTGGTGCGCGCGCCCTCGGAGTTTTCGATGACCTTGGGCTTGCCGCCTTCCATGATGGCGACGCAACTGTTGGTGGTGCCGAGGTCGATGCCGATGATCTTGCCCATGATGATGTCCTTTGCTGAATTTTTTGGATGACCCGTTCGGGGGATGGGACTAATGTGGGGTGGCCGGGCCGCCGTTCAAGCCTTTGCTTTTGAAACGACGACCAGCGCCGGCCGTACCACCCGTTCATGCAGGGCATAGCCCTTCTGGAGCACCTGGAGCACGCGGTTGGGCTCGCCGTCGGCTTCGAGCTGGCTGATGGCCTGGTGGCGATGGGGGTCGAACTTCTCACCGAGGGGGTTGATTTCGGCGAGGCTCGATTTCTCGAAGGCGGCGGCGAGCTGCTTCAGGGTCAGCTCGACGCCGGACTTCAGCGCCTCCGCGCCCTGGTTCTCGTTGGCCGAAGTTGCAATGGCGGCTTCGAGGCTGTCCTTCACCGCAAGCAGTTCGCCGGCGAATTTCTCGATGGCGAATTTATGGGCCTTGGCGACATCCTCCTGGGCGCGGCGGCGCACGTTCTCGGTTTCGGCCTTGGCGCGCAGCCAGGCGTCGTGGTGCTCTTCGGCCTTGAGTTCCGCGGTCCTGAGCATTTCCTCGATGCTGGGCATCGTTTCGGCCTGCGGCGTAGGGTTCTGCCCGATTTCTTCGGGCAGGGAGTCGACATCGTCCTGCATGGGGCGTCCTTGATTCCTGAGCGATAAACCGAATGGGTGATGGAGGCGCCCGGGCCGGATTCAAGCCCTCGCCCGGAAAAATTTTCGGCGATCAGGTTCTGAAGCGTCCGACGATGTTTTGCAGGTTGTCGGCCAGGTTTTCCAGCCGCCGGGTCGCCGCCGCGGTCCGTTCGATGACCTCGTCGTTTTCCCGGGCCATGGTGGCGATGGAATCGATATTGCCGGCCACCTCGCTGCTGACCCGGCGCTGCTCCTCCGCGGCGCTGGCGATGGCGTCCAGCCCTTGACCGACCTGGTTCACGGAGGCGCCGGCCTCGGAGAGGACGGAGGCGACCGTCTCCATCGATTCCTGACTTGCCGTCAGGTGGGCCAACCCGTTCTGGATCGAGCGCTGGACCTGTTCGGACTGGTCGGACAGCGTGCGGGTGATGGCGTCGATTTCGCTGGCCGAGCTGGCGGACTTCTCGGCCAGTTTCCGGACTTCGTCCGCGACCACGGCGAAGCCGCGGCCCTGCTCACCGGCGCGGGCCGCCTCGATGGCGGCGTTCAACGCCAGCAGGTTCGTCTGGTCGGCGATGTCCTTGACCTGGCGGGTCATGCTGGTGATGGTCTCGGTGCTCCGGACGAACTGGTGGACCGAGTCCGCGATCTCCTGGACCGTATTCTCGACGACGCTGATTTCGCCGATCAGCTGCGACAGGCTTTCGTTGCCTTCCTCCGAGCGCCGCAGGCTTTCCCGCGACTGCTGGTGAACCTCCTCCGTGCTCTGGGCGATGGAGCCGATGCTGGCGGCCATCTGTTCCACGGAACCGGTCGCGGCCGCCGAGATATCCTTCTGCCGGTGGGATCCGGACGCCACCTGATCGGCGTTGGCGGAAAGCTGGCGGGCGGCCACCGAGACCTCGGATGCGGCTTCGCTGACATGGCGAACCAGGGCGCCGAAGTTGGCCATCATGTCGTTGAAGACGGAAGACGCCTGGCCGATCTCGTCCTTGCTGCGGACTTCGAGACGGCGGGTCAGGTCGCCCTCGCCGCTGGCGATGTCGCGTAGTCCGGCGACCATCTTGTCGAGAGGCTTGGTGACGACGTTGCTGACGAAGATGTAGATGAACGCCAGGAGCGGGATGCTCATCAGGAGCGCCGCCAGCAGCGACTTGACCCGCTGCGTCGACACCGCCTCGTTGACCCCGTCGAGGGAAATTTTCATGCTGACCGCGCCCAGCACGGTGCCTTCCGGCACCTGATGGCACATCAGGCAGTCCTTGCCGAGATAGTTCTTTTTGGCGATGGCCGGGCGCACGACGCGCAGGTATTCGCCCTTGCCGTCCGACTGGACGGCGGAAAATTCCTTGCCGCTCGCCATCGCCTGCTGTTCCTCGGCGTCGGCCTGGACGGTGTCCTTGGGGTTGCCCGCCCCGAATTGCTTAGACACGGCCTCGCCGCGGATCACGGAAAGGTCGCGGATGACCGAGAGCTGCTTGATCTGGTCGAGGAAGACCTCCCGCTGGCCGATGGAGCCGGTGAGCATCATGCCGGTCAGACCGGCCATGGTCGCCTCGTGCATCGAAAGGGAAAAGGAGCGCGCCTGGTCGATGGCGGTTTGCCGGTTGACGTGGCTTTCCCAGAAGATCAGGCTGGTCCAGGCGATTATCAGCATTACCCAGATGACGCCCGTGAGGCGCAGCCAGATTTTCAGGTCGACAATGCGGAACATCGAGGTCTCCCTCCTCCTTTGACTTCCGTAAGTCTAACGTAATGCCGATGTTTTGCGGCGACCCCGGGAGGGGGCGTCAGGCCATCAGGTCGATTTCCTGGAGGTGGCGGCGGCAACGCCTTGTTTTCATGGAAGACGGAGGCGCCGGGCGGCGGCGGCCGGATCTTCGGCGTGGGGCAGCGTACCCAGGAGGGGCGCCTTCAGGCGTTCTTCCAGTGCCGCGATATTTTCCTCCCGGCGGGCCATGCCGGGGTCGATGACGTTGGCGATCCATCCGGCGAAGGGCAGGCCGCGCGCCGCGATCGCCTCGGCCGTGAGCAGCGCATGGTTGAGGCAGCCCAGCCGCAGGCCGACGACCAGAATCACCGGCAGGCCGAGGCGGACGGCGAGATCGGCGGTGTCCAAGTCGTCGCCCAGCGGCACGCGGAAGCCGCCGACACCTTCCACGAGCAGCAGGTCGGCCCGTTCCGCCAGCCGGCGCGAGGCATTGGCGATGACCTCGATGTCGATGCGCCGCCCCTCGTCCGCGGCCGCGAGGTGCGGCGCGACGGGTGCGGCGAAGCCGTACGGGTTGACGAGTTCGCACGGCGCGGCGAAGGAACTGGCGGCGATCAGCCGCTCGACATCCTCGTTGCGCCCGCCGGCGTCGACGCCGGCCGCCACCGGCTTCATGCCGGCGGCCGCAAGCCCACGGCCGCGCGCGAGGTGGAGCAGGGCGCAGGTCACGAACGTCTTGCCGACGCCCGTGTCGGTGCCGGCTATGAAGAAGGCTTGCTTGCGGTACACAGAATGACCTCCCAGGTGGCGGGCAGGCCGCCATTCTCGCGCAGGGATTCGTAGCGCGCCTCCACCGCCCGCCATGCGCGGCGGCCCATCAACCCCGGCCGGCGATTGCCCACCTGATTGGCGCCGAGCGACTTCAGGATGGAGAGCAGCGACCTGAGATCGGGGTGATGCTGGCGGATCGTTCGGGCTTCAAGGGCCACGTTCCGGAAACCCGCCGCGGCGCAGGCATCGGCCAGGGCCTGCGCGGGCGCGAATTCGAGCACGTGTCGATGCCGGTCGATGCCGGAAAAGGCATCGTCCAGCTCGGCCAGCGTGCCCGGCGCAAGGCTGCTGACGGCAAGCCGGCCGCCGGGCGCGAGCACGCGGGCGGCCTCCCCGAAGACGCGGGCGGCATCGCACCACTGGATCGTCAGGCTCGACCAGTAGAGATCGAACGCGGCCGCCGGAAAGGGCAGGGCCTCGATGTCGGCCCCGACCCGTTCGCCCGGCGCGGCGGCCAGCATCGCGGGCGCGAAGTCGGCGGCGACGAGCCGCGCATGCGGCCATCGCGCCGAGAGCAGCCGCAGGCCGTGACCGGTGCCGCAGCCGGCGTCGAGGATGGAAAGGGAAATAGAGGAAATAGGGGACAGACCACGATTTTGAGATTCAAAAAATCGTAGTCTGTCCCCTATTTCCTCCGCTATTTCCTCCATTAGCAGTTCGCCGACCTCCCGCTGCAACGCGGCCGCCGCGTCGTAGCTGCCGGCGGCGCGGTCGAAGGATCGGCGGATGGCGCGCTTATTCATTGGCGAACGCAGCGACGAGGTCGGCGAACCGGTCCGGCTGCGAGAGGAAGGGCGCGTGGGCGCAGCCGGCGAAGACTTCCAGCCGGGCGTCCGGCAAATGCGCCGCCAGCCATTCCGCGGCGGCGAGCGGCATCAGCGGATCGCGTTCGCCATGCACGATCAGCACCCGTTGGCGGATCGACGGCACGAGGGCGCGAAGGTCGGCGTCGCGCAGTTCGTCCAGCCCGGCGGCGAGCGTGGCGACGTCGGGCATGCCTTCGCGCAGCAGCCCGGTCAGGTGCCGGACGAGATCGCGCGCGTGATCGTCGCCCTGGTTCATGAGCGCGGCGAAGCGGCGCAGGGCATCGGCCGGATCGGCGGCGACGGCGGCGGCGAAATTCTCCAGCACATCGGCCATCTGGGCGTGGGGCCAGTCGGGCGCCTGGGTGAAGCGCGGCGTCGCGCCCACCAGCACCAGGCGGCCCGCCCCGGCCGCCTTCAGCGCATGAATCGCGCCCAGCGACCAGCCGCAGATGAGTGGCCGGGTTGGTGGCCCGGCGAGGCGGCCCTTGATCCGGTCGGCAACGGGCTGGAAGACGCGCTCGTCGAAGCCCCATCCGGGATGGAAAGTGAGGCCCGTCATGCCGCGATTTCCGCCAGCGCCGCCACCAGCCGGTCCACCTGCGCCCCGCTGTGCGCGGCCGAGAGCGAGATGCGCAGCCGCGCCGTGCCCTCCGGCACCGTAGGCGGACGGATCGCCGGCGCCCAGATTCCCCGCGCCAGCAGGGCTTCGGCCACCCGCATGGTTTCGCCGCCGATGATGAGGGGCTGGATGGCGGTGAAAGAGGGCGGCAGGCGCCAGCCGGCGCGTTCGCCGAGGAGCCCGATCCCTGCCCGAAGCCGCGCGATCAGCGACTCCAGGTGCGCCCGTCGTTCTTCGCCGGATTCGATCAGCTTCAGGCTCTCGATCAGCACGGCGGAAAGCATCGGCGGCGCGGCGGTGGTGTAGATCGCCGTGCGCGCCTTCTGGACCAGCCATTCGACGATGTTCGCGTCGCCGGCCACGAAAGCCCCGGCGACTCCGGCCGCCTTGCCCAGCGTGCCCATGAGCAGCACGTGGCCGCGCGGCGCGAGCCCGGAATGCGCCAGCGTCCCACGCCCCTGAGGCCCCAGCACGCCGAAGCCGTGCGCGTCGTCGACGACGAGCCACGCGCCGAAGCGTTCCGCCAGCGACGCGAGCTCCGGCAGCGGCGCGACGTCGCCGTCCATGCTGAAGACGGCGTCGGTGAGGATCAGTTTGCCCTTCGCCGCGCTCGCGGCGAGCCGGGATTCGAGCGCCTCGAGGTCGAGATGGGGATAGCGGTGGCTCTTCGCATCGGAGAGCCGCACGGCGTCGATCAGCGAAGCATGATTGAGCCGGTCGGCGAAGACGGCGTCGTTGCGCCCGACTAGCGCCGGCACGATGGCCAGGTTGGCCATGTAGCCGGTGGAAAAGATCAGCGCGCGCTGTGCGCCGACGAAGGCGGCGAGCCGCTCTTCCAGTTCGTGGTGTGGCTCGAAATGGCCGCCGAGAAAATGCGAGGCGCCCGCTCCGACGCCCCAGCGGCGGGCGCTGGAGGCTACGGCTTCGATCGCGTCCGGATGGTTCGCCAGGCCGAGGTAATCGTTGGACGCGAACGAGAGCACCGACCGACCGTCGATGACCATCTCCGGTCCGCATGGCGAACCGGAAACGCGACGGCGGCGCAGCAGCCCGGCGTCGGCCAGTTCGGCGAGTTCACGTTCGAGGTTCGTCGGCATTACGGGCGGATGGGCGGAATCGTTCGCATCGCGCCAGCCCGGCCCTATTCCCCCACGACGTCGGCGCCCTTGGGCGGCGCGAAGCGGAAGACGCCGGCCGGCAGCGGCTCATTGCTCTCGATCTGATTCAGGAAAAGGGTCGTGGTCTGGCCGAAGTTGTCGCGGACTTCCATGATCCGGGGCAGCTTGTCCTTGAATCCGATGCGCACGCGCTCGAAGGTGCCGTCCTGGGCCTTGGGCGTGGCCTCGACGAACTCGAAGCCCTCCGCCGCCCCGCCCTCCCTGAGCACGAAGCTGTTCTCCAGGGCATCGCCGGCCAGCAGCGCCGCCGGACTGGAACCGAAGGCCTGGCCGAGTTTCCTGACCGTCACCTGGTTCAGGTCGGGATCGAAGCTCCAGAGCTTCTCGCCGTCGCTGACCAGTAACTGCTGGTAGGGCTTCTCGTAGCTCCAGCGGAATTTTCCCGGCCGGGCGAACGCAAAGAATCCGGCCGACTGCTGGGGCTTGCGCCCGGACTTCCCGACGACGCTCTGGACGAAGCTGCCGCGCGCGCTCCGGGTCTGGTCGAGAAAGTCCTTGAGCTGGTCAAGACCGGAGGCCTGCGCGGCGGTCGCGAGCAACAGGCCGCAGAGTGCAATGAGTGTTTTGGGCATGGCGGGGCGGATTATCGCCCAGGTTACTCGGCCATGGCGGGCGCCAGCACCTCGCGGTTTCCCGCACCGTTCATGGGGGAGACGAGGCCTGATCGCTCCATGGCCTCGATGAGCCGCGCGGCGCGGTTGTAGCCGATGCGCAGATGGCGCTGGACGAGCGAGATCGACGGCCGGCGGGTCTTGAGCACCACTTCCACCGCCTGGTCGTACATGGGGTCGGCCTCGGCGTCGTCCGCATCGGCGAGATCGCCCTCGCCCGCCTCGGCGGCCGGCGCGACAAGCACCTCGGCGATATATTCCGGCTTACCCACCTTGCGCAGGTGGTCGACGACGTGATGCACCTCGTCGTCGGCCACGAAGGCGCCGTGCACGCGCACCGGCAGGCCGGTGCCGGGAGCGAGGTAGAGCATGTCGCCCTGGCCGAGCAGCGCCTCGGCGCCCATCTGGTCGAGAATGGTGCGCGAGTCGATCTTGCTCGACACCTGGAACGCGATGCGCGTCGGGATGTTGGCCTTGATGAGGCCGGTGATGACGTCCACGCTCGGCCGCTGCGTGGCCAGGATCAAGTGGATGCCGGCGGCGCGGGCCTTCTGGGCGAGCCGGGCGATCAGCTCCTCGACCTTTTTGCCGACGACCATCATCAGGTCGGCCAGCTCGTCGATCACCACCACGACGTAGGGCATGGTTTGCAGCGGCTCCGGAGACTCCGGAACGAGCGGGAACGGATTGGCGATGTGGCTGCCGGCCTTGGCGGCATCGCGGATCTTGCCGTTGAAGCCGGCGAGGTTCCTCACGCCGAGCGCGCTCATCAGCTTGTAGCGGCGCTCCATCTCGCCGACGCACCAGTGCAGCGCGTTGGCCGCCTTGTTCATGTCGGTGACGACGGGTGCCAACAGGTGCGGGATGCCCTCGTAGATCGAGAGCTCCAGCATCTTGGGGTCGACCATGATCATGCGCACGTCCTTCGGCTCGGACTTGTATACGAGCGAGAGGATCATGGCGTTGATGCCCACCGACTTGCCCGAACCGGTGGTTCCGGCGACCAGCAGGTGCGGCATCTTCGCGAGATCGACCACCACCGGGCCGCCGGCGATGTCCTTGCCGAGCGCGACGGCGAGCGGCGAGTGCAGGTCGTGGTAGGCCTTCGATCCGACGATCTCGGACAGGCGCACGACCTGCCGGCGCGGGTTGGGCAGCTCCAGGGCCATGCAGGACTTGCCGGGAACCGTTTCGACGACGCGGATGCTGACGAGCGACAGCGCGCGGGCCAGATCCTTCGCCAGGCCGACGATGGTGGCGCCCTTGACGCCCGTGGCCGGCTCGATCTCGTAGCGGGTCACCACCGGGCCGGGCAGCGCCGACGCCACCTTGACCTCGACGCCGAAGTCGGCGAGCTTGCGCTCGATCAGGCGCGAGGTGAACTCGAGGGTCTCGGCCGCCGGCAGGTCCTCGGGCTTGTGGGAAGGCGCATCCAGCAGATGCAGCGGCGGCAGGGCGCCGCCCGGCGCGTCGAAGAACAGGGGCGCCTGGCGCTCTTTCTCGATGCGGGCCTCGATCCGCGGAGCCCTGGGAATCTCGATCTCCACCGGCTCGATCTTCACCGGCGGCGGCGGGCTGGCTTCGGCCCGGCGGCGTTCGCTCTCGACGACCGCCTCGCGCTTCTCGGCCAGTGCGCGGCCGTAGCGGCGATCCTGCCAGTAGTCCCACAGCCGGACGGCGCCGACCCAGGCGCCCTCCAGCAGCGCACCGCTTCTCTCCGCCACCCCGAGCCAGGAGATGCCCGAGAACAGGCTCAGCCCGGCCATCATCAGAGTCAGCAGGATCAGGGTGCCGCCCGTGTAGCCCAGGAAAGTCGCGGCAAGGCGGCCGACCTCGTGTCCCAGCATGCCGCCGGGCGCCAGGGGCAGCTGCGCCTTGAGGCTCCAGAAGCGCATGGCTTCGACGCCGCTGCTGGCCGCCAGCAACACGACGAAACCGGTCAGGGCGATCAGGAAGGGCCGGCGGTCGCCGCCGAAAAATTCGCCGATGCGGCGCGAACCCCGGAGGACGGCGAAAAACAGGAAAGCCACCCACCACCAGGCCGAAAGGCCGAACAGGTAGAACAGCAGGTCGGCCAGCCATGCGCCCAAGCGGCCGCCGGGATTGGCGATTCGCTCGACCTGGGCGGCGTGGGACCAGCCGGGATCGGTGATGTCGAAGCCCCACAGGACGAGCGCGAGAAACACGCCGGCCGCGCCCACGACCAGCCAGCGCGCCTCGTGGACGAGGGCGGCGATCTTTTCCGGCAGCGGAGAGGGAGAATTGCGCGGGCCGCGCTCCGCCAAGGCCATAGGTACCATGGGCATTCGAATGGGCGCTCGATGGGGACGTGCTTATTGTTCCCGATCGCCCGCCGCGCCAAACGGCCGAGAAAAGGGGGGATTCGCCGCCTTATAATCGGGCTTCCCCAACAAGTCCGGACACGCACCATGACCCCCCGCCCCTCCAGACATTCCAAGCTGCTGATCCTCGGCTCCGGCCCGGCCGGCTACACGGCCGCCGTCTACGCCGCCCGCGCCAACCTGAAGCCCGTGCTCGTCACCGGCATGGCCCAGGGCGGCCAGCTGATGACCACCACCGAAGTCGACAACTGGCCGGGCGATGCCGATGGCGTCCAGGGCCCCGACCTGATGGCGCGCCTCGAAAAGCATGCCGCGCGCTTCAACACCGAAATGATCTTCGACCACATCCACACGGCGAAGCTGACCGAAAAACCCATGAAACTGATCGGCGACGCCGGCGAATACACCTGCGACGCGCTCATCATCGCCACCGGCGCCTCGGCCCAGTACCTGGGGCTGCCCTCGGAGGAAGCCTTCTCCGGCCGGGGCGTCTCGGCCTGCGCCACCTGCGACGGCTTCTTCTACAAGAACCAGCCGGTCGCCGTCATCGGCGGCGGCAACACGGCCGTCGAGGAGGCGCTGTACCTCGCCAACATCGCCAGCCACGTCACCGTCGTCCACCGTCGCGACAAATTCCGCGCCGAAAAGATCATGCAGGACCACCTGTTCGAGAAGGAGGCGGCCGGCAAGGTGACGATCAAGTGGGATTCGGCGCTGGACGAAGTCCTCGGCGACAAGACCGGCGTCACCGGCATGCGCTTGAAGAACGTCAAGACGGGCGCCACGGAAGACATCCCGCTGATGGGCGTGTTCATCGCCATCGGCCACAAGCCGAACACCGACCTCTTCGCGGGCCAGCTGGAGATGGACAAGGGCTACCTCGTCACCCAGGGGGGGCGTTCCGGAAACGCCACCCAGACCAGCATTCCGGGCGTGTTCGCCGCCGGCGACGTCCAGGACCAGATCTACAAGCAGGCCATCACCAGCGCCGCCACCGGCTGCATGGCCGCCCTCGACGCCGAGAAATACCTCGACAGCCTCGGCTGAAGGAACGATTCACATGTCCGACAATGTCCTGAAGAACTCCCTGATCATCCTGTCCATTCTCCTGGCCGCGGCCCTCATTGGAAAGCCGCTGTCGAAGCTCCTTTTCGACAAGAGCGCCATCACCACCGACTTCGTCCTGGAAACCGCCGACGGTGCGCTGGACAGCCGGCTGCTGCGCGGCAAGGCGCTGGCGATCGCCCTGGGCTACACCCGCTGCGCCGATGAATGCGCGAACCGGCTCGCCAGGGTCGTCAAGGGCTACGAAATGCTCGGTGCCCGCGACCGCGGCCAGGTGCGGATGATACTGGTGTCGGTGGACCCCGACCGGGATACGCCGGCGGACATGGGCGCATACGCCCGCCGCATCCATCCCGACATGGTCGGCGCCACCGGCAAGCCGGACAGCCTCGCCGCGTTCGCCAACGGCTTCGGCGCCACCTACAACAAGTCGGTGATCGCCCCGGACGGCGGCTACGAAGTCGACTTCAGCCACCCGATCTACCTCGTCGACACGGAAGGCCGGTTCGTTTCCGCGCTCAACGAAAACGCCTCGCCCGAAGACATCGCCCAGGCGCTGCGGTCGAAACTGCCCGCGCGATAACAGGCCCGGCGGTTGGGCCGGTGACTGCGAACAGGGGCCGCTCATCGCGCAAAGTCGTAGGCAACCTCCGTAACGCGCCCACGCCAATACGGCCACAGACCCTCTGACAGCTCCCAAGCCACCTCACCCTCCAGCGGAATGCGCATGCCGCCTCGGACTTCATGGCCCCAGAACCGGCCTTGCCAAGGTGTGGCAACCAGTGCGCCATTCGCGGTGCGGTGGCGCGCGGCAGCCCGAACACCGCTGATGAGCCCCTCGGCATCAAAGCGGAAATCGAGCGAAACAGTGGTCGCGCCATCCGTGATCGTCGCTCTTGCCGAC
This sequence comes from Candidatus Nitricoxidivorans perseverans, assembly GCA_030246985.1. GTDB lineage: Bacteria > Pseudomonadota > Gammaproteobacteria > Burkholderiales > Rhodocyclaceae > Nitricoxidivorans > Nitricoxidivorans perseverans. The sequence continues at coordinate 1,024,550 of CP107246.1, read as the reverse complement.
ATGTCGTCAATCGACTCCCAGCGGACACCTTGGCTCGGCAGCAATGCCGTCGGATACCACGCCGCTTCCGCCAGAAAGCGCATCAGCTCGCCCTGCGCCGCCTCGGGCGTTCCGCGTATGTCGGCAATGGTCACTAGGCCGAGCAACTCCGCACGCAAGACACCCTCACCGGCGACATAGGCGTCGTGGACGAACACATTCAAACCCGGCGCCATGGCGATGCGCCCGTCCCAGTCGAAGCCAGGGCGCCGCGTGAAGGCCACTTGGGAGGATGTGAACCGGCTCCATTTCGCCCGCGTCTCACCCATGTTGAACTGCCCTTCGTGGGTGAGACGCGCCGCAGAGACGATGGGTTGGCCATCCTTCAGCACCGCGCGGAAGTATCGGCGCACCGGCGAAGGCAGGTTTTCGATTTCTCTTGCGTCATACGTTGTCGGACTGATGGGGAGGCGCACCGCCTCCAGCTTGGCGCGTAACTCATTGGTGCCGGTTTTCCAACGAGACGCCCCGTAGGCGATGGCGCCAGCGACGACAACCAGCAACGCGACAACGACGAGCAGAACTGCCTTCAGCCACATGGCGATTCCGACTGCCGGAGGTGGCATAGGCCAGGCCCCTGCAACGAAGGGTTGGCCAAGTGAAGCTGATCTTCTCTGACGAGGCATGGGAAGACTATGCGACCACGACCCACCTTGTCTTTCAATGCCGCAAGCCAAGAGTCGAATTCATCAGGATGGACTAGCGGCTCGATGTAGCGCGACGCCTTGCTGCCGGCTTGCGAGTTGTGCTCGTGATGGCACTCGGGCGCTCCGCAAGGCGCCCAGTGACGTACTTATGCAGAACGCTGGCAATTAGCGTTTGGTACGGCACACCTTCCGCTAGGGCTTTAACCTGAATATCGTTCAGGTCGCCAGAAGACAGGCGGATATTGACTCGGCGATCTTTGATCGCGGTAGCGCGTGCAGCAGCCTTGAACTTGGCAAGTTCGGCTTTCGTTGCAACGGACTTCAGTTGGCCTTTCTCGAAGGCGCTCAACACTTCGAGTTCGTATTCATCAATTTTCGGCATCTGCTTCACCTTGATTCAAATAGTCCCGAGTAGCCTTGCGGCTCGGGATAACAGTCTTGAGGAAAAAGTAGTCTTCCTCTTCGACGAAGGGCACCAAGCAGGCGTAGTTGTCGCACGAGACGACAAGAATGCGCTGCTTGGGGTACTTCGCCTGATTCGGGTGAGCCAAGACATCCAATAGCCCACCGGACTCGATGGCGACCACGATGCTCTCAAACGAAATACACCGCTCAGTCGTGAGCGATTCGTTCTTCTCGGCGTTCCAGCGAAATGGTTTCATGGAGCCATCTTACGCCGCTGTGTGCCTATTGTCACCACTGACTCAAGACGCCCATCTGTTCGCGCTCAAGCAGGCGATCCCGGCCCCCCCGTTCCCTCCCCGCAGGCAGGCAGTCAATCACCGTGTCATGGGCACGCAAGCCCTTGTCGTGCCTGCTTGACAAGTCAAACCATATCAACGTGGAGTTGAGCGGCCTGCGCGGCTTTATCGCGCAGCGTCCAGCGACCGAAGGGAGCGAGGTTGAGCGCCGGGTTCGAGCGTGGCGGGATCACGGCTTGGGCAGCGTCCAGCGACCGAAGGGATCTGCGAGGCGGTCACGCGCCCGCACATGCGCTTCGTGCCGGTCAAGGAAGAGCACCAGCAGATCATCCTGTGCCTGCACCGCACCCGCAACGGTTTCGTCGAGGAACGCACCGCCGTCTATAACCGGCTGCGCGGCCTGATCTCGGAATTCGGCATTGTCCTGCCGCAGAAGGTCGCCAACCTGCGGCGGCAGATCGGCGAGCACCTGGAGGATTTGCCCGGCTACGCCAACCTGTGCGTCGGCGACCTGCTGGCCCACGCCGACGTGCTCGACGCCCGCATCGCCGAGTACGACCGGGCCATTGCCCAAGCGGCGCGGGAAGATGCCCGCAGCCGCCGCCTGATGGAGCTGCCCGGCATCGGCCCGACCACGGCCAGTGCGCTGCTGGCCAGCCTGGGCGGCGGCCACGACTTCAAGAACGGCCGCCAGGTGGCGGCCTGGATCGGGCTGACACCCGGGCAATACAGCAGCGGCGGGGTGGCGCGGCTGGGGCGGATCACCAAGGCGGGGGATCGCTATCTGCGCAGCCTGCTGGTCATGGGCGCGCGAGCCATCCTCAGTGGCCTGGGCGACAAGCAGGACCGTTTCAGCCGCTGGGCGCGCAGTCTGGTCGAACGGCGGGGCTATTGGCGGGCGGTGGTGGCCATCGCCGCCAAGAACGCGCGGCTGGCTTGGGCGGTGCTGAAGTTCGGCGAGGAGTTCCGGCCGCACGCCGGCGCCTGAACGGCCCGGCAAAGGCGTCTATAGGGAAAGTACACGGAAAGGAACGAACGGGCCGCCGGCCGGCGGCCAGGAATCACGGTGCGCTGCCAGCGTTGATGTGAAGCGGGTTGGACCCGCGCCGGGAGAGCCTGATCACTTCACGGGGAAGAAGCCATTCCCGACTAACGATTGAGGCCCCGGCGCGCGTCTTTCATCAGGGTCCGGGCAATCAGCCCAACATGACCGGTTGTAGTTTCGCAGTCCGCCATCTTCTCTGACAACTCAGGCAGGCAACACTCGAACCACCCGGACAGGCAATCATGAAAACCTAGAACCAGGACGCTTGCGTTTTGTGGGGAAGCCCTTGTAGTAGAGGTGACCGGCGCTGCGCGGCTTTATCGCGCAGCGTCCAGCGACCGGAGGGAGCGGGGTCGACCGCCGGGTTAGCCCTAACCATCTAGCTTAGAGCTGACTAGCTCACGGGTGAATTCGATTGTGGCCTGAACATCCGAGGATCCAAATTCGTCCCACTGCGCATGACTCGCCTTTGTTCTGACGTGAGCCGCCACGCGGGCACGTTTCGCTTTGACGGCCGAAAGCTCACCGCGACTAGATAGCTCCGAGATCAATGCGTCGAGCTTAACCCCCTTCTCGGTGATTCCCAATCTGCGGCAAATGCGGCGGAGTGTGTCTTCAAAAATAACGCCAGCGATTACGCCAGATTCGTTTTTCCTTTGATCTGCGAGGTACTGGTCAGCATGGTCGAGAAAGTCATCAAAGGTTTCGGCACGAGCGCGATCTGCAACCGAAGAAAGCAATCCGGCGTTGGCATCTGCAAGTAGAGTTCTTAGGAGAGCCGCCATCTCGCCGACGCCCAGATTGATAAGCCAACCATGATCCTTCTCGGCGATGCTGTTCGCACGCGCAAGGTATGGAGTTTTTATCTCAGCGCAAATTAGATGGATGATGTGTTGGGCTGACGCCAGCCAAGCAGAACACTCATGGCGTTGTTGATCGCTAATGGCGGCACCATCGTCGTCACTTCGGGTGAGCCAGTCAGTTTCACTTAGCAACTCCTCGATTCGTTTCTTGACTGCGTCTTCGACTGCCATCTGGCCTCCTGTTGAAAGGGCTAACGTGGAGTTGAGGCGCCTGCGCGGCTTTTCGCGCAGGTCGCCTCGAACGCAGGGTTATGCGGCATGGGTTTCATGGACGAGACGATATAAGCAGTGCAGCCGAAGACCAAGCCCTTCTGGGACTTGAGGATGCTCAAACGTTCCAGTCTCGCGCATGCCGAGACGTTCCATCACGGCGCGAGACCTGAGATTGCCAACTGCCGTGAAGGAGACAATTTCTCTCAGCCCGAGCAGATGAAAGCCAACGCGAAGAGCTTCCCTTGCAGCCTCGGACGCGAACCCTTTGCCCCAGTGCTGAAACGCAAGGCGCCACCCGACCTCGACGCATGGGGAAAACGGCAGTTCAGCAGACGGAATATGCAGGCCGACAAAGCCGACGAACTCATGAGAGGCCTTACACTCGGCAGCCCAGAAACCCCAACCCCGTTCTTCGATGAGCAACTGGCAACGGTCGGCCATTGCGTCACTTTCAGCACGGGTGAGCGGGGACGGAAAGAACTCCATGACCCGTTGGTCCGCGTTCAGCGCGGCAAACGGCTCGCGGTCAGCGAGCTTCCACTGACGTAAGCGAAGGCGTTCTGTCTCTACTTCGATTAGCTCAGCCATTTGTTACAGCGCTCGGGAGTAATGCCGCATAACGCAAAAGTCACCGGCTCGCCGGCATTATCGGCGAGTCCGTGTGGACTGCCGGGTTAGCGGTTTTTTGGAGATAACGATGACATGCAATTGCGAGCACTGGCAAGTGTGCGACGAATGCCGCCCCGAGAGTTGGAAGCCGAAGGCCGCACGCCCACACGAACAACTGATTGACGAACTGCGGGACTCAACCATCCCCAAGACGGAGCGCGAACACGCTGCGGCGCGGGAGATTGAGAAGAACCAAGACCGGATTGCTGCGGGGCATCGGCTGGCGCTCGAATTGGAATGCCTGCTGCTCGACACCAAGGACACGGCAGCGGTGAGCAGGTGGTGGGATACCGGGATGCTGGCGCTGGAAGAATGGCAAAGGCTGTTTCCATACAACGGGCCGAGGATCGGAGATTGATGACCGCTAACGATCTAAGTGTGGCGCCTAATTGATGGGAAATAATCCGCTCTATAGGCAACATAAAAATAGAGTATCATGTTAGTTCAATGGCTTGTCTCATTTTAGTGGGGCTCGAGAATGGCGGCGATACGGGGTGTTTCTCCGGTGGATGCCCGCACGGCGCCCAGGTTGCTGGACCGCGTGCGGGACAAGATTCGTCTCAAGCACTACAGTTTGCGGACGGAGCAGGCGTATCTGGACTGGATTAAACGATTTATTCTGCACCATGGCAAGCGCCATCCCGCCGATATGGGCGCGGCCGAGGTCGAGGCGTTCCTGACGCATCTGGCGGTCGTCGGCAAGGTGGCGGCGGCGACGCAGAATCAGGCCAAGAGCGCCATCCTGTTCCTGTATCGCGAGGTGCTGGAAACCGAGTTGCCGTGGCTGGAGGGCGTCGAGCGGGCCAAGGCGCCCAAGCGCCTGCCGGTGGTCTTGACGCGCGAGGAAGCGCAGGCGGTGCTGGCCCGTTTGTCGGGCACGCATTGGCTGATCGGCAGCCTGCTGTACGGCGCCGGGCTGCGGATCATGGAATGCCTGCGGCTACGGGTGAAGGATGTCGATTTCGCGCGCGGCGAATTGCTGGTGCGCGACGGCAAGGGTTTCAAGGATCGGGTGACGATGCTGCCGGGGGCGACGGCGGCGCCGTTGCGGGAGCATCTGGAGCGGGTGCGCGCCCTGCATGAGCGGGATGTCGCCGACGGCGTCGGGCCGGTGTTCCTGCCCTATGCGCTGGAGCGGAAGTATCCGGGCGCGGGGCGGGAGTGGGGGTGGCAGTATGTGTTTCCCTCGGCGGCGCTGGCGGTCGATCCCCATGGCGGCGCGACGCGCCGTCATCATGTCCAGGATCAGGCGTTCCAGCGGGCCATGAAGCAGGCGGTGCGCGATGCCGGGCTGGTCAAGCCGGCCACGCCGCATTCCCTTCGCCATTCCTTCGCCACGCATTTGCTGGAGTCGGGCTACGATATCCGGACGGTGCAGGAGCTCCTCGGTCATGCGGACGTCAGGACCACCATGATCTACACGCATGTGCTGAACCGCGGCGGGCGCGGCGTGGTCAGCCCGCTGGATCGTCCATGAGCGATCTTTTCGGGGGCGCCCCGCTTCACGCGCCGCTGGCCGAGACGCTGCGGCCGAAAACCCTCGACGATGTGATCGGGCAGGCGCACTTGATCGGGCCGGGCAAGCCGCTGCGGCTGGCCTTCGAGTCGGGCACGCCGCATTCGATGATCCTATGGGGGCCGCCGGGCGTCGGCAAGACGACGCTGGCACGCTTGATGGCGGACGGCTTCGACGCCGAGTTCATCGCGCTGTCGGCGGTGTTCTCCGGCGTCAAGGACATCCGCGCCGCCGTCGAGCGGGCCGAACTCACCCTGGCCCAGTCGGGCCGGCGGACGATCCTGTTCGTCGACGAGGTGCACCGCTTCAACAAGGCGCAGCAGGACGCCTTCCTGCCCTACGTCGAGCGCGGCCTGCTCACCTTCATCGGCGCCACGACCGAGAATCCCTCTTTCGAGGTGAACTCGGCGCTGCTCTCCCGCGCCTCGGTCTATGTGCTCAAGAGCCTGTCGGAAGCGGAGCTGGGGCTGCTGTTCGAGCGGGCGAGGGCGCAGGCGTTCCCCGATCTGGAATTCGACGCCGAGGCGTTGGCGCGCATCGTGGGCCACGCCGACGGCGATGCGCGGCGGCTGCTCAACGTGCTGGAGACGCTGAAGACCGCCGCATCGGCGACGGGGGCGTCGACGGTCGACGCCGCCTTCCTGGAATCGACGCTGGCCAGCGATCTGCGCCGCTTCGACAAGGGCGGCGACGCTTTCTACGATCAGATCTCGGCGCTGCACAAGTCCGTGCGCGGCTCGAATCCGGACGCCTCGCTCTACTGGTTCGTGCGCATGCTCGACGGCGGCGCCGATCCGCTCTATCTCGCGCGGCGCATCATCCGCATGGCGACGGAGGACATCGGCCTGGCCGATCCGCGCGCGTTGCGCATCGCGCTCGACGCCTGGGAAACCTACGAGCGGATCGGTTCGCCGGAGGGCGAGCTGGCCCTGGCCGAGGCCGTGCTCTACATGGCCGTGGCGCCAAAGTCGAACGCCGTTTACGTCGCTTATAATTCGGCGCGCCGCTTCGTGAGCCAGGACAAGTCGAGGCCGGTGCCGGAGCATCTGCGCAATGCGCCGACGAAGCTGATGAAGGAGATGGGCTTCGGCGCCGAATACCGTTATGCCCACGACGAGCCGGAGGCCTACGCGGCGGGCGAGAGCTACCTTCCCGAGGGCATGCCGAGGGTCGGGTGGTACAAGCCGACGCCGCGCGGCCTCGAACAGAAGATCGCCGAGAAGCTCGCGCACCTGCGGGAGCTCGACCGAAAAGCGAAGAACAAATAGGAACCGGACATGCTGGACATTCAACTCCTCCGCAGCAATCTCGCCTTCGTCGTCGAGCGCCTCGCCACGCGCGGCGTGACGCTCGACGCCGCCGCCTTCGAGGCGCTGGAATCCGAGCGCAAGCGCGTGCAGACGCACACCCAGGAATTGCAGGCGAAGCGCAACAGCCTCTCGAAGCGGATCGGGCAGCTCCGCGGCAAGGGCGAGGACGCATCGGGCGCGATGGCCGAGGTGGCCGGCGTCGGCGATGAGCTCAAGGCCAACGAGGCGGCGCTGTCGAACCTCCAGGAGCGCTACAACGCCTTCGTCGCCGTGATCCCCAACCTGCCGCACGAGAGCGTGCCGGCGGGCTTTGATGAGACCGGCAACGTGGAAGTCGCCCGCTGGGGCGCGCCGCGCGCCTTCGACTTTCCGGTGAGGGACCACGTCGAGATCGGCGAGGGTCTGGGCGGCATCGACTTCGAGACCGCCGCGAAGATTTCGGGCTCGCGCTTCTCGCTGATGAAGGGGCAGGTCGCTCGGCTGCACCGCGTGCTCGCCCAGTTCATGCTCGATACACATACCGCCGAGCACGGCTACACGGAAGTGTACGTGCCGTACCTCGTCAATCCCGACAGCATGTTCGGCACGGGCCAGCTGCCCAAGTTCGAGGACGATCTCTTTCGCGTGCCGCGCGCCGACGGCACGAAGCTCTATCTCATCCCGACGGCCGAGGTGCCGGTGACGAACATGGTGCGCGACGAGATTCTGGCGGCGGAATCGCTGCCGCTGAAGTTCGTCTGCCACACGCCCTGTTTCCGCTCCGAGGCGGGCAGCGCCGGGCGCGACACGCGCGGCATGATCCGCCAGCACCAGTTCGACAAGGTGGAGATCGTGCAGATCGTGAAGCCGGAGGATTCCTGGCGGGCGCTGGAGGAGCTGACGGGACACGCCGAGGCGATCCTGCAAAGGCTGGAGCTGCCCTACCGCAAGATGGCGCTGTGCACCGGTGACATGGGTTTCTCGGCCGCGAAGACCTACGACCTCGAAGTCTGGCTGCCGGCGCAGGACGCCTATCGGGAAATCTCGTCCTGCTCGAATTTCGAGTCCTTCCAGGCGCGGCGCATGCAGGCGCGCTACCGCAACGAGAAGAGCAAGCCGGAACTCGTGCATACCCTCAACGGCTCCGGCCTCGCGGTCGGCCGCACGCTGGTGGCGATCCTGGAGAATTTCCAGAACGCCGACGGCGGCGTGACCGTGCCGGCGGCGCTGCGCCCCTATTTCGGCGGCCTGGAGAAGCTCAGTCCGGCGTAGGGCGGCTCGAAGCGGGAGAGGATGTCGTAGTAGGTGCGGACGTTCTCGGCCAGGATCACCGCCTCTCCGCCGCGTCCGCGCCCGCTCTTGAGCCGCTCGTAATAGCGGGGCTGCGAGAGCAACGGCAGTACGCGCTTCATCTCGTACCAGGCGTCCGGGTCGCGCTTCACCATGCCGGCGATGGCGCGGGCGCCGTTGAAATGCCCCATGCCGAGGTTGTAGGCCGCGAGCGCCATCCATGTGCGGTCGGGCTCCTTCACGGTCGGCGGGAGGTCGTCGCGCAGGTCGGCGAGATAGCGCGCGCCGCCCCGGATGCTCTGCCGCGCGTCGAGCCGGTCGGTGACCTTCAGCCGGTCGGCGGTGTCCTCGGTCAGCATCATCATGCCGCGCACGTTCGTCGGCGAGGTGGCGAGCGGATCCCAGTTCGATTCCTGATAGGCCAGCGCCGCCAGCAGCCGCCAGTCGAGGCCGGTGATTTCCTGGGCCTGCTGGAATTCGTGCCGGAAGTCGGGCAGCCGGGTGCGGACGTGCTCCAGAAACCGGGCGGCCCCCATCGGCTCGATGCGTTTGATGTGGCCGTAATAGCGGTCATGGATGCGCGCGAGGGTGCCGTCCCCGCCCACCCGCTCGATGAAGGCGGTCGCCTTTCCATGCAGCGGGACGTCCTCGATGTGGAAGGCCCAGACATAGGCCACGTTGTCCTGGAGTTCAAAGGCGACGGCGATGTCGGGGTGGAAGTTGATGGCCACGTCGAAATGGATTTCGTCGGTGGCGCACAGTTCGGCCTTTCGTTCGGCAACCCGGGCGAGCAGATCGACCTCGTGGGCGAGGGGAACCTCCACTATCGAAAGCGGCGGGGCCGCCGACAGGAGCCGCAATGCGAGCGATTTTTGCGAGCCCGGCAGCGCTTCGATGGGACGGCCGACAAGATCGGCGAGGTCGTCTCGCGGCAGGTCGTCGGCGTGCCGGGCCACCAACACCCGGCTTTCCTGGAGCGGCGGCGTATAGCGGATGCCGGCATCGCCGCCGATGACCGGCACGGCGGCGGCGAAATGGGCCTTGCCATCGCGCACCAGCTTCAGCAGTTCGGCGTGATCGCGGGCAATGACGAACCGGACCCTGACGCCGAGTTCGCGGGCGAACTCGACGGCCAGGTCATGGTCGAAGCCGGATGCGCCGCCCCCGGCTTCTTGCTCGTAGAACACCGGATCGGCCCGCACGGCGACCACCAGCTCGCCGCTTTGTTTCGGCGGATCGAGCCGGTCGCAACCGGCGGCGAGCGCGATGCAGAACAGCAGGCAGGCCAGCGAGCGGCCGGGGCGGCTGAAGGAGCGCGCCATGGGCGCTTCTCCCATGGAGGACGGCCCTGACAGGATGATCGAGGGCAAATGACTGGCGGAGAGGGTGGGATTCGAACCCACGTGCCCGCTTTCGCGAACCATCCGATTTCGAGTCGGCGCCGTTATGACCGCTTCGGTACCTCTCCGGAGGCGCGAATTCTACCACCGGGGTCTCGGCGCCGACAATCCGCCGCGCCCGGCGGCGGAGACGGCTGCCAGGCCGGCACCAGATGCCGCCTTCCGCTGCCGATCAGGTCGGCGCGGCCCATCTGCTTCAATGCGTCGCGCAGCATCGGCCAGTTCTTCGGATCGTGATATCGCAGGAAAGCCTTGTGCAGGCGGCGTTGCCGCTCCCCCTTCACCACGTCGACCTCCTCCGCGTTCTTTGAAACGCGCTTGAGCGGGTTCTTGCCCGTGTGGTACATCGCCGAGGCCAGCGCCAGCGGCGTGGGCAGGAAGGTCTGCACCTGATCCAGGCGAAAATCGTTGCGCTTGAGCCAGAGGGCGAGTTCGAGCATGTCCTCGTCGGTCGTGCCGGGGTGCGCGGCGATGAAGTAGGGGATCAGGTACTGCTCCTTGCCGGCCTCCTTCGTCGCCTTCTCGAACATGGCCTTGAAGCGGTCGTAGCTGCCCATGCCCGGCTTCATCATTTTCGAGAGCGGGCCTTCCTCGGTGTGCTCGGGCGCGATCTTGAGGTAGCCGCCGACGTGGTGCGCGACGAGCTCCTTCACGTATTCGGGCGAGCGCACCGCGAGGTCGTAGCGCAGGCCGGAGCCGATGAGGATCTTCTTCACGCCGGGCAGGGCGCGCGCCGCGCGGTAGAGGTGGATCAGCGGCGCGTGGCCGGTGTTCATGTTGGGGCAGATTTCCGGATACACGCATGAAAGCCGGCGGCAGGCGGATTCGATCGCCGCGTCCTTGCAGCGCATGCGGTACATGTTGGCCGTCGGCCCGCCCAAGTCGGAGATGACGCCGGTGAAGCCCGGCGTCTTGTCGCGGATATCCTCGATCTCGCGCAGGATCGAAGCTTCCGAGCGGTTCTGGACGATGCGGCCCTCGTGCTCGGTGATGGAGCAGAAGGTGCAGCCGCCGAAGCAGCCGCGCATGATGTTCACCGAGAAGCGGATCATCTCCCACGCCGGAATCTTCGCCTCGCCGTAGGACGGATGCGGCGCGCGGGCGTAGGGCAGGCCGTAGACGTGATCCATCTCGGCGGTGGAGAGCGGGATCGGCGGCGGGTTGAGCCACAGGTCGCGGTCTCCGTGCGCCTGCACGAGGGCGCGCGCGTTGCCGGGGTTCGATTCGAGGTGGAAGGCGCGCGAGGCGGCGGCGTAGCGCACGGGATTCTTCGAGACTTCCTCGAAGGCGGGTAGGCGGATGAAGGACTTTTCGCGCTCCGCCTTCACCGGCGTGTCGCCGACCTCCTGCCAGTCGTCGCCGGGCATCCAGCCGCGCGGCGCCATGAAAGCCGTGCCGCGCAGATCGCGGATGTCCTCGATCCGCTCGCCCTTGGCCAGCCGGTGCGCGAGATCGACGATCGCGCGCTCGGCGTTGCCGAAGAGCAGCAGGTCGGCCTTGGAATCCGGCAGGATCGAGCGGCGCACCTTGTCCGACCAGTAATCGTAATGGGCGATCCTCCGCAAACTGGCCTCGATGCCGCCGACCACCAGCGGCACGTCGCCATACGCCTCGCGCGCCCGCTGCGCATAGACCAGCACGGCGCGGTCGGGCCGGCGGTCCGGCGCGCCGTCCGGCGTGTAGGCGTCGTCCGAGCGGATCTTGCGCTCCGAGGTGTAGCGGTTGACCATCGAATCCATGTTGCCGGCGGTGATGCCGAAGAACAGGTTCGGCCGGCCCAGCGCGCGAAAGGCTTCCGCCGAATGCCAGTCCGGCTGTGCGACGATGCCGACGCGGAAGCCCTGTGCCTCCAGCAGCCGGCCGATCAGCGCCATGCCGAAGCTCGGATGGTCGACGTAGGCGTCGCCCGTCACGAGGATCACGTCGCAGGCATCCCAGCCGAGCGATTCCATCTCGGCGCGCGACATGGGCAGGAAGGGCGCCACGCCGAAGCGTTTCGCCCAGTGGGGCTTCCAGGAGGTGAGGCTGCGGGCGGGCGGGGCAGGCGGGGTCATGGGCCCGCATCCTATCCGTTAAACGTCACGCGCGCGCACAGCCCCTTGCCGCCGGGGCCGTCGGAGAGTTCCAGGCGGGCGCCGTGCAGTTCGGCGATCTTCGCGACGATGGACAGCCCCAGGCCCGATCCGGATTCCCCGCTGCCGGCGACGCGGTAGAAGCGGTCGAGCACGCGGGCGCGTTCTTCGGGCGCGATGCCCGGCCCGGCGTCGGCCACTTCGACGAAGGCCCGGCCCTGCGCGTCGGCGCCCGCCGCCACGAGAACGCCGGCTCCAGGGGGGCTGTAGCGCACGGCGTTGTCGACGAGGTTGGAGAGCGCCGCGGCGAGCAGCGTGGGCTCGCCGCGCACTTCGGCGTCCGAGCCGTCGGTCAGCGACAGCGCGATGTCGCGGGCGATGGCGGCGGGGGCCAGTTGCGCGAGGGTGTCGGCGGCCAGGGCGCGCAGGCTGCACGGCGCGAACCGTCCCGCCAGCGCGGAGGCGTCCAGGCGCGCCAGCGTCAGCAACTGCGCGACGAGGTGCGTGGCGCGGTCGGTGGCCTCGATCACGCGGGCCAGCGCGGTCTCGCGCTCGGCGGGGTCGCGAGCGCCCAGGGCGACCTGCGCGTGGGTGCGCATCGCGGCGAGCGGGGTGCGAAGCTCGTGCGCGGCGTCCGCCGTGAATCGGCGCTCCTGTTCCAGCGAATCGCCGAGGCGTGCGAAGAGCTGGTTGAGGCGGTCGAGCACCGGTTTCAGTTCGCGCGGCGCGCCGATGGCGTCGATCGGATCGAGGCGGCGGGCGTCGCGGCGGCCGATGTCGTCGGCAAGGCGGGACAGGGGGCGCAGGCCGCGGCCGATCAGCAGCGCCAGCGCCAGCGCCAGCAGCGGCAGCGCGATGACCAGCGGCGCCAGCAGATGGCCGGCCAGCTCGCGCGAGATGTCGTCGCGCGCCTCGCGCGTCTCGCCGACCTGGACCAGGTAATCGCCGTTCCAGACGCTGTAGACGCGCCAGCGGCGGCCGTCGAACTCGCTTTCGGCGAAACCGTGGTCGGCCGGAGCGAGGCGATGATCGGGCGCGTTGGCGGAATGGACGCGCAGCTTGTCGCCTTTCTCCCAGACCTGGAACGTCACCTTGCGCAGGTAGCGGTGCGCGGGGAGGTGCTCGTCGAGATCGTCGGCCCCATCGTCCTCCGCGCCGACAAAGGCGGAAAGCAGCGCCGCGGCTTGGGCGAGATGGGCGTCGAGGATTTCCTCGGTTTCGTGGCGGGTCTCGAACCAGGCGGCCAGCGCCACGGCCAGCCAGATCGCCGCAACCAGGGCGAGGACGCCGGCGATGAGCCGCAGTCGCAGGCTGTTCATGGCTTCGGGATCATGTAGCCGACGCCGCGCACGGTGCGGATGAGTTCCGGCGCGAGCTTCTTCCGGAGGTGATGCACATGCACCTCGACCGCGTTCGATTCGACTTCCTCGCCCCAGGGATAGAGCTTGGCTTCAAGCTGGGCGCGGGTGAGCACGCGGCCGGCGCCCAGCAGCAGTTCGTGCAGCAGGTCGAACTCGCGCGGGGAAAGTTCGACGGGCCGTCCCTGCCAGGTCGCGCAGCGCCCGGCGGGGTCGAGGCGCAGACCATCCTGTTCGAGGACGGGCGCCGCGCCGCCGGCCGAGCGGCGGATCAGCGCGCGCAGGCGCGCCGCGAGTTCGCCCAGGTCGAAGGGCTTGACCATGTAGTCGTCGCCGCCGGCGTCGAGCCCGGCGATGATGTCCCGCGAGGTGTCGCGGGCGGTGAGGATCAGCACGGGGATCGGCGCGCGCTCGGCGCGCAGCCGCCGCAGCACGTCGAGGCCGGACAGGCGCGGCAGGCCGAGGTCGAGCACGACGGCCGAGAAGGGTTCGGCGCGCAGGGCCGCGAGGCCGGCCTGGCCGTCCCGCACCCAGTCGGCTGAAAAGCCGGCCTGGCGCAGGCCGGCGAGGATGCCCTCGCCGAGCAGCCGGTCGTCCTCGACGATCAGGATGCGCATTCGGGCGGTCGTTTCTTGTATCCGGTGATCATGGATCTGACGAGGTTCTCGCGGTGCAGGAGGCTCGAAACGGCGACGCCGGCGAGGTGCAGGCCGACGACCGCAAGCATGGCACCGGCGAGCCCTTCGTGCAATTCCTCGAACAGCTCTCCGCCGAGGTCATCGAGCGCCAGCCAGCCGGAAACGCCCGTGCCCACGCCCAGCGCGAGCAGCAGCACGATGGCGATCGCGCCCGCCGGGTTGTGGCCCAGGTGGTGTTCCGGGCGGCCTCCGACCAATGAAGCCAGGTAGCGCATCATGGCGGAGGGGCCGCGCACGAACGACGAAAATCGCGCGTGGCGGTTGCCGACGAAGCCCCAGAGCAGACGGAATCCGATCAGGCCGAGCATGAGATAGCCGGCGGCGGTGTGGATGTTCATCAGCCGTTCCGATTCGTGCGTGATCCAGGCGACGACGAAGCTCGCCGCGAGCATCCAGTGAAAAAGGCGGGTGGGGAGGTCCCAGACGAGGATGCGCTGTTCCATGGTTCAGTCCCTCCTTTCCTTGACGCGGCGCCAGCCGGTGGGCAGCCTGATTCCGCGTTCGCCGTAGTCGCCCTTGTCGGCGGCGGTGTGACAGGCGGCGCAGTCGGCGAATGAAGTCTTCGCCGGCGGCGTCGGGCCGTGCTCGCGGGCGAACCACGCGGTCTTCGTCATGCGCGCCGTCATCTCGGTGGGCGCGAGCTTGTCCCCGCGGCTGGCCGCGCGCCGGAGAAAGTCGGCGATGGCGGCATGACGCTTCGCGTCGAGGCTGGCGTCGACGCCGTAGTGTTTGTCGAGCTGCGCCATGACGCGCTGCCAGCCGGGGGCGGTGAGCAGTTGCGGCGGGTAGGCGACGTGGCAGCTCGCGCACTCCTCGACGTAGTCGGCGGGGAAGGGGCCGTAGGCGTGGTCGCCGGCGAGAGCCGGAGCGGCGAAGACGGCGAGCAGGGCGGCGATGGGCAATGGTTTCATGTTCATCTCCTCACTTGACGGTCAGCAGGAAGGCGAGGAAATCGCCCTTTTCCTGCGGGGTGCAGGGGCGTTTGAGCACGTCGTTGCAGTTGCGCTTGAACCACTTCTCGATTTTCTCGGGGTTGGTGAAGCGTTCGGCATTGGCGGCGGGGGCGAGCGGCTTGATCGCCTTCTTCGTCACGGCATGGCTGCCGACGGTGGCCGGGTTGTCGGTGTGGCAGGTGGCGCAGCTCCAGTCGCCGCCGTGGGTGTCGCGGTAAAAGGCCTCGCCGCGGTTCGCGGAGAAGCCGCTGCCCAGGGCGGCCTGGAACTCGGCGGGCGTGACGGCCGCCGCCGCGCCGGAGAGGGCGAGCAGGGCCAGGATCAGGGGGATGCGGGAATTCATGTTGCGGCTCCTTGAGTAATGACGGGAGCCATGCTGCGCGGCGCGGCTTAAGGAAACCTTATGTCATCTGCCGCACGCGGCTCGCCGTGGGAACGTGGCGGGCGAGGAAGTCCATCTGGTCGGCGAGGATGTTGCGGTTCGAGAGGATCAGGTATTCGGCCTTGTTGGGCACATAGGGGGCGTAGAGGAGCTCCATGCCGGCTTCTTCGGGCGTGCGGCCGCTCTTGGCCTGGTTGCAGCCGCGGCAGGCGGTGACGACGTTCATCCAGGTATCTTTTCCGCCCTGCGAAACCGGCATGACGTGGTCGCGCGTCAGGCGCAGCGTGGGCAGTTGTTCGCCGCAGTAGGCGCAGACGTGGCGATCGCGGTGAAACAGCTCGCGGTTGTCCAGCGGCGGTACCTGGAACAGCGATTTCGAGGCGAGTGCCTTGCCCCGGATGGCGATGATGCTGTTGGTGCGGATCTCTGAACGCTCGCCGGTGATTCGGCTGATGCCGCCGTGGAAGGTGAAGCAATGCTCTCCCGCCGCCCAGGCGACGAGGTCCTTGGCGTAGTAGAAGCAGGCGTGCTGCCATGTGATCCATCGGTGCGGCAGCCCCTGCTGGTCGAGAGAGAGGATCAGCGGGTGGGTGCTCATGTCGTTACAATCTTCAACCCCGAAAGACTATCAGAGCGAAGTGACTTTTCAAAGCGCGGCAATTCCCGGCGATCTGTGGCGAGCGCTGGCCGTCTCCCTGGCGCTCCACGGGCTGCTGCTGTGGCCCGCGCCGTCGCCCCGCGAGGCTGCGGGGGCCGCCGACCGGCCGCTGACGGCGACGCTGCGTGCCGCCGATGCGCCCGCCATCGCCCCCGCCGATATTCCGGCGGGGCCGCGAAGGGCAAGGCCGCCGGCCACGCCAAGTTCGATCCCGGAGGTCGTGGATCGCTCCGGCGTGCCGGAAGTTGCCGCGGCGCCCCTGAAATCCGAATCCGCCGCGGCGCCGGCGGGGACGTTCGCTCCCATTGCGGCGGCAATGCCGTCCGTTTCGGTCGGCACGGGCCCGGATGCGGAGGGCTTGCGCAGCTATCGTCTCTCCCTGGCTGTCCAGGCGCGCCGTTTCAAGCAGCGCTATCCGGCCGGGGCGCTGGAGGCGGGCTGGAGCGGCACGGCGGAAGTCCGGGTCACCGTCGACGCCGATGCGGCCGTCCATGGGGTGGAATTGATCCGCCATAGCGGCCACGGCGTTCTCGACGAGGCGGCGCTGGAACTGCTGCGCCAGGCGGCGCCGGCGACGCCGGTGCCGGCGTCGTTGCGGGGACACGCCTTCGCGGTCAATCTTCCGGTGGTGTTCGAGCTGCCGGAATAGCCCGGATCAAACCGCCGGCACCGTCGGCTCGACAGTTTCCTCGAAGACGAGCCTCACCTTGTCGTCGGCGTCCAGGTCGATGGTGACCCGGCCGCCGTGGGCAAGCCTGCCGAACAGCAGCTCGTCGGCGAGCGCGGCGCGGATGGTGTCCTGGATCAGCCGCGCCATCGGTCGGGCGCCCATCAGCGGGTCGAAGCCCTTCTCGGCGAGCCAGGTGCGCAGGGCGTCGGTGAAGACCGCTTCCACCTTCTTCTCGTGGAGCTGGCCTTCGAGCTGCATGAGGAACTTGTCGACCACGCGCAGGATGATTCCGCCGTCGAGCGCCTTGAAGGAAATGATGGCGTCCAGGCGGTTCCTGAATTCGGGTGAGAACGTGCGCTTGATGTCGGCCATCTCGTCGCCGGACTGCTTGCTCGTCGTGAAGCCGATGGCGGTCTTCTGCAGGGCCTCGGCGCCGGCGTTGGTGGTCATGATGATCACGACGTTGCGGAAGTCGGCGCGGCGTCCGTTGTTGTCGGTCAGCGTGCCGTGGTCCATCACCTGGAGCAGGATGTTGAAGATGTCCGGATGCGCCTTCTCGATCTCGTCCAGGAGCAACACCGCGTGCGGTTTCTTCGTCACGGCCTCGGTGAGCAGCCCGCCCTGATCGAAGCCGACGTAGCCGGGCGGCGCGCCGATCAGGCGTGATACCGCGTGGCGTTCCTGGTACTCGGACATGTCGAAGCGGATCAGCTCGATGCCCATGCAGTAGGCGAGCTGCCGCGCCACTTCGGTCTTGCCGACGCCCGTGGGGCCTGAAAAAAGGAAGTTGCCGATGGGCTTCTGCGGGTTGCCCAGCCCCGAACGCGACATCTTGATGGCGCGGGCCAGCGCTTCGATGGCCGGATCCTGGCCGAAGACAACGGCCTTGAGGTCGCGTTCGATGCCCTTCAGCGCCGAGCGGTCGTCGGCGGACACATGCCGAGGCGGGATGCGGGCGATCCTGGCGACGATTTCCTCGATCTCCTGCTTGCCGATGACCTTCTTCTGCTTCGACTTCGGCAGGATGCGCTGGGCGGCGCCGGCCTCGTCGATGACGTCGATGGCCTTGTCGGGCAGGTGGCGGTCGGTGATGTACTTGGCCGACAGCTCGGCCGCGTTGCTGATGGCCGCGGCCGAATACTTGATGCCGTGGTGTTCCTCGAACCGGCTCTTGAGGCCGCGCAGGATGGAGACGGTCTCCTCGACGGAGGGCTCATTGACGTCGATCTTCTGGAAGCGGCGCGAGAGGGCGTGGTCCTTCTCGAAGACGCCCCGGAACTCGTTGTAGGTGGTGGCGCCGATGCACTTGAGCGCGCCGGAGGAGAGCGCCGGCTTGAGCAGGTTGGAGGCGTCGAGGGTGCCGCCGGAAGCGGCGCCCGCGCCGATCAGGGTGTGGATCTCGTCGATGAACAGGACGGCGTTCGGATTGTCGATGAGCTGTTTGAGCACGGCCTTGAGGCGCTGCTCGAAGTCGCCGCGATACTTGGTGCCGGCCAGCAGCGCGCCCATGTCGAGGGCGTACACCGTCGCGCCGGCAAGAATCTCCGGCACCCGGTTCTCGATGATGCGGCGGGCCAGACCCTCGGCGATGGCGGTCTTGCCGACCCCCGCCTCGCCGACCAGCAGCGGATTGTTCTTGCGCCGCCGGCACAGGGTCTGGATCACGCGCTCCAGCTCCTTGTCGCGGCCGATCAGGGGGTCGATCTTTCCGGTCAGGGCCGCCTGGTTGAGGTTCTGGGTGAAGCTCTCCAGGGCGCTTGTCTGCTGCTGGCCTTCCGGTTCCTGCTCGGCCGGCTCGTCGGGTTTGCCCGCCGGTTGGGGCAGCTTGGTGATGCCGTGCGAGATGTAATTCACCACGTCGAGGCGGGAAACGCTCTGCTTTTGGAGGAAAAAGACGGCATGGGAATCCTTCTCGCCGAAGATGGCCACCAGCACGTTGGCGCCGGTCACCTCCTTCTTGCCCGAGGACTGCACGTGCAGGATGGCGCGCTGGATGACGCGCTGGAAGCCCAGCGTCGGCTGGGTGTCGATCTCCCCGCTGCCCGGCACGGTCGGCGTGTGCTGGTCGACGAAGGCGATCAGTTCCTTGCGCAGGTGCTCGAGATTGACCGCGCAGGCGCGCAGCACCTCGGCGGCGGAGGGATTGTCCAGCAGCGCCAGCAGCAGGTGTTCGACGGTGATGAATTCGTGGCGCTTCTGCCGCGCCTCGACGAAGGCCATGTGGAGGCTGACTTCAAGTTCCTGGGCGATCATTCTCAGTTCTCCTCCATGACGCAGGCCAGCGGATGCTGGTGCGCCCGCGCGAAGGCCGATACCTGCTCGACCTTGGTGGCCGCCACGTCCTGCGGGTACACGCCGCAGACGCCCTTGCCTTCCCTGTGCACCTTGAGCATGACCAGCGTCGCCTGCTCGCGGCCCATGCCGAAAAATTTTTGCAGCACCACGATGACAAAATCCATCGGCGTGAAATCGTCGTTCAGCAAAGCCACCCTGTACATCGGCGGCGGCTTGACGCGGGATGCCTCCAGCAGGGCGCCTTCCTCGCGCGATTGCTTGCGTGTGACCATGATCCGATTCTAATGCGAATTTCCGCGCATGCAATAGCGAGGGCAACAGGGGAATAGGGACGGCATCGCGGGCCTGTTTTAGCGATGGCGCAACGATGGGCGGCCGGATGCTGTCGTGCAGCAAATAATTCCCTTGACGCTATCCTGCAAAATGCGTAAAAGGCGATTCGTGTTTGGTTCAAGATCCGCCGCAGTGTCGTTGTCGAGTGGCCGCAGTCAATCAGTTGCATTACCTGAGTCACCGTCTGGCCCTTCCGCTGTTGAGAGCTTGCAACGCAAACATTATTCGGCATGCGCCCGTCGAATGCCGGTTTGTACTACGTTCTGAGGAAGAGGCTTTATGGCAACTGGTACCGTCAAGTGGTTCAACGACTCCAAGGGGTTCGGATTCATCACCCCGGATGATGGCAGCGAAGATCTTTTCGCCCATTTCTCCGCGATCACGATGTCCGGCTTCAAGACCCTGAAGGAAGGTGAGAAGGTTTCTTTCGATGTCGTGCAGGGCCCCAAGGGCAAGCAGGCATCGAACATTCAGAAGGCTTAACCGGTCCAAAGAATGCAAAGGCCTGCCAGGTGATTCCTGGCGGGCCTTTTTTTAGTCCGTTCGCCATGAAATTTCCCGCCGGATTGCTTGCCGTCGCCGCCTTCATCGCACCGCCCGCGCTTGCGCAGGCGGTTGTGGAGCTGAACGCCGGCATCCATCGCATCGAGGCCGAGGTGGCCAACACCCATGATGCGCGCATGACGGGCCTGATGCACCGCAAGTCCATGGGCGTCCAGCGCGGGATGCTATTCGTGTTCGATGCGCCCTCTCCGCAGTGCATGTGGATGCGGAATACCCTGATCCCGCTGTCCGTGGCCTTTCTCGACGAGCAGGGGCGCATCATCAACGTCGAAGAGATGCGGCCTCGGACCGAGATCAATCATTGCGCGGCCCGGCCCGCCAAGTACGCCCTGGAGATGAACGCCGGCTGGTTCCGGCAGAGGGGTCTGAAAGCCGGCGACGCGATCGGCGCCGTCGACCGCGCGCCGCCGGCCCGTTGATCACGCGAAGTTCTTCGCCGCGAAATCCCAGTTCGCCAGATTGTTGAGGAAAGTCTCGACGAACTTGGGGCGCAGGTTGCGGTAGTCGATGTAGTAGGCGTGCTCCCAGACGTCGATGCAGAGCAGCCGGCGGTCGGCCGTCGTCAGCGGAGTGCCGGCGGCGCCCATGTTGACGATGTCGACCGAGCCGTCGGCCTTCTTCACCAGCCAGGTCCAGCCGGAACCGAAGTTGCCGACCGCCGAGGTCTGAAACGCCTTCTTGAACTCGTCGAACGAGCCCCACTTCTTGTCGATGGCCGCCGCCAGCGCGCCCGAGGGCGTGCCGCCGCCATTCGGCTTCATGCAGTTCCAGAAGAAGCTGTGGTTGGAAACCTGGGCGGCGTTGTTGTAGAGGCCGCCGGCGGGCGCCTTCCTGACGATGGCTTCGAGGTCGAGCGCCTCGTACTCGGTGCCCTTGATCAGGTTGTTCAGGTTGGTGACGTAGGCCTGGTGGTGCTTGGCGTAGTGGTACTCGAAGGTTTCCTTCGACATGTGCGGCGTCAAGGCGTCCATCGCATAGGGCAGGGGGGGTAGGGTGTGTTCCATGGCGATCTCTCCTGTTCGGGTTATTGCGCAAGCCCGACGATATTAGTCGGGAAATGTCCGTGTGACAACTGCCTCGCCGCCGCCCTTGGCGAAGCGCAGGGACAGGGTTTCATCGGTTGCGATCTGGCGGCTGTCCCGCACGACGCGCCCCCGCGCATCGCGGGCGATGGCATAGCCGCGCGCGAGGACGGCCTGCGGATTGAGCGCCGAGATTCCCGCGGCCAGGCGCTCGAGGCGGCCGGATTGCCGTTGCAGGCGGCGTTCGCAGGCGGCGGTCAGGCGCGTCGCCAGGTGTCCGAGTTGCTGCCTCGCGCCGGCCAGCCGCTGCGCGGGATGGACCAGTCGGCGGGCCAGGAGGTCGAGGGCCTGCATCCGCTTTTCCAGTTTCGAACGCAGGGCCGCGCGCAGCGTGGCGCCGATGCCGGCGGTTTCCCGCGCGACGGCGAACCATCCGGCGCTGGCGAGTTCGGCCGCGGCGGTAGGGGTGGCGGCGCGCCGGTCGGCGGCGAGGTCGGCGATGGTGACGTCGGTTTCATGGCCGACGCCGGAAACGACAGGGAGCGGGCAGGCGGCGATGGCGCGGGCCACGGCCTCCTCGTTGAAGGACCACAAGTCTTCCAGGCTGCCGCCGCCGCGCACCAGCAGCAGCAGGTCGCATTCGTTTCTGCCGCCGGCCGCCGAGAGGGCGGCGGCGATCTGCCCGGCCGCGTCCGAGCCTTGTACGAGCGTCGGATAGACGATCAGGGGCACATGCGGCGCGCGCCGCGCGAAGGCGGCGAAGACGTCGCGCAGGGCGGCGGCCCGCGGCGAGGTGACGATGCCCACGACGCGCGGAAAGCGGGGCAGGTCCCGTTTTCGCGCGTCGTCGAACAGCCCTTCGCGCGAAAGCTTCTCCCGCAGTTGCAGGAAGGCCTCGTAGAGGCGGCCGAGACCGGCGCGGCGCAGCGTTTCGACGTTGAGTTGGAAGTCGCCGCGAGCCTCGTAGAGCGTGACCAGGGCGCGCGCCTCGACCTGTTGGCCATTCTCGACGCGCCAGGGAAGCGCCTGGGCGCGCGCCCGGAACATGGCGCAGCGCACCTGGGCGTTTTCGTCCTTGAGGCTGAAGTAAAAATGGCCGGAGGCCGCGCGGATCAGGTTCGAAATCTCTCCCGTCACCCAAAGCAGCGGGAAACGCTGTTCGAGGGCGGATCGGGCCAGTCGATTGAGCTCCGTGATGGTCAGGATTTCCGGAAGCACGGCAGGGCGCGGGAAACGGGAAGAGTGGGCGCGGACAAGCTGAGCGCGCGCGGGACGAATCGATTCTACATCATCATCCACAATGGACGACTCGATGCTAGTCTGGGACGCCCGATCCATCCTGCCGCCCTCCCGTGACGACCAATCCGCTCGTTCCCTTGCACGCCCCGGCGCTCCTCGGCTTTTTCCGCGAGGTGCTGGAGAGCAGCCTGGTCGAGCGCGGCGCCGTCCAGGGACTCGATCTCCTGGGGCCGGCCGACGAATTCTGGCGCGGCGTGCCCCTGGGCGATTTGAAGCGCATGGCCGAGGGCGGAAACCCTTCCGCCCAGGCCGAATTGGCATGGCGCCACGCGATCGGGAACGGAACCTCGAAATCCTATGCCCAGGCGGTTCGCTGGTCATCGAGAAGCGCCGAACGCGGTTGCGCCGCCGGTGAGGCGGTGCTGGGCTGGCTGCTCTATCATGGTTTCGGCTTGTCCCGTGATTACGCCGAGGCCGCCCGGCTTTTCGAGCGTGCCGCGGCTCAGGGGCTGCCGCGTGCGGCGGATATCCTCGCCCGCTGCCGCTTCTTCGGCCGCGGCGTGCCCGAAGACCGCGCCATTGCGGCGCGCCTCTGGCGCGAAGCGGCCGAGAATGGCGTTGCCAGCGCCATGTTCTGCCTGGGGCTTTGCCTCTATGCTGGCGAAGGGCTGGCGGCCGACCGGTCGGAAGCCGTCGGCTGGTTCCGCGCGGCGGCCAGGAAGCGCATCGGCGGCGCGATGTTCCTCCTCGGCCAGTGCTACACCTTCGGCCTGGGCGTCACCTGCGACCGGGCGGCGGGTCTCGGCTGGTATCGCCGCGCCGCCGACTGCGGGAGCCGGGAGGCGGCCTTCGAGCTCGGCGAGGCCTATGCCTCGGGACGCGCCCATCCCGGCCACGACATGGCGGAGGCGCTGCGCTGGTGGCGGCTGGCGGCGCGCCAGGGCCACGGACGAGCCCGGCTCAAGGTCGGCCATTGCTATCGCTGGGGCGATGGCGTCGCCGAGAACAAGTCGCTGGCCGTGGCCTGGTACCGCCGCGCGGCGGAGGCGGGCGATCCCCAGGGGCACGTCTGGCTCGGGGAATGCTACGAGTACGGGGAAGGGGTGGCGCAATGTCCCGGCCAGGCCGTCGAGCACTACCGCATCGCGGCGGCCGCCGGCGATGCCCATGGACAGGCCGAGCTCGGCCGCTGCCATCTGCGCGGCATCGGCCTTCCGTTCGATCCGCGCCGGGCCGAGGAATTGCTGCGCGCGGCTGCCGAAGGCGGCTGGCAGCCCGCCCTGGGAGAGCTGGAGCGCTACTGGTTCGCGGAGGGGGAGCGCCATTTCCACGGCGGGGCGATGGCTCGCGCCGCCGCCTGCTACCGCAAGGCCGGGGAGCTGGGCCATCGCCAGGCGGCCCTGATGCTGGGGGAGTGCTACCGCCATGGCGCCGGCGTGGCGCGGGACCTGGGGGAAGCCGTGCTGTGGTTCCGCAAGGCGGCCTCCCTGTTCGACGCCAAGGTCGCGCTGGCCGACATGTATTACTTCGGCTGGGGCGTCGAACGCAATTACCGCGAGGCGCTGCGCTGGTACGAGCAGGCCGTCGCGCAGCACGACGACGCCTATGCCGCGTACAGCGTCGGCTTCTGTCTGCTGCACGGCCAGGGCGCGCGCCGCGACGCGCGCGCCGGCATGCGCTGGCTGCGGAAGGCGGCGCTCATGGGCGAGGCCGACGCCCAGTACGAACTGGGATGCGCCTACTATCGGGGCGTCGGACCGACGAAGAGCCCGCGCCTGGCCATGAAGTGGCTGCGCGCCGCCGCCTCGCTCGGCCACGAGCAGGCGCGGGGGTTCCTGGAACGGGTGGAGCGGAGCGGAAAGCTGAATTAGATTTTCCCTTGCGCCGCGGCGATCTGGGCGTCCAGCTTGTCGGCCATTTCCTGGAGGAGGTCGCGCCCGGCGCGCCTGGCCATGTTGGCGGCGGTGAAGAGCTCATAGAGCCTGGAGCCGAACAGCCGGTTCAATTCGCCCTCGATTTCCCCGATGCGCCGCTTGAGGCGGGCCACCTGCGTCGCGATGTCGGCGGGGCTCGCATCGTCACGGCGCTGCCGGCCGGCGCCTTCCCGCCCCTCTTGCCAGAGGGCGACCACTTCCTGCAGGGCGACCTCGTCGCCGGCCCGGTAGGCGCGATTGGCTTCCGACATCAGCTGCGTGCGCCAAGCGCGGTCCGCTTCGTCCCGGGCGCGATCCGGATGGATTTTCTGGGCCAGTTGCCGGTAGAGCTTCTTGAGATCGCCGGTCGGGCGGAAGGGGCGGGCCGGGTCCCGCTCCACCTCGGCGAAACGCTCGCTTTCGCGCCGCGACCGCTCCGCGCGGGCGCGGGCGGTTTCGGCGGCATGCCTGGCTTCCGCTTCGCCGGTTTCGGCGGCCCGGCGGTCGGCAATTTCGGCCTGGAGACCGTCCAGCCGAGCCATGCGCATGCCGACGAGGGCATGGTAGCGACGGGTGAAGTCGGCGATTTCGGCCTGGGCGGTGGCCAGTTCCAGCTCCAGTTCCGAAAGCTCCTGGGCCAGCATTTCCAGCTCGGCGCGCAGCCGGACGGTCTCGTCCGCGACGGCCAGCGCCACGGTCGGGGCGGTTTCCTCCCCGACGCCCAGGATCACGACCGAATCCGAGGGCAGCGAAAGCGCGCGGGCGAGCGCCAGGGGCAGGATGCGCACCGGGAAGAACCGCTCGATGCCGGAGGGCCAGGGCTCCCGGTCGAGGCCGCGCTCGCTCCAGGCGAGGCAGGCCCGCCAGAGTTCCGCGTGTTCGGCGATGCGGTTGCGCTGGGCGGCCCACGCGGGGCCTTCGGTATCCTCGCCGAAGCGCGTCAGCCGGCTTTTCAGCAGGGAGAGCGTGGCGCGCAGGACGATGCGGCGGACATACTCGGCTTCCGGCAGGACGAGGCAGAGCGGGCGCAGGTCGAGGGCGAGGGCGTTCGAGATGTCCGGCAACAGGTCGTCGCCGGGCGCTATCAGCAACAGGCTGCGATTCTCCGCCAGCGCCTCGGCGGCCAAGGCGGCGGCGGTGTCCTGAACTTCACTCATGACGGGATTGTAGCCTGCTCTGAAATCCTGATTTCGTAGTAGAGTTCGCGCCTATCCGTCATTCGGGGAGTCGCCGTGTTTTCCATCATCCAGGCTGCCGGCTGGCCCATCTGGTTCCTGTTGCTGGCGTCCGTCATCGCGGTGGCGCTGATCATCGAGCGCGCGACCGCGCTGCGCCGCGCCAAGATCGTCCCCGCGGGGCTGCTCGCCGGCGTCGTCGCCGACTACAAGCAGTCGGGGGTGACGGCGGAATCGCTGCGGCGCCTCGAAGCCCATTCGCCGCTCGGCCGCGTCTTTGCCGCCGGCCTGAGAAACGTTGGAAATTCGCGGGACGTGATGAGGGAGGCCATCGAGGAGGCGGGCGGCGGCGTCGCCCACGAGCTGGAGCGCTTCCTCACAAGCCTGGGCACCATCGCCTCCATCAGCCCGCTGATGGGGCTGTTCGGCACCATCGTCGGCATGATCGAGATCTTCGGATCGGCCACGGGCGCCGGCAACAATCCGCAGGCGCTGGCGCACGGCATTTCGGTGGCGCTCTACAACACCGGCTTCGGCCTGCTCATCGCGATTCCGGCGATGATTTTCTACCGCCACTTCCGCGCGCTGGTCGACGGTTTCGTCATCGAGATGGAGCAGCAGGCGGTGAAGCTGGTCGAGCTGGTTCATGGAGACCGGGTTTGAAATTCCAGAAAGGCCGCGGCCGCGAGGAACCGGAGATCAACCTGATCCCGATGATCGACGTGCTGCTGGTGATCCTGATCTTCCTGATGATCACCACCACCTATTCCAAGTTCGCCGGCCTCGAGATCAACCTGCCCACGGCGGACGCGCAGGCGCAGCAGGAACGGCCCAACGAGATCGACGTCGTGGTGACCGCCGCGGGCGAGGTGCTGGTCAACAAGGTTCCGGTGGCGGGGCGCGAGGTCGAGGCCATCGGTATCGCCATGAAGCGCGCCGCGGGTGCGGGCGAGCCGGTCGTCATCATCAACGCCGACGCCAAGGCGGCCCACCAGAGCGTCATCGACGTCATGCAGGCGGCCCAGCAGTCGGGCCTGACGCACATCTCTTTCGCCACCCAGCAGAAGAATTGATGAAGTGCGCGCTCTGGCATCGGCGCGGGCTCTTCGCTTGGCTCCTGCTGCCCGTCGGCGCGGCATTCCTTGCGCTCGTGGCGCTGCGCCGGCTCCTCTACCGCCTCGGCGTCCTTCCGCCCGTGCGACTGCCGGTGCCAGTCGTGGTTGTCGGCAACATCACCGCCGGCGGCTCGGGCAAGACGCCGCTTGTGATCTGGCTGGCCGAGGCGCT
The DNA here is from genome assembly GCA_030246985.1 of Candidatus Nitricoxidivorans perseverans. Taxonomy (GTDB): domain Bacteria; phylum Pseudomonadota; class Gammaproteobacteria; order Burkholderiales; family Rhodocyclaceae; genus Nitricoxidivorans; species Nitricoxidivorans perseverans. Next base: position 998,259 of record CP107246.1, on the reverse strand, counting down.
CTCCGCGCGGGGCATGCATCCCGGCGTCATCAGCCGCGGCTACGGGAGGCGGACGGACGGGGTGCGGGAGGTCTTTCCGGACAGCACGGCGGCCGAGGCGGGCGATGAGCCGCTGCTGATCCGCCGCCGCGTCGGCTGCCCGGTGTTCGTCGGTCGTGACCGCGCCGCCGCGGGCAGGGCTCTGCTCGCCGCCCACCCGGGCACCGATGTGATCCTCTCCGACGACGGCCTTCAGCACTATCGTCTGGCGCGGGATGTCGAGATCGCCGTGGTCGACGATTTGAAGAACGGCTGGCCGCTGCCCGCAGGACCGCTGCGCGAGCCGGCGTCGCGCCTGCGGACGGTGGATGCCGTGGTAGGTCACGGTTGGGCGGGCGATGCGGATTTTCGCATGACGCTTGCCGGCGGGCCGCTGCCCGAAAAACTACACGGAAAGCGCCTGCATGCGGTCGCCGGCATCGGCAACCCGCAGCGCTTTTTCGGCCATCTGGCCGGACTGGGCCTGCGCTTCGAGGCGCATGCCTTCCCGGACCACCATGCCTACGTCGCCGGCGACCTGGATTTTTCCGGCGATGCCATCCTGACCACGGAGAAGGACGCGGTAAAATTCGGCGGCCTCTCGAAGCTGCCCGTCTGGGTATTGTCGGTCACGGCGCGGATCGAACCCGATCTCGCCCAATTCGTTCTGGAGAAAATCGATGGACGCCCGCCTGCTTGAAATCCTCGTCTGCCCCCTCTGCAAGGGACCGCTCGACCACCGCCGGGAAAAGTCCGAGCTGATCTGCAAGCCTTGCCGGCTGGCCTTCCCGATCAAGGACGACATCCCGGTCATGCTCGTGGACGAAGCGCGGCAGATGCCGGCTGAGGAAGACTGATGTGACGTTTCGTGTCGTCGTGCCGGCACGCTACGCATCCATGCGGCTGCCGGGCAAGCCGCTGGCCGACATCGCGGGGAAGCCCATGGTCGTGCGCGTCGTCGATGCGGCCCTGAAGAGCGCCGCCGCCGATGTCTGCGTCGCCACCGACGACGAGCGGGTGCGCGCGGCCGTCGAGGCGCACGGCCACCGCGCGGTGATGACTCGCGCGGGTCACGCCAGCGGCACCGACCGCATTGCCGAAGTGGCGGACGCCCTGGGCTGGGGCGACGGCGAGATCGTGGTCAATGTCCAGGGCGACGAGCCGCTGATCGATCCGGCCCTCATCGACGCCGTGGCGGCGGCGCTCGGGGCGGATGCCGGCGCCGCCGTTGCCACCGCCGCCCATCCGATCGATTCGGCGGCCGACTTCTTCAACCCCAACGTGGTCAAGGTGGTCTGCGACGCCGCCGGCCGCGCCCTCTACTTCTCCCGGGCGCCGATCCCCTGGGCCCGGGATGGATTCGCCGCCGGCCGCGAGCGCCTGCCGGATAACCTCGGCGCCCTGCGCCATATCGGCATCTACGCCTACCGGGCCGGATTCCTTCGCCGCTACGGGAAGCTGGCGCCCTCGCCCATCGAGGGCGTCGAAGCCCTGGAACAGCTGCGTGTGCTCTGGCACGGCCATGCCATCCGGGTGGCGGTATCCGACCATCCGCCCGAGCCGGGGGTCGATACGCCGGAAGACCTGGAACGGGTGCGGGAAATCCTGTGCGCGGCAGGCGGATAAGGCAACAAAATCCCGCCATTTGCACATCCATTAATCCATCGTCCGGAATAGGTTTATGTTTGCGACACTCGAACGGACATAAATAAAGTAATATAATCCGACCATCAGTATTTTTGAGGAGGTAGCATGCGACTGATTCTTTTGGGGCCGCCTGGCGCCGGTAAGGGCACCCAGGCCAATTTCATCAAGGAAAAATTCAACATTCCCCAGATTTCGACCGGCGACATGCTGCGCGCCGCCGTCAAGGCGGGCACCCCGCTGGGCCTGGAAGCCAAGAAGATCATGGATGCCGGCGGCCTGGTGCGCGACGACATCATCATCGGCCTCGTCAAGGATCGCCTGAAGGATGCCGACTGCCAGAACGGCTACATGTTCGACGGCTTCCCCCGCACCATTCCCCAGGCGGAAGCCATGAGGGACGCGGGCGTGCCGATCGATTTCGTGCTCGAGATCGACGTGCCGGACAGCGAGATCGTCGCCCGCATGAGCGGCCGCCGCGTCCATGTGGCCTCCGGCCGCACGTATCACGTGAAATTCAACCCCCCGAAGGTCGCGGGCAAGGACGACGTGACGGGCGAGGATTTGATCCAGCGCGACGACGACCGCGAAGAAACCGTGCTCAAGCGCCTGGAGGTCTATCACCAGCAGACCGAGGCGCTAGTCGGCTACTACGGCAAGTGGGCCGAGGGCGGCCAGCCCGGCGCGCCGAAGTACCGCAAGATCAACGGCTTGGGCAAGGTTGACGATGTGCGCGACGCTGCCTTTGCCGCGCTGAAATAAGCAAATGGCAGCCGGCAAGAAGCTCAACGCGTTCTACGCCCAGTCGGGCGGCGTGACCGCGGTGATCAATGCCTCGGCCTGCGGCGTCATCCAGACGGCCCGTAAGCACAAGGATAGGATCGGCAAGGTCTACGCCGGCAGGAACGGCATCATCGGCGCGTTGACCGAAGACCTGATCGACACCTCGAAGGAGTCGGCCGCCGCCATTGCCGCGCTGCGCCATACGCCGTCCGGCGCCTTCGGCTCCTGTCGCTACAAGCTCAAGAGCCTGGAGCAGAACCGCCGCGAGTACGAGCGCCTGATCGAGGTCTTCAAGGCCCACAACATCGGCTACTTCTTCTACAACGGCGGCGGCGACTCGGCCGATACCTGCCTCAAGGTGTCGCAGCTCGGCGAATCCCTGGGTTATCACATTCAGGCCATCCACGTGCCGAAGACGGTGGACAACGATCTGCCGATCACCGACAACTGCCCCGGCTTTGGCTCGGTAGCCAAGTACATCGCGGTATCGACGCTCGAAGCCACCTACGACGTGCGCTCGATGGCCAAGACCTCGACAAAGGTCTTCGTGCTGGAAGTCATGGGCCGTCATGCGGGCTGGATCGCGGCGGCGGGCGCCATGGCCTCGACCCGGGGCACCGAACTGCCGATCGTGGTGTTGTTCCCCGAGGTGCTCTTCGACCAGAAGAAGTTCCTGGCCAAGGTCGACGGCCTGGTGAAGAAGTTCGGCTACTGCACGGTCGTGGTGTCGGAAGGCTGCCACTGGCCGGACGGCAAGTTCCTGGCGGAACAGGGCACGCGCGACGCCTTCGGGCACGCCCAGCTGGGCGGCGCCGCGCCGGTGGTCGCCAACATGATCAAGGATGCGCTGGGCCACAAGTTCCACTGGGGCGTCGCCGATTACATGCAGCGGGCCGCCCGACACATCGCATCGAAAACCGACGTTGAGCAGGCTTATGCGACCGGCAGGGCGGCGGTGGAGTTCGCGCTCAAGGGCCATAATTCCGTGATGCCGACCATCGACCGGGTCTCGGATAAGCCGTACAAGTGGAAGATCGGCATGGCGCCGTTGTCGAAGGTGGCCAACGTCGAGAAGATGATGCCGAAGAGCTTCATTACCAAGGACGGCTTTGGCATTACAGAGAAATGCCGGGGCTACCTCGCGCCGCTGATGAAGGGCGAGGACTATCCGCCCTACGCCGACGGCCTGCCGAAGTATGTGACGCTGAAGAATCTGGCGGTGCCGAAGAAGCTGCCGGGGGAATTCAAACTGTAAAATGGGAATTGAAGGGCGCGCTGCAGGGCGCGCCCTTTGTGTTTGTTTTGTAGCGACAGAAGAGCTTGATGTAAATCAATCATTAGGGAGGAACACACATGTCGACAGGACTGATATTCGCGCTGGTCTGTGCCTTGGCGGCCATCGCCTACGGCTGGATCACGGCCAACTGGATCATGGCAAAACCGACGGGCAACGACCGCATGCGGGAAATCTCGGCGGCGGTTCAGGAAGGCGCCCAAGCCTATCTCAAGCGCCAGTACACGACCATCAGCGTGGTGGGCGGCGTGCTGGCGGTGGCCATCGCCGCTTCGCTGGGCATGAATACGGCCATCGGCTTCGTGCTGGGCGCGGTGCTGTCCGGCCTGGCCGGCTTCATCGGCATGAACGTCTCGGTGCGCTCCAACGTGCGCACGGCCGAGGCGGCGCGCTCCGGTCTCGATGCGGCACTCAACGTCGCCTTCAAGGGCGGCGCCATCACCGGCATGCTGGTGGTCGGCTTGGGCCTGCTCGGCGTGGCCGGCTACTTCGCCTATCTCAAGGCCACGATGGGCGATGCCAGCATGGATCACATCCTGCATCCGCTGGTCGGCCTGGGCTTCGGCTCATCGCTGATCTCCATCTTCGCCCGTCTGGGCGGCGGCATCTTCACCAAGGGCGCCGACGTCGGCGCCGACCTGGTGGGCAAGGTCGAAGCCGGCATTCCGGAAGACGACCCGCGCAACCCCGCGGTGATCGCCGATAACGTGGGCGACAACGTCGGCGACTGCGCCGGCATGGCCGCCGACCTGTTCGAAACCTACGCGGTCACGATGATCGCCACCATGCTGTTGGGCGCGCTGCTGTTCAAGGGCCAGGCGGAACTGGCGGTGACCTATCCGCTGGTGCTGGGCGGCTTCTCGATCATCGCCTCGATCATCGGCGTATTCTTCGTCAAGCACTCTTCCGGCCAGAAGATCATGACCGCGCTCTACAAGGGCCTGATCGCCGCGGGCGTGCTGGCGATGATCGCCTTCTACCCGATCACGACGGCCATGATCGGCAGCGGCCTCACCCTGGAGAACGGTACGGTCGTGAGCGCCATGAGCCTCTATGGCGCCTCCATCGTCGGCCTCGTGCTGACGGGTCTCCTGGTGATGATCACCGAGTACTACACGGCGACGGAATACGCTCCGGTGCGTCACATCGCGCAAGCCTCTACGACCGGCCATGGCACCAACGTCATCGCCGGTATCGGCGTGTCGATGCGCTCCACCGCGCTGCCGGTGCTGGCCGTGTGCGCCGCCATCTGGTCCGCCTACCTGCTGGGTGGCCTCTACGGCATCGCCATCGCCGCCACCTCCATGCTCTCCATGGCCGGCATCATCGTCGCGCTCGACGCCTACGGCCCGATCACCGACAACGCCGGCGGCATCGCCGAGATGGCCGAACTGCCCAAGGAAATCCGCGACATCACCGATCCGCTGGACGCCGTGGGCAACACCACCAAGGCGGTGACCAAGGGCTACGCCATCGGCTCCGCCGGCCTGGCCGCGCTGGTGCTGTTCGCCGACTTCACGCATGGGCTGGAGGCTTTCAAGCCGGGCGTCAAGTTCCTGTTCGACCTGTCCGACCCCGCCGTCATCATCGGCCTGTTCATCGGCGGCATGGTGCCCTACCTCTTCGCCGCCATGGGCATGGAAGCCGTCGGCCGCGCCGCGGGTTCCATCGTGGTCGAGGTGCGCCGCCAGTTCCGCGAGATCAAGGGCATCATGGAAGGCACGGGCAAGCCGGAATACGGCACCTGCGTCGACATGCTGACCAAGGCCGCCATCAAGGAAATGATGATCCCCTCGCTCCTGCCGGTGCTGGTGCCGGTCGTCGTCGCCGTCGCCATGAATTTCCTCATGGCCCCGGTTGAAGGCGTCGGCGCGGGCGTTCGGGCGCTGGGTGGCGTGCTCATGGGCACCATCGTCACCGGCCTGTTCGTCGCCATCTCGATGACGACCGGCGGCGGCGCCTGGGACAATGCCAAGAAGTACATCGAGGAAGGCAACTTCGGCGGCAAGGGTTCCGACACGCACAAGGCGGCGGTCACCGGCGATACCGTGGGCGACCCCTACAAGGATACGGCCGGCCCCGCGGTGAACCCGCTGATCAAGATCATCAACATCGTGGCGCTGCTGATCGTGCCACTGGTTGCCTGATCGCGGTTTCGCGCTTCACGACAAACGGGCAGCTTCGGCTGCCCGTTTTCTTTTATGCGCTTCGGTGCTTGAAGTCGCGCAGCCGGAATCCGAGCAGAGCCAGCGTCGAGAAGTAGGTGGCAATGCCGGCGGCGACGGTCAGGGACAGTTTCAGGATGCGCTCGCCGAATGGCATCGTCAGCCATGCCGTTTCACTGCCCATGGCGAACCAGAGGACGGCGGCGAGCGCCGCCAGGGCCACCGCCAGCTTGCCGCCGAACGCGCGCCAGCCGGCCGCCGGCACATGGACATTCCGCTGGCGCAGCCCGCGCCAGAGCAGCGCTGCGTTGAGGCAGGAAGCCAGGCCGATCGACAGCGCCAGCCCCGCATGCTTCAGCCAGCCGATGAAGGCGAGGTTCATCGCCTGCGTGGCGACCAGGGTGATCAGCGCGATCTTCACCGGCGTCCGGATATCCTGCCGCGCGTAGAAGCCCGGCGCCAGCACCTTGACGAGGATCAGCCCGGCGAGCCCGACGCTGTAGGCGACCAGCGCCGCGCGGGTTTGCAGCACATCGTGCGCCGTAAAGGCGCCGTGCTGGAACAGCGTGGCCAGCAGCGGCACGGCGAGCATGGCGAGCGCCAGCGCGGCGGGCAGCGTCAGCATCAGCGTTAGGCGCAGGCCCCAGTCGAGCAGGGCGGAGAAGCCCTCGCGGCGCTCCTCGGCATGGGCTCTGGCGAGGCTGGGCAGCAGGATGGTGCCCAACGCCGCGCCGAGCAGCCCGGCGGGAAACTCCATGAGCCGGTCGGCATAGTAGAGCCAGGAGACGCTGCCCGAGGGCAGGAACGAGGCGAAGATGGTGTTGATGAGCAGCGAGATCTGCGATACCGAGACGCCGAGCACGGCCGGCCCCATCAGCAGCAGGATGCGGCGAACGCCGGGATCGCTCGGCGCCCAGTCCCGGCGCGGCAGCATGCCGATCCCTTTCAGCGCCGGCAGTTGCAGCGCCAGTTGCACCAGACCGCCGAGGAACACCGCCCAGGCCAGCGCCAGAACGGGTGGATCGAACCACGGCGCGGCGAACAGCGCCATGGCGATGAAACTGACGTTGAGCAGCACGGGGGTAAATGCCGGGAGGGCGAATCGGCTCCAGGTGTTGAGCACGCCGCCGGCCAGCGCCACCAGCGACATGAACAGGATGTAGGGGAAGGTGATGCGCGTGAGCTCGACGGTCAGCGCGAACTTGTCGGCGTCGGCGGCAAAGCCGGGCGCGGAAACATGGATCAGCAGGGGTGCGCCGGCCACGCCCAGCGCGGAAACGGCGATCAGGATGACGAACAGCAGGGTGGCGACGCGGTCCACAAGGCGCCGGGTTTCGACCTCGCCCCGGCGGTTGCGGTATTCGGCGAGGATGGGCACGAAGGCCTGGGAGAACGCGCCCTCGGCGAACAGCCGCCGCAGCAGATTGGGCAGGCGGAAGGCGACGAAGAAGGCGTCGGTCAGCATGCCGGCGCCAAACGTGCGCGCGATGACGAAATCGCGCACGAAACCGAGGATGCGCGAGAGCAGCGTCATGCCGCTGACGGTGGCGAGCGAACGGAGCAGATTCATGGCGGCATGGTATCGGCTTGCCGCCCATTCAGGCGTCTTGCAAAGGCGGGAAGAAGCCCCTATAATCGCGAGCTCTTCAAGACACCAACCCGGAAGACCCGAATATGGCCAATAGCGCCCAAGCCCGCAAACGCGCCCGTCAAGCCGTCAAGCAGCGCGCCCACAACATGAGTCTGCGTTCCGAACTGCGCACCGCGATCAAGAAGGTGCGCAAGGCGATCGAATCCGGCGACAAGACTGCCGCCCAGTCGGTTTTCAAGGAATCCCAGAGCGTCATCGACTCCCTCGCCGACAAGAGCATCGTCCACAAGAACAAGGCCGCACGGGACAAGAGCCGGCTTTCCGCGGCCATCAAGGCGCTCTGAACCTTCCTGGATTCAGGCAGGTTTCCGCGGGCCGCGCAAGCGGCCCGTTCCGTTTATGCGCCCGGCGGGAGGAATATGCCGAGGAAATTCGTTGGATGACAATTGAAAAATTCCATTTAGATTTAATGCGTTAGCTTGCATTTTTTGGGGTTCGTGCATATACTGCGCGAAATTCCATGATCAGAAAGTGGGTTTTATCCGTGCGCCCTCCGATACTGACGAAATACGCTTTTCGCATTCGAACCCGCGTGGGGTCGATCGTCAATAATCTACTGATCCATGGCCGGGATGAAATGGAGGCGCAATTCAAGCTGCGCCAGATGTACCGGGACTGCGAAATCATGGAATGCGTCTGCCATTCGGGCGGGGTTCGTACCTTGTTGTCGAAATCGGGCAAGGCGAACGCCCCGAGCGCAATGGGCCAAGGCGTGACATTGCGCCTTTAGCGCAGTCTGCCGAGGCTTGCGTAGCAGGCTCCGGCGACAATTCCGGATCATCCGTATGTCCGTATACATGGCGCCATTTTTCCAATAAGATTCGACCTCCCGATTCATGTGTACGGCGGCCCCGTCAGAACCATGGCCGCCGTCTGTTTTTTTGCGCGGGGACTTCATGCCGCATCTGATGAACACTTACGCCCGGCTGCCGGTGGCCTTTACGCACGGCGAGGGTTGCCACCTCCATGACGAGCAGGGGCGTCGCTACCTGGACGCCCTGGCCGGCATCGCGGTCAACACGCTTGGCCACAAGCATCCGCGCCTGGTGAAGGCGCTGGCGGAGCAGGCCGGGCGCCTGATCCATACGTCCAACATCTATCGCATACGGGAGCAGGAAGCCCTGTCCGACAAGCTGGCGGCGCTGTCGGGCATGGATGAGGTCTTCTTCTGCAATTCCGGCTGCGAGGCCAACGAGGCCGCCATCAAGCTGGCGCGATTCTATGGCCATCAGAAGGGCATCGATCACCCGGCCATCATCGTGATGGAGAAGGCGTTCCACGGCCGCACGCTGGCGACGCTGTCCGCTACCGGCAACCGTAAGGTGCAGGCCGGCTTCGAGCCGCTGGTGTCAGGCTTCGTGCGCGTGCCCTTCGACGACCTGCCGGCTATCGAACAAGTGGCGGCGAACAACCCCAGCGTGGTGGCCGTGCTGTTCGAGCCGATCCAGGGCGAGGGCGGCATCCATATCGCCCGCAACGATTTCATGCGCGGCTTGCGCCGCATCTGTGACGAGCGGGGCTGGCTCTTCATGGTGGATGAGGTCCAGTGCGGCATCGCGAGGACCGGCGCCTGGTTCGCCCATCAACATGCGGAAATCCGACCCGACGTGATGACGCTCGCCAAGGGTCTTGGCGGCGGCGTGCCCATCGGTGTCTGCCTGGCGGCCGGCAGTGCCGCGGACGTTTTCAAACCCGGCAACCATGGCTCGACCTTCGGCGGCAATCCACTGGCCTGCGTGGCGGCCATGACGACGCTGGAAGTGATCGAGCAGGACGGATTGATGGCCCGCGCCGCCGAACTCGGCGAACGGCTGCGCGCCGGTTTCCGGGAGCGGCTGGCGGATGTGGCGGGCGTGGTCGACATCCGCGGCGACGGCCTGATGATCGGCATCGAGCTCGACCGGCCCTGCGGCGAACTCGTCTCCGTCGCCCTGGAGGCCGGGCTGCTGATCAACGTCACCATGGAACGGGTAATCCGCCTGCTGCCGCCGCTGGTGTTCTCCGATGACGATGCGCAGCAATTGCTCGACACCCTGGCGCCGCTGGTCAGGAAATTCCTGGGAGCCTGATCATGGCTGCTGTTCGGCATTTTCTCCAGTTCAGGGATTTCAGCCGCGAAGAGATCGACTACCTGTTCGATCGCACCCGCTGGATCAAGCGGCAGTTCAAGGCCTACCAGCGCTACTGGCCGCTTCAGGATCGCACGCTGGTGATGATCTTCGAGAAGGCCTCCACGCGCACGCGCCTCTCTTTCGAGGCCGGCATGCAGCAGCTCGGCGGCTCGGCGATCTACCTCAACACGCGCGATTCCCAGCTGGGCCGGGGCGAGCCCGTGGAGGACGCCGCCCAGGTGATTTCCCGCATGTCGGACGTCGTGATGATCCGCACCTACGAGCAGGAAATCATCGAGCGCTTCGCCGCCAACTCGCGCGTGCCGGTCATCAACGGCCTCACCAACGAATACCACCCCTGCCAGATCCTGGCCGACATCTTTACCTACATCGAGCATCGCGGTCCGATCCAGGGCAAGACCGTGGCGTGGATCGGCGACTCGAACAACGTGTGCAACACATGGCTTCAGGCCGCCGAGGTGTTCGGTTTCAACGTGCATGTGTCGACGCCGCCCGGCTACGAGGTCGAGCCCGAACGCGCCGGGCTCTACGGCACCGGCCATTTCAGGCAGTTCGCCGATCCGATGGATGCCGCCCGCGGCGCCGATCTCGTGACGACCGACGTGTGGACCTCGATGGGCTTCGAGGCCGAGAACGAGGCGCGCCTGCGCGATTTCGCCGATTGGCAGGTGGATGCCGACATGATGGGGGTGGCGAAATCGGACGCCCTGTTCATGCACTGCCTGCCGGCGCATCGCGGCGAGGAAGTGGCCGCCGAGGTCATTGACGGGCCGCATTCTGTGGTCTGGGACGAGGCCGAGAACCGCCTCCATACGCAGAAGGCACTGCTGGAATACTTGTTACTGGGACGAGTCGAATCATGAGCGAAGCAAAGAAAGTCGTGCTGGCCTATTCGGGCGGCCTCGATACCTCCGTCATCCTCAAGTGGCTGCAGGACACCTACCGGTGCGAGGTGGTGACATTCACCGCCGACCTCGGCCAGGGCGAGGAGCTGGAGCCGGCCCGCGCCAAGGCGGAAAAGCTCGGCATCAAGCCGAAGAATATCTTCATCGCCGACCTGCGCGAGGAGTTCGTGCGCGATTTCGTCTTCCCGATGTTCCGCGCCAACACGATCTACGAGGGCGAATACCTGCTGGGCACCTCGATCGCCCGGCCGCTGATCGCCAAGCGCCTCGTCGAGATCGCCCGCAAGACCGGCGCCGACGCCATCTCGCATGGCGCCACCGGCAAGGGCAACGATCAGGTGCGATTCGAACTCGGCGCCTATGCGCTGATGCCCAACGTCAAGGTCATCGCGCCCTGGCGCGAGTGGGACCTGCTGTCGCGCGAGAAACTGCTGGCCTACGCCGAAAAACACGGCATCCCGATCGAGATGAAGCACAAGAAGGGCGGCTCGCCCTATTCGATGGACGCCAACCTGCTGCACATCTCCTACGAGGGCCGCCACCTCGAGGATCCGTCGGCCGAGGCCGAGGAATCCATGTGGCGCTGGACGGTGTCGCCCGAAAAGGCGCCTAACAAGCCCGAGTACCTCGACCTCCAGTTCAAGGCGGGCGACCTCGTCGCCATCAACGGCAAGAAGATGAAGGCGCACGAGCTGCTCGCCACGCTCAACCGGATCGGCGGCCAGCATGGCATCGGCCGCCTCGACCTCGTCGAGAACCGCTACGTCGGCATGAAGTCGCGCGGCTGCTACGAGACCCCCGGCGGCACCATCCTGATGAAGGCGCACCGCGGCATCGAGTCGGTCTGCCTGGACCGCGAGGTCGCCCACCTCAAGGACGACCTGATGCCGCGCTACGCGAGCCTCATCTACAACGGCTACTGGTGGAGCCCCGAGCGGCGCGCGTTGCAGGTGCTGATCGACCACACGCAGCAGACCGTGAACGGCTGGGTGCGCGTCAAGCTCTACAAGGGAGGCGTCTCGGTGGTCAGCCGCGACTCGAAGACCGACTCGCTGTTCGACCCGACCATCGCCACCTTCGAGGACGACGCCGGCGCCTACGATCAGAAGGACGCGGGCGGCTTCATCAAGCTCAACGCCCTGCGCATGCGTATCGCCGCCAACGCCCAGAACAAGAGAAAAGGAAAGAAATGATCCAGTTCGACAACGTATCCGTCGTCAAGAAGGCCAATGTCTATTTCGACGGCAAGTGCGTGAGCCACACCGTCCAGTTCGGCGACGGCACGAAGAAGACCGTCGGCGTCATCCTGCCCTCGACGCTCACGTTCAACACCGGCGTGCCGGAGATCATGGAGACCGTCGCCGGCGCCTGCCGCTACCGCATCAAGGGCGGCGACTGGCAAAGCTGCGGCGAGGGCCAGAAGTTCGACGCCCCCGGCAATTCGAGCTTCGACGTCGAAGTGACCGGCGAGCCCTGGCACTACGTCTGCCACTTCTGACCATGCCTTCCTTCGACATCACCTCCGAAGCCGACATGGTGGCGCTGAAGAACGCCATCGACGTGGCCGGTCGCCACATCGGCAACCGCTACGACTTCAAGGGCACCAGCGCGAAAGCCGAACTGAACGAGAAGGAAAAGACCATCGCCCTCCACGGCGACTCCGAATTCCAGCTCGGCCAGATCAAGGACATCCTGTTCCCGGAGATGGAGAAGAAGGCCCGCGAGAGCACCAAGCGGCTGGACATGGGCAAGATCGAGTCCGTCTCTGGCAACAAGGCGAAGCAGGAGCTCAAGATCAAGACCGGCATCGAGCAGGAGCTGGCCAAGAAGATCATCCGGATGATCAAGGACAGCAAGCTCAAGGTGCAGGCCACGATCCAGGGCGACGCCGTGCGCGTCACGGGCGCCAAGCGTGACATCCTTCAGGAAGCCATCGCGCTGGTGAAGAAGAGCGTGACGGACTACCCGCTGGAATACGGCAACTTCAGGGACTGATTCCGGCAATCCAGCGCGCGTAAAGCCGGTCCGCCGCGACCCGCATCGCGGCGATGCGTTCTTCCATTCGCTCGTCCATTTCCTGCGGCGTCTGCACCGACGGGCCGGGGACGGCCTTCTCGTCGGCCCATGCCTTGTTCCAGAGGCGGATCATCGCCTCGGTCATCTCGACGTGGCACTGCATGCCGAGGTGCGGTCCCATGACGAACGCCTGGTTCTCGCAGAATCCGCTCTCGAGGATGCGCGTGGCGCCCGGCGGGATCGAGAAGGTTTCGCCATGCCAGTGGAAGGCCTCGAATTCTTCCAGGTCGCCGAGCCAGTCGCGCGCCGCCGCGCCGCAGGCACTGACTTCGCCCCAGCCGAGTTCCTTGACCGGGTTTCTCGTCACCGCGCCGCCGAGCGCCTTGCACATGAGCTGCCCGCCGAGGCAGTGGCCGAGGACCGGGATGCCGCGCTCGACGGCCGCCCGGATCAGCGCGAAGGTCGGCGGCAGCCAGGGCAGGTCGTCGTTGACGCTCATCGGGCCGCCCATGAAGCACAGGCCGGCGAAGGCATCCGCCGATGCCGGCAGCGGTTCGCCTTCGTCGATCCGGAAGAGTTGCCAGGGAATCGAGTGGGCGTCCAGAAAAGTGGCAAAATAGCCCGGCCCCTCTCCGGGGCTGTGACGGAAGATGGCGATGGCCTTCATGATTTCTCGCAGGGTGGTTTGGATGGCATATTCTACCGTGGCGATTCTCGGCGCCGGCATGACGTTCGATGCCGCGGCCACCGATGTCTCCCTGGTCGGTCTGCTGCCGGGCAAGGCGCTGGTCGTCATCGACGGCGGCAAGCCGCGTTCCCTTGCCGTCGGCGCCGCCACGACCGACGGCGTCAAGCTTCTTTCCCTGGAAGAGGGGGCGGCCCAGTTCGAGATCGACGGCCATCGCCGGCGCCTGGTCATCGGCCAGCACGCCGTGTCCACCGGCTCCGACAGCAGCCGGCCGGCTTCGGCCATCCTGAACGCCGACATCCGTGGCCAATTTCTGGCCCAGGGCAGCGTCAATGGTGCCGCCATGCGCTTCCTCGTCGACACCGGCGCCTCCTACGTCGCGATGGGTGCCGCCGATGCGGTGCGCGCTGGCATCGACTACCGCGGCAAGGGCCAGCCTGGGCGGGTGGTGACGGCCAACGGCGTCGTCCAGGCGTGGAAAGTGCCGGGCAACACGGTGCGCCTCGGCGACATCATGCTGCATGAGGTTGACGTCACGGTGTCGGAGGCCGGCATGCCCTTCGCGCTGCTCGGCATGAGTTTTCTCAACCGGGTCGAAATGACGCGCGACGGTTCAAAAATGACGCTGAAGAAGCGCTACTGACCCCTATGACGCTCCTGACCATCATCCTCGCCCTCCTGATCGAGCAGGCCCGGCCCCTCGCCGTCGGCCGAACCTGCGCCGTGCTGCGGGCCTGGGCGCGTTTCCTCGAAGGCCAGTTCAACGCCGGCGAGCGGCGCCAGGGCCTCGTGGCCTGGCTGGTCGGCGCCGCCCTGCCGTCGGCGCTCCTGCTGGCGCTCCAGGGGGCGCTGGCGTGGTGGGGGCAATGGCTGGCGGCGGCGTTTCTGGGCGTCGTGACGCTTTACCTGACCATGGGCTTCCGGCAGTTCAGCCATTTCTTCACCGACATCCACCTGGCCCTGCGCGCGGGCGAGCTGGAACGGGCGCGGCAACTGCTGGCCGAGTGGCGCGGCCAGACGGGCGAGCGCCTGACGTCCGGCGAAGTGGCGCGCCTGGCCATCGAGGAGGCGCTGCTGTCGTCGCACCGCCATGTTTTCGCGCCGCTCTTCTGGTTTGTCCTGCTCGGGCCGGCAGGCGCCCTGTTGTACCGCCTTTCGGCTTTCTTCTTCAGGGAGTGGGGAAACGGCTCGCAATTCGGCGAATTCGGGGAATTTGCGCGCCATGCCTTCGGCGCGATCGACTGGCTGCCGGTCCGGGTGACGGCGACGGCCTTCGCCATCGTCGGCGACTTCGAGGACGCGGTTTTCTGCTGGCGCAGCCAGGCGGGCCGCTGGCCGGATCCTGCCGACGGCATCCTGCTGGCGAGCGGCGGCGGCGCCCTCGGCGTGCGGCTCGGCCTGCCGGTGCATGATGCCGATGGCGATAGTGACGATGGCGGCAAGCGGCCGGAGCTCGGTACCGGCGATCCGGCCGACACGGACTTCATGCAGAGCACCATTGGCCTGGTCTGGCGCACGCTGGTCATGGCCCTGCTGCTGCTGGCGCTCCTCAGTGTCGCCGGGTGGGCCGGGACTTAGCCCCGGGTGATGCTCCGAAAGTGCGCGTAGCGCCGGCGGTCGACCGCGCCGGCATCGACCAGCGCCTTCACCGCGCAGCCGGGTTCCGCGGCGTGCCGGCAGTCATGGAAACGGCACTGGCCCAGCGTCGGGCGGAACTCCGGGAAGCCGTGCTCGATCTCGCCGAAGGAAAGATGCGCGAGGCCGAATTCCTGGAGGCCGGGGCTGTCGATGATGGCGCCTTCGCTATCGAGACGATAGAGCCGAGCATGGGTGGTGGTGTGCTTGCCGGAGTCGAGCGCGTCTGAAATCTCCCGCGTGGCGGCGGCGGCAGAGGGGACGAGGGCGTTGACGAGGGTGGATTTGCCCATGCCCGACTGTCCGACCAGCACCGAGATATGTCCGGAAAGCCACGGCAGCAGCGGGGCGACGTCCCTTTTCGCCGCGAGCCCCAGCACAGGGTAGCCGAGCGCGGCGAAGGGCGCGAGTTGCGCGCGCGCCGCCTCGGTGCGGTCTTCGAGATCGCACTTGTTCAGGACGATGAGCGCGCGCAGATGATCGTGTTCGGCGGCGACCAGCGCTCGCGAGAGCAGTTCGTCCGAAAAGCCCGGCTCGGTGGCGGCGACGAGAACGATTTGGGTGGCGTTGGCGGCGATCAGCTTCTGCTTCCACGCGTCGCTGCGGTAGAGCAGGGTGCCGCGCGGCAGGTGGTCGAGGATGCGCGCCTGGCCGTTGTCGGCGGGTTCCAGCCGGACGCGGTCGCCGCAGGCGTAGATGCTGCGCTTGCCCCGGGGCGTGGCCTGCCAGCGCCGGCCGTCGTCTGTCTCGACCTCATAGTGCCGCCCGAAGGCGGCGACGATCGTGCCCTCGATGCTCAAGCGGAAGCGCCCTTCAGCCGGGCGATGCGCAGGCTTGCGGGCGGGTGGGAATCGTAAAACATGGAGTGCAGCGGATCGGGCGTCAGCGTCGCCGCATTGTTCCGGTAGAGCCCGACCAGCGCGCTCACGAGGTCGGATGCGTCGGCATGTTCGGCCGCGTAGGCGTCCGCCTCGAACTCGTGCCGGCGCGAGAGTCCAGACATCAGCGGGGCGAAGGGAAACGCGAACACCGGCAGCGCCAGCGAGAACAGGATCAGCGCCATGGCCGTCGAGCCGGGACCGGTGTTCAGCCCCTCATAGAACCACGGCCGGTCGATGAGCGCGCCGAGCAGCGCGAGCAGGACGAGGCTCACGGCGGCCATGAGGGCGATGCGCTTGACGACGTGGCGATGCCTGAAATGGCCGAGCTCGTGCGCCAGCACGGCCTCGACCTCGGGCGGGGCGAGCTTCCCGATCAGCGTGTCGAAGAAGACGATGCGCTTCGCGCGGCCCAGGCCGGTGAAGTAGGCGTTGCCATGGCCGCTGCGCTTCGAGCCGTCCATTACGAAGAGCCCGGAGGCCGTGAAGCCGCAGCGATCGAGCAGCGCCTCGATGCGCGTCTTGAGCTCGCCCTCGGGCAGCGGATGGAACTTGTTGAACATCGGCGCGATCAGCGTCGGGTAGAGCAGCAGCGCGAGGAGGTTGAAGCCGAGCCAGGTCGCCCAGACCCAGAGCCACCAGCGCTCGCCCATCGCGTCCATCAGCCAGAGGACTGTCGCGAGCAGCGGCCCGCCGATGAGGATCGTCAGGAGCAGTTGCTTCGCGAGGTCGGCGGCGTAGAGCGACGGCGTCGTCTTGTTGAAGCCGAAGCGCGCCTCGATGACGAAGGTGCGGAAGAGCGCGAAGGGCAGGTCGACGAAAAAGCCGATGGCGCCGACGCTGGCGAAGAGGGCGAGGCCGTGGGCGAGGCCGCGTCCGTCGAACAGGCCGAGCCAGAAGCCGTCGAGCCATCGCAGCAGCCCGCCGAAGGTGAGGAGCGGCAGCAGCGCTGTCTCGGCCGCGAGGGCGGCCAGCGACAGCCGGCCTTTCGCCGCGGTGTAGTCGGCGGCCTTCCGGTGGTCGTCCGGCGCGATGCGCGCGGCAAACTCCGCGGGCACGGCGTCGCGGCGGGCCGCCACGTAACGCATCTGGCGCAGGGTCAGCCAGGCGCGCAGCGACGCGCTGGTCGTCAGGGCGAGGAGGAATGCGGCGGAGAACAGGGCGGCGGAGGTCATGGGGAGTCGGGGAAGTGTGCCAGAATGGAGCGACAGAATACCCGCTCCCGTCGCACGGGAAAATTATGGCACAGGCGCCCGCATGCGCCCTGCCGTTTGCTGCCCCGAAACGAGCGGCGTCGTCCGTGTTATTCCAAGGATAGCCATGCCCATGCTTTCCCGCCTGCCCGTCAAGTTGGGCAGCAAGATCAACACCATTTTGCTGCTGTTCTTTCTGGTCGCTTTGACCATGATCATTCTGACGCTCTACGTCAGCCGGCAACTCGAAGGCGGCGCCGCGGCCATCAACGAGGCCGGCGCCCAGCGCATGCGCACCTATCGCATCGCCTATCTGCTCGAGCGGGCCGCCGAGGCGCCGGACCGCGCGCCCTGGCTCGCCGAAGTCGGCGACGCGGTCGAACTGTTCCACTCCGCGCTCCTGCTGCTGGACGAGGGCGATCCGGAAAGGCCGCTGTTCCTGCCCCGGACCGAGGAAATTCGCCAGGCGCTGGCCGGCCTGCGCCAGGACTGGCGCCGCCGCCTGCTGCCGCTGATCGGTCGGGCAATGGCGGCGGCCGACGGCGTCGAGGCGCATCAGCGTCTCGACGATCTGGCGGAGGGAGTTCGCGACTTCGTGCCGAAGATCAATGCGCTGGTGCTTATCGTCGAGAGGACCAACGCCCGCTACACAAATCTGACCTGGCTGATCCAGAACGCGCTGGTCGGCTTCGCCCTGGTCGGCACGCTGTTCCTGATCCTGCTGTTCCGCCTCGTGGTGATCCAGCCGGTCGAAACGCTCAAGCTCGGCATGGACAGCATGGCCGCGGACGACTTCGGCGTGCGCGTGCCGGTCGAGTCCGGCGACGAGATCGGCGAGCTGGCGGCCGGATTCAACCGCATGGCCGATCACTTGCGCGACCTCTACAGCACGCTCGAACAGCGCGTTGCCGACAAGACGCGCGATATCGAAGTGAAGAACCGCGAACTGGCCGCTCTCTACGAAATCGCCGCCTTCCTCGCCAAGCCGGCGGGCATCGAAACGCTGGCGCATGGGGTACTGGAAAAGCTGCGCGCGCTGCTGTCGGCCGACAGCGGCGCGATACGATTGATCGACGGCAAGGCATCGACCCTGGAAATCGTTGCCTCGACGGGGCTGTCGCCGGAGTTTCTCGATGCCGAGGCGCATCTGCCGATCGGCACCTGCCTGTGCGGCTGCACGGCGCAGGGCGGCGGGCCGATAACGCAATGCCTGTCCGGCGGGGAAGGCCTGCCGGCGAACTGCGAGCGGATAGGCGCGTCGATGATGGTGGCGGTTCCGATCAAGTCGAAGAACCAGGTGTTCGGCGTCTTCAATCTGTTCTTCGGCCAGCCGCGCCACCTGAGCGGCGACGAGGTACAGCTTCTGGAAACGGTCGGCCAGCATCTTGGCGTCGCCATCGAGAACCAGCGCCTGGCCGTTCGCGAGAAGGAAATGGCGGTGTCGGAGGAGCGCAACCTGTTGGCGCAGGAGCTGCATGACAGCATCGCCCAGTCGCTGGCTTTCCTCAACATCCAGGCGCAGATGCTCGACGCGTCGCTGCGCGACGGCGCGATGACGGCGGCGCGCGAGGAGCTCGACCGCATGAGGGAGGGCGTTCAGGAGAGCTATGACAACGTGCGCGAACTGCTGGTGCATTTCCGCATCCGCGTCGAAGACGCCGATCTCGACGAGGCCATTGCCAGCGCGTTGGAGAAGTTCGAGGGGCAAACCGGCATCGCCACCTCGCTCGAACGGATCGGCGACATGCCGCCGCCCGATGCCGTAAGCGTGATCCAGATACTTCATATCGTCCAGGAGGCGCTCTCCAACGTCCGCAAGCACGCGCAGGCGACGGCGGTGTCGGTTGCCATGCGCGGCGGCGACGAATTCACGATCACAGTCCGCGACAACGGCAGAGGCTTCGATCCCGCGACCGTCGCCGAGGAAGGCGGCAGCCACGTCGGCGTCGGCATCATGCGCGAGCGGGCGCGGCGCATCGGTGCCCGCTTCGAACTGGAGTCGTCGGCCGGGCAGGGCGCCTGTGTTACCCTCGTGCTGCCCATTAGCACTTGAATCATGCCGATCCGGATACTACTCGTCGACGACCATACGCTGTTCCGCAGCGGCATCAAGGCACTGCTTTCGCGCCAGCCCGACTTCGAAGTGGTCGGCGAAGCCGGCGACGGCCTGGAAGGCGCCAAGCGCGCGGTGTCGCTGAAGCCGGACCTCGTGCTGCTCGACCTCAACATGCCGGGCATTTCCGGTCGTGAGGCAGTCCAGCTGATCGTCGAGGAGGCGCCGCGGACCCGCGTCGTCATGCTCACGGTCTCCGAGAACACAGAGGATCTCGTCGATTGCCTGCGCGCCGGGGCCTCGGGCTATCTGCTCAAGAACATCAACGCCGATTACTTGGTGCAATCGATCAGGCACGCTGCCGATGGCGAGGCGGTGATGTCGCCGCAGATGACGACGCGCCTGACGCAGAACCTGCGCGATGCCGGCCGGCCGGCGGCGGCCGCCGAGGCTTCGCCGGACAAGCTGACGCCGCGCGAGAGGGAGATTCTGGCCTTTCTGGTCAAGGGCGCCAGCAACAAGGAGATCGCCCGCGCCCTGGATGTCGCGGAGAGCACGGTCAAGATCCATATCCAGGGCATCCTGAAGAAGCTCGGCTTCGCCAGCCGAGTTCAGGCCGCCGTCTATGCCGTCGAGCACGCTCTAGTCCAGAAGAACTAGTTCTTTCGGCCGAGGACGACTGGTGATCTGCGCCGGATAGCCAGGTCGGCACTCCCCCTTCTGAAACGCCGGCCTAACACCCCCGGCGGATTTCCCCTTGCGCTGCCAATCCCTAGTATGGCGTCGCCGGCATTTCTTCCCTGCCGGATGGCTAATCGATGGGGGCGATATGACTTCGGTGGCGTACAAACGCAAGGCGTGGTCGGTGGTGATCATGAGCACGCTGGCGTTCACGGTGTGCTTCATGGTCTGGATGATGTTCGCGGTGATCGGCATCCCGATCAAGAAGACGCTCGATCTCAACGAGACCCAGTTCGGCCTGTTGGTGGCGATGCCGGTGCTGACCGGTTCGCTGATCCGCCTGCCGCTGGGCATGATGACCGACAAGCACGGCGGCCGCATCGTCTTCGCCGTGCTGATGGCCTCGACCATCGTGCCCATCTACCTGATCTCCTACGGTACCGAGTTCTGGCACTACCTGGTGACCGGCCTGTTCGTCGGCGTGGCCGGCGGCTCCTTCACCGTCGGCATCGCCTACAGCGCTCGCTGGTTCCCCAAGAGCCAGCAGGGCACGGCGATGGGCATCTTCGGCGCCGGCAACTCGGGCGCCGCGGTGACCAAGCTGGTGGCGCCGGCGCTGGTGCTGGCCTACGGCTGGCAGTTCGTGCCCCAGGTGTACGCCGCCATCATGCTCGGCACCGTGGTTTTGTTCTGGCTGTTCACCTACGACGATCCCGCGCACAAGGCGGGCCACAGCGTCACCGTGGCCGAGCAGCTCGCCGCGCTCAAGGATCCCAAGGTGTGGAGGTACTGCCAGTACTACTCCATCGTCTTCGGCGGATACGTCGCGCTGTCGCTGTGGATGACCAAATACTATGTTACCGAATACGACTTCGACATCAAGGACGCCGCCTTCCTCGCCGCCTGTTTCTCGCTGCCGGGCGGCGTGCTGCGCGCCATTGGCGGCTGGATGTCGGACAAGTGGGGCGCCCACTCGGTCACCTGGTGGGTGCTATGGGTCTCCTGGATATGCCTGTTCGCCCTGTCCTATCCGCAGACCGAATTGACCATCAAGACCGTCGCCGGCCTGCGGACCTACAGCCTCGGCCTCAACGTCTGGATGTTCACCGCGCTGATGTTCGTCATGGGCGTGGCCTGGGCGGTCGGCAAGGCCTCCGTCTTCAAGTACATCTCGGACGACTATCCGAAGAACATCGGCGTCATTTCCGGCATCGTCGGCCTGGCCGGCGGCATGGGCGGCTTCCTGCTGCCCATCATGTTCGGCGCCCTGGTCGATCTCACCGGCATCCGCTCCAGCTGCTTCATGCTGATGTACGGCGTCGTCTGGGTTTCGTTGATCTGGATGTACTGGACCGAGGTCCGCAAGATGGATTTGATGAGCCGCCGCCGCAAGCACCTCGCCGACATACTCGAATAACCCTCAAAGGAGACAACGCTCATGAGCTCATCATCGCAGGCCGTCGCGCCGACCTCGGGTCGGGATATCGCCGATTGGCGCCCGGAGGACAACGCCTTTTGGGAATCCACCGGCAAGGGCATCGCCTACCGCAATCTGTGGATTTCCGTGCCCAGCCTGCTGTGCGGCTTCGCCGTGTGGCTGATGTGGGGCATCATCACGGTGCAGATGCAGAACCTGGGCTTTCCGTTCGATCAGAAGCAGCTGTTCACCCTCGCCGCGATCGCCGGCCTGTCCGGCGCGACGCTGCGCATCCCGGCGACCTTCTTCATCCGCATCGCCGGCGGCCGCAACACCGTGTTCCTGACCACGGCGCTGCTGATGGCGCCGGCCGTTCTGACCGGCATCGCCTTGCAGGACAAGAATTCGCCGCTCTGGGTGTTCCAGCTGTGCGCGCTGCTGTCGGGCATCGGCGGCGGCAATTTCGCCTGCTCGATGTCGAACATCAGCGGTTTCTTCCCCAAGCGCCTGCAGGGCACGGCGCTCGGCATCAACGCCGGCCTCGGCAACTTCGGCGTGACGACCATGCAGATACTGATCCCGCTGGTGATGACCGCCGGCGTGTTCGGCGCGCTTGCCGGCGAGCCGATGACGCTGGTCAAGGATTCCGGCTGGATCCTCGGCAAGATCCCGTCCGGCACCGCCACCTACATCCAGAACGGCGGCTTCGTCTGGCTGCTGCTGCTGGTGCCGCTGGCCTTCTTCGGCTTTTTCGGCATGAACAACCTGCTGCCGCTGTCGCCGTCGATCGGCTCCACCGCCGCCGCCTTCACCAAGATCATCTGGCTCTATTTCCTCGGCTTCGTGGTCGCCGCCGCCGGCTTGTATCTCTACATGCCGCAGCCGTTCGGCCTCGGCCTGCTCAACATGTGGGTGGCCATGCCGCTGATCATCGTCGGTACGCTGCTGGTGATGCGGGCGTTCGCCTTCGGTGACATGCGCACCAACCTCGATCGCCAGTTCAAGATATTCAACAACAAGCACACTTGGTCGATGACCGCGCTCTATGTCGTCACCTTCGGCTCGTTCATCGGCTTCTCGAACGCCGTGCCGCTGTCGATCAACGTCATCTTCGGCGTCCAGCACGTCCTCGACCCGGCCACCGGCCAGTGGCTGCATACCGCCAAGAACCCGAACGCGCCGTCGGCGCTGACCTATGCGTGGATCGGGCCGTTCGTCGGCGCCCTGATCCGGCCGGTCGGCGGCTGGATCTCCGACAAGGTGGGCGGCTCGATCGTCACCCAGATCATTTCCATTGTCATGGTCATGGCCTCGGCCGCCGCCGGCTACGTCATGCTCCTCGCCTACCATTCGCAGACGCCGGAGCAGTATTTCTTCATGTTCATGGCGTTGTTCGTGCTGCTGTTCGCCGCCTCCGGCATCGGCAACGGCTCGACCTTCCGCACCGTCGGCGTCATCTTCGACCGCGAGCAGGCCGGCCCGGTGCTCGGCTGGACCTCGGCCGTGGCCGCCTACGGATCCTTCATCGCGCCGGTGGTGATCGGCGACCAGATCAAGGCCGGAACGCCCGAATACGCGATGTACGGATTCGCCGCGTTCTATGCCGTATGCGTGGTTGTCAACTGGTGGTTCTATCTGCGTGCCAACGCCTATATCAGGAATCCCTGAGCCATGTGCCGAACCGGCCGCATCCGGGAGGGCCGCCGTCCTTCCGCCACGATTCGATAGGAGCTAGCAATGAGTCATTTTCTCGACCGACTGAAATTCTTCGACCGCATCAAGGGAACGTTCTCGGGTGACCACGGCATCGTCACCAACGAGGACCGCAACTGGGAAGACGCATACCGCAACCGTTGGCGCCACGACAAGGTGGTGCGCTCCACGCACGGCGTGAACTGCACGGGCGGCTGCTCGTGGAAGATCTTCGTCAAGAGCGGCCTGGTGGCGTTCGAGATGCAGCAGACCGACTACCCCCGCACCCGCGAGGACCTGCCGAACCATGAGCCGCGCGGCTGCCAGCGCGGCGCGTCGTTCTCCTGGTATCTCTACAGCCCGCATCGCATCAAGCATCCGCTGATCCGCGGCCGCCTGCTCGATCTCTACCGCGCCGAACGCAAGGCCGGCAAGGATCCGGTCGAGGCCTGGGAGGCGATTCAGGACGACCCGGCCAAGCGCCTCAAGTACACCGCCGTGCGCGGCCTCGGCGGCTTTGTCCGCACCAACTGGGACGAGGTCACCGAGATCATCGCCGCCGCCAACATCCACACCATCCGTAAGCATGGCCCGGACCGCATCTACGGCTTCTCGCCGATCCCGGCGATGTCGATGATCTCCTACGCCGCCGGCAGCCGGTATCTCTCCCTGATCGGCGGCGCCTGCGGCTCCTTCTACGACTGGTATTGCGACCTGCCGGCGGCGAGCCCGCAGACCTGGGGCGAGCAGACCGACGTGCCGGAGGCCGCCGACTGGTACAACTCGACCTACCTGATCATCTGCGGGGCCAACCTGCCGATGACGCGCACGCCGGACGCCCACTTCGCCACCGAGGTGCGCTACAAGGGCGCCAAGGTTGTGTCGATGGCGCCCGACTACGCCGAGTACGTGAAGTTTGCCGACCTCTGGATGCCGGTCAAGCAGGGCACCGACTCCGCGGCCTTCCTGGCCATGGGTCACGTGGCGCTCAAGGAATTCCACATCGCCAGGCAGGATCCTTACTTCACCGAGTACGCGCGCACCTATACCGATTTGCCGATGCAGGTAATGCTGCGCCCCCACGGCGACGGCTACGCCAGCGACCGCCTGCTGCGCGCCTCCGACTTCGACGGCGCGCTCGGCGAGAGCAACAATCCCGACTGGAAGACCATCGTCTACGATGAAATCAGCAAGGCCTTCGTCGCGCCCAACGGCAGCGTCGGCTTCCGCTGGGGCGAGGACGGCAAGTGGAATACGCTGCCGAAGAACGCCGCCAACCAAGCCGAGATCCGGGCACAACTGTCCTGCATCGACGACAAGAACGCCGTTGCCTCGGTCGGTTTCCCGCACTTCAACCAGGGCGAACCGGGCCTGCTCTATCGCAACGTGCCGGTGCGCAAGGTAAAACTCGCCAACGGTCAGGAAGCGCTGGTCGCCACGGTGTTCGACCTCCAGGTCGCGCAGTACGGCATCGACCGCGGCCTGGGCGGCGGCAACGTCGCCACGTCCTACGACGACGCGAGCGTCGCGTACACGCCGGCTTGGGCGGAGAAGGTCACCGGAGTCAAGCGCGCCGACCTGATCCGCACCGGCCGCGAGTTCGCCGACAACGCCGCGAAGACCAAGGGCAAGTCCATGGTCATCATGGGCGCCGCGATCAACCACTGGTATCACAACGACATGTCGTACCGCTCGATCATGAACCTGCTGCACATGTGCGGCTGCGTGGGTCAGAGCGGCGGCGGCTGGGCGCACTACGTCGGCCAGGAAAAGCTGCGGCCGCAGGCCGGCTGGGCGCCGATCGCCTTCGCCACCGACTGGCATCGTCCGCCGCGTCACATGAACTCGACGACCTTCTGGTACTTCCATACCGACCAGTGGCGCTACGAAAAGGTCTCGGCGGACGGCCTGCTGGCCGACAATGCCAAGGCGCGCTACAAAGGTTACCAACTCGCCGATTACAACGTCGTCTCGCAGCGCCTCGGCTGGCTGCCATCGGCGCCGCACTTCAACAAGAACCCGCACGACATCGTTGCCGAAGCTGAGAAGGCAGGCGCCACGGATGAAGCCGGCGTGGCCAAGCACATGGTCGAGCAGCTCAAGTCCGGCAAGCTCGCCTTTGCCTACGAGGACATCGACGCGCCCGAGAACTTCGTGCGTAACCTCTTCGTCTGGCGCTCCAACCTCCTTGGTTGCTCGGCCAAGGGCCACGAGTACTTCCTGAAGCACCTGATCGGCGCGCAGAACGGCGTGCTCCAGGAAGGCACCGACGGCAAGGAGTGCAAGGAAATCAAGTGGCGCGAGAACGGCCCGACGGCCAAGCTCGATCTGATGGTGGACATCAACTTCCGCCTCAACTCGACCGGCGCCTACTCGGACATCATCCTGCCGACCGCCACCTGGTACGAGAAACACGACCTCAACACCACGGACATGCATCCCTTCGTGCATCCGCTCGCCGAGGCCGTGAGTCCGGGCTGGGAATCGAAGTCCGACTGGCAGATCTTCCAGAACATCGCCAAGGCCTTTTCCACCCTCGCCGAGAAGCATCTCGGCACCAAGAAGGACGTCGTCGCGCTGCCGATGCAACACGATTCGCCCTTCGAACTGGCGCAGGCCATGGGCGTCAAGGACTGGAAGCGCGGCGACTGCGAACCGGTGCCCGGCAAGACGCTGCCGCTGCTGAAGGTTGTCACCCGCGACTACCCGAATACCTACAAGAAATTCATCGCGATCGGCCCACTGATGACCAAGCTCGGCAACAACATCAAGGGCATCGACTGGAACACCGAGCAGGAGTACGAGGAACTCAAGATCGCCAACGGCACCGTGCGCGAGGAGGGCATTTCCAAGGGCATGCCGAGCATCGCCGCCGACATCGCCGCTTGCGACGCCGTGCTGCGCATGGCGCCGGAAACCAACGGCGAGGTGGCGCACAAGTCGTGGTCGGCGCTGTCGAAGAAGACCGGCGTCGATCACCACCACCTCTACGCCGGCCGCCATGAGGACAAAATCACCTTCCGGGACATCCAGGCCCAGCCGCGCAAGATCATCACGGCGCCGACCTGGTCCGGCATCGAGTCGGAGAAGGTGTCCTACAATGCGGGATATACCAACATCCACGAGCACATCCCGTTCCGCACGCTGACGGGCCGCGCCCAGTTCTATCAGGACCACGAGTGGATGCTCGACTTCGGCGAGGGTTTCTGCGCCTATCGCCCGGGTCTCGACATGAAGTCGCAGAACACCGTGCCGGCGGCGGTCAAGGCCAAGCCGCACCTGGTGCTCAACTGGATCACGCCGCACTCGAAGTGGGGCATCCATTCGAGCTACCAGGACAATCTGCGCATGCTCAACCTGTTCCGCGGCGGCCCCTACATCTGGATGGCCGAGGACGACGCCAAGGCCATCGGCATCGAGGACAACGACTGGATCGAGGCGGTCAACGGCAACGGCGCCACGGTTGCCCGCGTCGTCGTCTCCCAGCGGGTGCCCCGCGGCATGGCGCTGATGTACCACGCCCAGGAGAAGATCGTGAACGTGCCCGGCTCGCCTTCCACCGGCAAGCGCGGCGGCATCCTCAACTCAGTGACCAGGGTGGTGGTCAAGCCGACCAACATGATCGGTGGCTACGCCCAGCTCGCCTACGGCTTCAACTACTACGGCACGGTCGGCACGCAGCGCGACGAGTTCGTCGTGGTGCACAAGATCGCCGACCAGGATGTCGACTGGCTGGAACGGCCGCTGACGCCGGAACGGGAGAAGCAGCTGAACCCCGCCGGCATCGGTCCGCGCTGACACGGAACTAAGAGGAGATTCAAATGAAAGTTCGTGCCCAATTCGCCCTTGTCTTCAACCTCGACAAGTGCATCGGCTGCCATACCTGTTCCGTGACCTGCAAGAACGTGTGGACCAACCGCAAAGGCGTCGAGTACGCCTGGTTCAACAACGTCGAATCCAAGCCCGGCATCGGCTATCCCAAGCAATGGGAGAATCAGGAAGTCTGGCGCGGTGGATGGGAACTGGTCGACGGCAAGCTACGGCTCAAGTCCGGCAGCAAGGTATCGCGGCTGCTCAACATCTTCGCCAATCCGGACATGCCGGAGATCGACGACTACTACGAGCCCTTCACATTCGACTACGCGCGTCTGCAGAATGCGCCGCTGTCGGAAGCCGCGCCGACCGCCCGCCCGGTGTCGCAGATCACCGGCCAGAAGATGGAAAAGATCCATTGGGGCCCCAACTGGGAGGACGACCTCGCCGGCGAGTACGACAAGCGCGCCAAGGATGTCAACATGAGGGGCCTGGAAAAGCATATCTACTCGCAGTTTCAGAATACCTTCCACCTGTACCTGCCGCGCATCTGCAACCACTGCCTCAACCCGGCCTGCGTCGCCGCCTGCCCATCGGGCTCGATCTACAAGCGCGAGGAGGACGGCATCGTCCTGGTCGACCAGGACAAGTGCCGCGGCTGGCGTCAGTGCGTTTCCTCCTGCCCGTACAAGAAAGTGTTCTACAACTGGGAATCGGGCAAGGCTGAAAAGTGCATCGGCTGCTACCCGCGCGTCGAGTCCGGCATGCCGACAGTGTGCTCGGAGTCCTGCGTCGGCCGCATCCGCTACAACGGCATCATGCTCTATGACGCCGACAAGATCGAGCAGCTCGCGTCCACCAGGAACGAGCAGGACATCTACGATGCCCATACGCGGATATTCCTCGATCCGAACGATCCCGAGGTGATCGCCGCCGCCCGCCGCGACGGCGTGCCGGAGGATTGGATCGAGGCGGCGCGCAAGTCGCCGATCTGGAAGATGGCGATGGAGTGGAAGATCGCCTTCCCGATGCATCCGGAGTTCCGCACCCTGCCGATGGTCTGGTATGTGCCGCCGCTCTCGCCGGTGCAGTCGGCGATCGACCAGGGCGCCCTGCCGACCGAGCCGGATGGCGCCATTCCCAAGGGCGATGCCCTGCGCATGCCGCTCAAGTATCTGGCCAGCCTGCTGACGGCCGGCAAGGAGCAGCCGGTCCGCGCGGCGATCAACAAGATGCTGGCGATGCGCTCCTACCAGCGATCGGTGCACGTCGAAGGCAAGGCCGACACCCGCGCGCTCGACGCCGTCGGCCTCACCGAGCAGCAGGCCAAGGACATGTACCAGCTGATGGCGATCGCAAACTACGAGGATCGCTTCGTCATCCCGACCGGCCACGCCGAGATGAGCCTCGAGGACTTCCATGGATTCCAGGGCCAGAACGGGTTCTCGTTCGGCAACGACTCCTCTCCGGGCATCAGCGGCAAGTCGCTGTTCCCGGAACGGCGCCGGGAGACGGTGGAGTCGCGCGAGCCGGCGCCGTCGGCGGACGAGCGATAAGGAGGCGGCCATGCTATTTCATCGCATTCTATCCGCGCTGCTCGGCTACCCCGACGCCGAGCTGCGCGCCGCCCTGCCGGAGATCGCCGCGGCCATCGCCACGGCCGACCTCTCGGCGGACGAGCGCGCGGCGCTCAAGCGATTCCTCGGCCAGCTGTCGGACAACGATCCGACGGCGAGCGAGGAGGAGTACGTGCGCACCTTCGACATGGTGCCCGAGCACAGCCTGCATCTGACCCACCATCTCATCGGCGAGGACAAGAACCGCGGGCCGGCGCTGATCGATCTTGCCGAGTACTACAAGGAGTACGGTATCGAGATCGCGCAAAAGGAGCTGCCGGACTACCTGCCGCTGGTGCTCGAGTTCACTTCGGTGCTGGAGGACGGCGAGGAGAGCCGGATGTTCCTGTCGCGCTGGAACAAGGCCTTGCGCCAGTTGCATGCCAATCTGGCCGAGGCGGGCAGCCCCTACGCCGATCTGATCGCGCTGATCGAACGGCGCAGCAGGCTGGTCGAGGCCAGCGGCGATGCCGACGCGACGCTAGCCGCCGCGAAATCCAACCCACTGCTTGACGATGGCGATTTCGACCCGCCGGTGAACTGGAATGCGCCGCCAAGCCTGTCGTCCGAGTGTGCCGGACGGCGGTGTTGACTAAAGAAAACGGAGACGATCATGGAATTCCTGAACAACTTCATCTTCGGCGTGTATCCCTACATCGCTACCACCGTGTTCCTGCTTGGCAGCTGGATCCGCTTCGATACCGAACAATACACATGGAAAAGCGATTCCAGCCAGCTGTTGTCGAAGAGCGGCATGCGCTTCGCGAGCAATTTCTTCCACTACGGCATCCTCGGCCTTTTCCTCGGCCACTTCGCGGGGCTGCTGACGCCGCACACGGTGTTCCTGGCGCTCGGCGTGTCCGATATGACCCACCAGTGGATCGCCATCTTGGCGGGCACGGTGTTCGGCGGCGCCTGTCTGGTCGGCGCGGTATCGCTTTGGCTGCGGCGTATGACCAATGTCCGGGTGCGCGCCGCGTCGCGCTGGATGGACATCAACATCCTCGGCTGGCTCGCCCTGACGGCCGCCGCCGGGCTGTTCACGATTCCGACCTCCGTGCATCACGCCAACGCCGGCGATCCCGAGATGATGATCCGTCTCGCCGACTGGGTGCAGAGCATCCTCTACCTGCATCCCGATCCCAAGCTCGTGCTCGATGTCAGCCCGGTGTATAAGTTCCATATGTTCCTGGGCATGTCGGTATTCCTGTTCTTCCCCTTCACGCGCCTGGTGCACATCTGGAGCGCGCCGATCGGCTATCTTGGTCGCGCCTACCAGATCGTACGGGCCAGGCGCACCTGACGGCCCGGCGATCCGGGGCTGCGCATTACAGGCACGGCGGGGAGATGAGCCCCGCCGTTCTTTTTTCGGGCTCCATTTTTCAGAGCTTTCCGGCGCCCCGCATCAAATGTGTGTATCGTTGTGCGTGCCTGCCTAGGCTGGTCATAATAATCAACAAGTTGCAGAGGGAGCACTCGCTATGGCACAGGATCAGAACGCCCTCGTCTGGCTGGACATGGAGATGACCGGGCT
Source organism: Candidatus Nitricoxidivorans perseverans (assembly GCA_030246985.1). Taxonomy (GTDB): domain Bacteria; phylum Pseudomonadota; class Gammaproteobacteria; order Burkholderiales; family Rhodocyclaceae; genus Nitricoxidivorans; species Nitricoxidivorans perseverans. The sequence continues at coordinate 968,451 of CP107246.1, read as the reverse complement.
CGATCCCGACCGCGACCGCGTCATCGAGATGGCCGTGGTAATCACCAACAGCCAGTTGGAAGTTGTCGCCGAGAGCGCGGTCTGGGTGGTGCATCAGACGGACGCCGTGTTGGACGGGATGGACGACTGGAACAAGAAGACCCACGGCAAGTCGGGTCTGATCGACAGGGTCCGTGCCTCGGTGTTGTCCGAGGCGGATGTCGAGGCCCAGTGCTTTGAATTCCTCAAGCGGTTCGTTCCGGCCGGCAAGTCGCCGATGTGCGGCAACTCGATCTGCCAGGACCGCCGCTTCATGGCGCGCTGGATGCCGAAGCTGGAGGCGTGGTTCCACTATCGCAACCTCGACGTGTCCACCCTCAAGGAGCTATGCAAGAGATGGCGGCCGGAGGTGGCCAAGGGCGTCAAGAAAGGCGGCAAGCACGAGGCGCTGGCCGACATCCACGAGTCGATCGAGGAGCTCAGGTACTATCGCGAGCATTTCCTCAAGGTCAAGGCGTAACCCGTCAATCGCGCCGATACAGTCGCAGCCGTTCGCGCCGGTCGCCCGGCCGGCCGCCTTCCCAGACTTCCGCCCAGCCCGGCCGCGCGTTCTTGCGCGATCCCTCCTGGGCCAGCAGCCAGCGGCAGCCGGCGCCGGCGGAGCGCGGCAGCGTCCGTATGCCGGCGAAATAATCGAGGGAGGCGCGCTGCGAGGTACCCAGGCCGCTTCGGGCGATGCAGCCGGAATCCTGTCCGATCGCCTTGCGCAGTCCGGTGGCCGCGCTCCGGTAGGTCCTGCCGTGGTCGATCCATGGCAGCCAGAGCGCCGTCACGAGCGCCCACATGACGGTGACGCCGCCGGCCCAGCGCGCCGCCGCCCGCCAAGGGGAGCGCGGCAGCCTGATCAGTAGCAGCGCCCAGACCGCCGTGATCGCCAGTCCGGCGAGCAGTGCCGGCGCCGAAACCTCGGCGACGAATCCCGGCGCCAGCTTGGTGAAATTGCGGGCGATCTTGGGAGGCCAGCCGGCCAGCATGGCGGAGGTGCCGAGCCAGACGAGGCCGGTCACGAGGGTAAAGGTCATCATGCCGAACCAGTCCAGGGCGCCGGCCGCGCCGCGTCGCAGCCGGTCGACGCCGGCGGCGGCGAGCAGGCAGAGCGGCACCACCAGCGGCATGGCGTTGAGCGGCCGCGCCTCGTGGGTGAAGAACCAGGCCATCGCCGACAGCGTGCCGACCATCGGAACCAATAACGACCAGTCGCGCCAGCGCTGGCGATGGTACCAGGCCGACCAGGCGGCGACGGGCCACAGGGGCCACGTGAACCAGCCGAGAAGCTTCAGGTGGTCGGCAGAGAAGGCCAGGCGCGGTGCGGCGCCGCCGAGTTCGTGGCGCCACCATGCAGTCAAGTGTTCCGGGATGCGCAGCGCCAGCAGGGTCGGCCAGATGCTCGCCACGGCAAGGCTGAGGTAGATGGCGAAGAACAGGGCCAGCCATTGCCGGCGCACGGCGGGCAGCAGGAGCAGGGGCAGCAGCGGGGCGACGCCGCCGAGCCCGCCGATGAAGAAGGCCCCGCCGACGCCCAGCGCCAGCCAGGCGGTGCCGTGCGCCGGCTGCCGCGGCAGCAGCGCCAGGCCGATGAACGCGGCGACGGTGGCGGCCAGGACGGCGATGGCCGGATGGGCGAGGTGGCTCGGCATCAGCAGGCCAAGGGTGCCGACGGCCAGCAGCGGGGCGACCAGAGCGGCAGAATGGCCATGCAGCAGGCCGGCGGCGCGATGCAGGCCCAGCAGCAACAGGGCGCCGAAGAGCGGCGTCGCGAGTCGCGCGCCGTCGTGGAAAGGCAGCGCCCAGGAAGTGAGGCGCGCAAGGATGGCGGCGACCCAGTGCCAGGCCGGCGTGGTCTCGATCCAGGGCTCGCCGCCGATGCGCGGCACCAGCCAGCCTTCGCCGTTGAAGATGCCCCAGGCGACGCCGAGGTGCTGGGCATCCTCGGATTTCCACGGGTCGTGGCCGACGACTCCGGTCAGCAGGTAGATGCCGCACAACAGCAACATCAGCCAGGGGCGCGGCGGCTGCGCCGGTCTGGAGTCGGGGAAGGCGGACATTTCGTGTCGTTGGCGCGTCGGAAACTAAAACGGCAGCCGCAGCTGCCGTTTTTCGGATTGTCCGGCGAGAGGTATCTCAGGCGGCGGCACGCTTGCCGTACTTCTGGCGGAAGCGCTCGACGCGACCGGCAGTGTCCACGATCTTCTGCTTGCCCGTGTAGAACGGATGGCAGGCGGAGCAGACTTCGATGTGCAGCGCGCGGATGGAGGTCGATTGGGTCTTGAACTGGTTGCCGCAGCTGCAAGTCACCTCGATCTCGGCGTACTTCGGGTGGATGCCTTCTTTCATGTTTCTGTCCTTGGTGGCGAGGCTGGAATGATGTTGAAACTGAGGCCGCGCATTATCCATAAAAAGTGCTTCCGAATCAACCGCGACGCATGGCGTCGAAGAATTCGGCGTTCGACTTGGTCGACTTGACCTTGTCGAGCAGGAATTCCATGGCCTCCAGGTCGTCCAGGCCGTAGAGCAGCTTGCGCAGGACCCATATCTTCTGGAGCACGTCGGGCTTGAGCAGCAGCTCCTCGCGCCGCGTGCCGGAGCGGTTGACGTTGATCGCCGGGTAGACCCGCTTCTCGGCCATGCGGCGGTCGAGGTGGATTTCCATGTTGCCGGTGCCCTTGAACTCTTCGTAGATCACATCGTCCATGCGGGAGCCGGTGTCGATCAGGGCGGTGGCGATGATGGTCAGGGAACCGCCTTCCTCGATGTTGCGGGCGGCGCCGAAGAAGCGCTTGGGCTTTTGCAGCGCGTTGGCGTCCACGCCGCCGGTCAGCACCTTGCCGGAGGCCGGCTGCACGGTGTTGTAGGCGCGCGCCAGCCGGGTGATGGAGTCGAGCAGGATGACGACGTCCTTCTTGTGCTCGACCAGGCGCTTGGCCTTCTCGATGACCATTTCGGCCACCTGGACGTGGCGGGTGGCCGGTTCGTCGAAGGTGGAGGCAACCACTTCGCCCTTGACCGAGCGCTGCATCTCCGTGACTTCCTCGGGACGCTCGTCGATCAGCAGGACGATCAGCGCGACGTCCGGATGGTTGGCGGTGATGGCGTGGGCGATGTGCTGCATCATCACCGTCTTGCCGGACTTCGGGCTGGACACCAGCAGGCCGCGCTGGCCCTTGCCGATGGGCGCGATCATGTCGATGACGCGGCTGGTGGTGTTTTCCTCGCCGCGCATGTCGCGTTCGAGCAGCAGCGGCTGGTTCGGATGCAGCGGCGTCAGGTTCTCGAAGAGGATCTTGTTCTTGCAAGCTTCCGGCGGCTCGCCGTTGACGCGATCCACCTTGACGAGGGCGAAGTAGCGCTCGCCGTCCTTGGGAGTGCGGACCTCCCCCTCGATCGTGTCGCCGGTGCGCAGGTTGAAGCGGCGGACCTGCGATGGCGAGACATAGATGTCGTCGGTGCCGGCGAGGTAGGAAATATCGGGCGAGCGGAGGAATCCGAAGCCGTCGGACAGCACTTCCAGCACGCCGTCTCCGTAGATGCTTTCGCCTTTTTTGGCCTGGTTCTTGAGCAGGGCGAAGATCAGTTCCTGCTTTCGCAGCCGGTTGGCGCCCTCGATCTGGTTTTCGGCGGCCATTTCGAGCAGCTGGCTGACGTGATGGGCTTTGAGCTCCGAGAGATGCATGGGAAGGGAAACCTGGGGAATGGGCGCGAACGCGGGAAACGTTCCGGGAGGGATGTCGGGAAGAACGGCGGCGGAGGGATTATGGGTGCGCCCGGGAAACCGGCGCTGGCCTGAAACCGGGGGCCAGCCAGCGCGGCTGGGCGATTTCAGGCCGGACTCTAGCGGGATCAGAGATTGCTGTCAATGAAGGCGGTCAATTGGGATTTCGACAGGGCGCCGACCTTGGTGGCCTCGACGTTGCCGCCCTTGAACAGGATCAGGGTCGGGATGCCGCGGATGCCGTATTCGCCAGGCGTCTTCGGGTTGTCGTCGATGTTGAGCTTGGCGATCTTCATCTTGCCGGCGTATTCGCGCGCGACCTCTTCGAGAACGGGCGCGATCATCTTGCAGGGGCCGCACCAGTCCGCCCAGTAATCGACCAGGACGGGAACGCCGGATTCCAGCACTTCGTTCTTGAAAGTGGCATCGGTGACGTGAAGGATGTGTTCGCTCATGTGTTCCTCTTGCAATGCGGCTGCGGTGGAAGGATGGCCGCGAGTATACTCGGTTCCAACGGAATGGAAGAGGGGCGTCGGCCTGCTTCGGCGGCATCATGGACAAGAAATGGCTGAAGAGCTACCCGGCCGGGATCCCCGCCGAGATTGATGCCGGGGAGTTCCGCTGCATCGGCGACCTGTTCGAGAGAAGCGTCGCCGCCTTCGGCTCCCGCGTCGCCTTCATCAGCATGGGCAGGCCGGCGAGCTATGCGCAGATGGGCCGGCTTGCACGGGATTTCGCGGCCTGCTGCCAGTCCATGGGACTGACGAAGGGCGCCCGCATCGCCCTGATGTTGCCCAACGTCCTGCAATATCCCGTCTGCCTGTTCGGCGCGCTGCGGGCGGGCCTGACGGTGGTCAACTGCAATCCGCTCTACACGCCTCGAGAGCTGGCGCACCAGCTCTCGGACTCCGGCGCCGAGGCCATCGTCGTCCTCGAGAGCTTCGCCCACGTGGTGCAGGCGGCGATCGGGGGCACCTCCGTCCGTCACGTGCTCGTCACCCGCCTGGGCGACATGCTCGGCCCGATCAGGGGGGCGGTCGTCGATTTCGTCGTCAGGCACGTGAAGAAGAAGGTGCCGGCGTGGCGGCTGCCGCAGTCCGTGGCGTGGCGCGCCGCGATGGCGCGCGGCGCGGCGGCATCCCCGGCGCCGGTCGATGTCGGCCCCGACGACATCGCCTTCCTGCAATACACCGGCGGCACCACCGGCGTCGCCAAGGGCGCGATGCTGACCCATCGCAACGTCGTCGCCAACCTCCAGCAGGCCCATGCGTGGATCCGTCCCTTCCTGCGCGAGGGCGAGGAGATCGTCATCACCGCCCTGCCGCTCTGCCACATCTTCGCCCTGACGGCGAATTGCCTGACTTTCTTCCGGATCGGCGCCGCCAATGTGTTGATCGCCAATCCGCGCGACATCCCGGCGTTCGTCGGAGAGCTGGCCCGGCACCGGTTCACCGCCATCACCGGCGTCAGCACCCTTTACGGCGCCCTGCTCAACCACCCGGATTTCGCCGGGTTGGATTTCTCTCGGCTGCGCATCGCCCTGGGGGGCGGCATGGCCGTGCAGCGGGCGGTGGCTGAGCGCTGGCAGAAGGTGACCGGCGTGCCCCTGATCGAGGCCTACGGCCTGACCGAGGCCTCGCCGGCCGTCGCCATCAATCCCCTCGATCTGACCGAGTTCAACGGCGCCATCGGCCTGCCGATCCCATCGACCGAAGTCGCGATCCGCGATGACGAAGGCCGCGACCTGCCGCCCGGCGAACCCGGCGAACTGTGCGTTCGCGGACCGCAGGTGATGAAAGGGTACTGGCGGCGCCCGGAGGAAACGGCGCAGGTCATGATGCCGGACGGCTTTCTGCGCACGGGGGATGTGGCCGTGATGGACGAAAAGGGCTTCCTGCGCATCGTCGACCGCCGGAAGGACATGATTCTGGTGTCCGGCTTCAACGTCTACCCCAACGAGGTCGAGTCGGTGGCCATGATGCATCCGGGCGTCCTGGAGGCGGCGGCCGTCGGCGCGCCCGATCCGAGGACGGGCGAGGCCGTGAGGCTCTACGTGGTGAGGAGGGACGCCGCGCTCACTGCGGGGATGCTGATCGCCCATTGCCGGGAAAACCTGGCGCCCTACAAGGTACCCCACCGCGTGGTCTTCTGCGACGAATTGCCGAAGAGCGGCATCGGCAAGGTGCTCCGGCGGGCGTTGCGGGACGCGGCGCCGCCATCGCCGGCGGGATGATAAACTCGACACCATGTCCGGCAACACCTTCGGCACCCTGTTCCGCGTCACTTCCTTCGGCGAGTCCCATGGCCCGGCGATCGGCTGCGTGGTGGATGGCTGCCCACCGGGCATGGAACTGTCCGAGGCCGACATCCAGGCCGAACTGGACCGGCGCAGGCCCGGCACCTCACGCCACGTGACCCAGCGCCGCGAGCCGGACACGGTGGAGATCCTTTCCGGCGTCTTCGAGGGCAGGACCACGGGCACGCCCATCGGTCTGCTGATCCGCAACCAGGACCAGAAGAGCCACGACTATGGCGACATCGCCACGATGTTCCGCCCCGGCCACGCCGACTACACCTACTGGCAGAAGTACGGCATCCGCGACTACCGCGGCGGCGGCCGGTCCAGCGCCCGCGAGACGGCGGTGCGCGTCGCCGCCGGCGCCATCGCCCGCAAGTGGCTGCGGCAGCGTTACGGCGTCGAGGTGCGCGGCTGGATGAGCCGGCTCGGCCCCATCGAAATCCCCTTCGAGGACAGCGCGGCCATCGAGGCCAATCCCTTCTTCGCGCCGAACGCCGGCATCGTGCCGAAACTGGAGGCGTATATGGACGAGCTGCGCCAGTCGGGCGATTCTGTCGGCGCGCAGATCACCGTGACGGCGGCGAACGTGCCTGTCGGCTGGGGCGAACCGGTCTATGACCGCCTCGATGCGGAGATCGCCTACGCCATGATGGGCATCAATGCCGTCAAGGGCGTCGAGGTCGGCGCCGGTTTCGCTTCAGTGGCCCAGCGCGGCAGCGAGCACGGCGACGAGTTGACGCCCGCCGGCTTCGTCACCAACCATGCCGGCGGCGTCCTGGGCGGCATCTCGACGGGCCAGGACATCGTGGTGAACGTCGCCATCAAGCCGACGTCGAGCGTCCGCCTGCCGCGCCGCTCCATCGACCTTTCAGGACATGCGACGACCGTTGCGACCCACGGCCGCCACGACCCCTGCGTCGGCATCCGCGCCACGCCCATCGCCGAGGCGATGCTGGCCCTCGTGCTGATCGACGCGGCCCTGCGGCACCGCGCGCAGTGCGGCGACGTACGCTGCCCCCTGCCGGCCATTCCCGGCCGGCGGGTAGAATGAACATGACATCCATACGGGAGAAGAGCCCATGCAAATCGACCATCACGACCTCCGCCACGAATTCCCCGACATGTGCGACGCGATCGACGCGTTGAAGTCGGTGAATGGCCATTTCGCGGGCCTGTTCGCGCGCTACGACCGACTGACCGGCAAGGTGGAGAATCTCGAGGAGCACGACATGCCGGTGGCGGATTTCACCCTCGAGGACATGAAGAAGCAGCGCGTCAAGCTCAAGGACGAGATTTACCATGTGCTGCTCGCTTTCCGGGCCGGCCAGCAGCACGGCAAGGGCCATTGACTTCCGGCGCGCCGCCTTATTGGCGGCTTTCGGCTTGGTACTTCTTCTATTTCGCCTTCATCGGCGTCTTTGCGCCCTACTTCACCCTATACCTGCAATCCCTGGCCCTGACGGGCTGGGACATCGGCGTGCTGATGTCCTTGATGCAGGTGATGCGCATGCTGGCCCCCAACCTATGGGGCGCGCTGGCCGATCGTCTTGGCCGGAGGACGGCGGTGGTGCGCCTGGCCGCTGCGCTCTCGGCGACGGGGGCCCTGGTCTTTCTCCTTGCGCGGGACTTCTGGGGGCTGTTCGCCGGCATGGCGATCCTCGCCTTCTTCTGGAGCGCCTCGCTGCCGCTGGTGGAGGCGCTCACGCTCGATCATCTCGCCGACCGGTCCGACCGCTACGGCCGCATCCGGCTCTGGGGCTCGGTCGGCTTCATCGCCGCCGTGCTGGGCGCTGGCGCCTGGCTCGACGCGGCGCCGCTCTCCAGCCTGCCCGTCCTCATCCTCGCCATGCTCCTGGGCATCGCCGCCTGCGCCTGGAGGCTGCCGGAGGCGCCATCGCCCCCCCACCGGGAATCCACGCCCATGCGTGCCACGCTGCGCCGGCCAGAGGTACTGGCCCTGCTGGCGGCGTGCTTCTTCATGGCGGCCGCCCACGGGCCGTTCTACGTCTTCTACTCGATCCATCTGGTCGACCACGGCTACGGCAAGACGGCCATCGGCGCCTTCTGGTCCCTGGGCGTCGTGGCCGAGATCGCCGCCTTCATGCTGATGCCCCGCATGATGCGCGTCTGGTCGATCCGCGCCATCCTGATGGCGAGCTTCGTGCTGGCGGTGATCCGCTTCCTGCTGATCGGTTGGCACGCCGACTCCATCGCCCTGCTGCTGCTCGCGCAGCTCATGCATGGCGCCACCTTTGGCGCCTACCACGCCGCGGCGGTCGCCGCCCTCAACCGGTGGTTCTCCGCCCGGCACCAGGCGCACGCGCAGGCGCTCTACGGCAGCATCTCCTTCGGCGCCGGCGGCATGCTGGGCAACATCGCCAGCGGACAGGCATGGGAGAGCCTCGGCCCGGGGCCGACCTACACGCTGGGCTCCGCCTTCGCCGCCGTCGGCCTGCTGCTGGTCTGGCGCGGCCTGTCACGCCGGCCTGTGCGATAATTCGCGCCCCCGCAGCCCTCAGTGCGCGGGGCTTGCGAAGGAGACGACCATGAAGATAATTCGGTTCTCGATCATTTTGCTGGCTGCCGCTTTTGCTCTGGGCGCCTGTCACACCGTTCAGGGCATCGGCAAGGACATTGAAAAGGGTGGCGAGGCGATCCAGAAGGCGACCCGGTGAGCGTGCGCCTTCCCTCGGACCGGCTGGCTGCCGATGCCGCATTGAACAATCCATTTGCATAGGAATCCACATGAAGATTTGTGTTCTGCCGGGCGACGGCATCGGCCCGGAAATTGTCGAGCAGGCTGTGCGGGTGCTGAAGGCGCTCGATTTGAAGATGGAACTGGAAGAGGCGCTGCTGGGCGGATGCGCCATCGACGCGGCGGGCGACCCATTTCCCGATGCGACGCAGCGAATCGCGAAAGAGGCCGATGCCGTGCTGATGGGTTCCGTGGGCGGCCCGAAGTGGGACAACAACCCGCGCGAGCTGCGGCCCGAGCGCGGCCTGCTGCGCATCCGCAAGGATCTCGGCCTGTTCGCCAACCTGCGGCCGGCGGTGCTCTACCCGGAACTGGCCAACGCCTCGACGCTCAAGCCCGAGATCGTGGCCGGGCTCGACATCCTGATCGTGCGCGAGCTGACCGGCGACGTCTACTTCGGCCAGCCGCGTGGCATTGAAGTCAGGAACGGCGAGCGGGTCGGCATCAACACGATGATCTACTCGGAATCCGAGATTCGCCGCATCGCCCGCGTGGCCTTCGAGGCGGCGAGGAAGCGCAATCGCCGCCTTTGCTCCATCGACAAGATGAACGTGCTCGAATGCACGCAGCTGTGGCGCGACGTGGTGGTCGAGACCGCGAAGGAATACCCCGACGTGGAGCTCTCGCACATGCTGGTCGACAACGCCGCGATGCAGCTCGTGAAGAATCCCAAGCAGTTCGACGTCATGGTCACCGGCAACATGTTCGGCGACATCCTTTCAGACGAGGCCTCGATGCTGACGGGCTCAATCGGCATGCTGCCCTCGGCCTCGCTCGACGCGAACAACAAGGGCCTCTATGAGCCCATCCACGGATCGGCGCCCGACATCGCCGGCCAGGGCGTGGCCAACCCGCTGGCGACCATCCTGTCGGCGGCGATGATGCTGCGCTACACCTTCGGCCAGGAGTCCGCGGCGCAGCGCATCGAGGGCGCGGTGAAGAAGGTGCTGGCGCAGGGCCTGCGCACGGCGGACATCTTCGAGCCGGGCACGAAGAAGGTCGGCACGAAGGAAATGGGCGACGCCGTGCTGGCGGCCCTCTGAGTCGGGAAACGCGAACATGAGGAAAGTGGGTCTGGTCGGATGGCGCGGCATGGTGGGTTCCGTGCTGATGCAGCGCATGCGCGAGGAAAACGATTTCGCCCTGGTTGATCCTGTGTTCTTTACCACCTCGGCCGTCGGCGGCCAGGGGCCGGCGGAGTCCGGCGGCGCGCCGCTGCTGGATGCGAAAGGCATCGACGAACTGCGGCGGATGGACATCGTCATCACCTGCCAGGGCGGCGACTACACCAACGAGGTGTTCCCGAAGCTGCGCGCGGCCGGTTGGAACGGCCACTGGATCGACGCAGCCTCGTCACTGCGCATGAAGGGCGACGCCGTCATCATTCTCGACCCGGTGAACCTGCACGTCATCGAGGATGCGCTGGCGAAGGGCGGCAGGAACTGGATCGGCGGCAACTGCACCGTGTCGCTGATGCTGATGGCGCTGGGCGGCCTGTTCAAGGCCGACCTCGTCGAGTGGCTGACCTCGATGACCTACCAGGCGGCCTCCGGCGCCGGCGCCCAGAACATGCGCGAGCTGCTCAACCAGATGGGCGAGGCGCATCGCGTGGCGAAATCGCTGCTCGACGATCCTTCTTCGGCCATCCTCGACATCGACCGAGAGGTGGCCGGCATCCTGCGCGACGACTCCTTCCCGACGGAAAATTTCGGCGTGCCGCTGGCCGGCTCCCTGATTCCCTGGATCGACAAGGATCTCGGCAACGGGCAGAGCCGCGAGGAGTGGAAGGGCGGTGCGGAAACCAACAAGATTCTCGGTTTGGGCGCCCGTCCGATTCCGGTGGACGGCCTGTGCGTGCGCATCGGCGCCATGCGCTGCCATTCCCAGGCATTGACCGTCAAGCTCAAGAAAGACATACCCCTGGCCGATATCGAAGCCATGCTGGCGGCCCACAACGACTGGGTGAGCGTGGTGCCCAATCAGCGGGACATGACCATGAAGGCGCTGACGCCCGTCGCGGTAACGGGCACCCTGGCCGTACCGGTCGGCCGGCTGCGCAAGCTCGCCATGGGCCCTGAATACCTGTCGGCATTCACGGTCGGCGACCAGCTGCTCTGGGGGGCGGCGGAGCCGTTACGGCGCATATTGCGAATCCTTCTGGATTGATATCCTTGGTCTCGACAACCGGGCCACAGCCAAAAAGATAAAGGTAAGGTTGAGCTTGCATCGCTAAGGTCATGATGTTATTTTAGTTCCGGCATAACGTCCGCCCATGCGGGCATTGGCCTTCTCTGAAACTTCGTTTTGAATGCTGGAGAGATGGTGTCCTTGCGGAGAGGCGTCGTGTTTAAATCAGACAAGCGAAGCAAACTCAAAGCCATCGTTTTGGCGGTTTCCCTGGTGGCTTTGCCGCTGGGCGGGCAGGCCGCCGGACTCGGCAAGCTCACCGTTCTTTCGCCCCTGGGCCAGCCATTGCAGGCCGAACTGGAACTCACCGCATCCCGCGAGGAGCTGTCCTCGCTGTCGGCACGGGTCGCCTCGGCGGAAGCGTTCAGGCAGGTGGGCATCGAGTTTGCGCCTGTCGTGGCGAGCATTCGATTCGTTCTGGACAAGCGTCCCGACGGGCAGCCCTTCCTTCGCGTCATCAGCGATCGCCCGGTCAATGATCCCTTCCTCGATCTCCTGGTCGAGTTGAACTGGTCCTCCGGCCGCATGGTGCGGGAATACACTTTCCTGCTGGATCCGCCCGAAATCCTGCAAGTGCCGCCGCCTCCCGTTGCCATGCCGGAAGTCAAGTCCGAACCGGCCGTCGCTGTGCCGTCGGCGCCTGCCGTTCCGGCGGGAAAGGTGCCCGAGCTGCGTGCCACGGCCCCGATCGACGAGAAGCTCCTACCGAAAAAAACCAAGGCGGAAGAAGCCATGCCGGCCGACAAGCCCGGCGGCGATGAGGCGGCCTCCGCCGTCCGCGTCGTCAAGCGGGGCGACACGCTGGGCAGGATTGCCGCCGAGACCAGGCCCGCGGGCGTCAGTCTCGATCAGATGCTGATTGCCTTGTTCAGCCGCAACAAGGATATTTTCGACGGCGCGAACATGAACCGCCTGCGCGCCGGCAAGATCCTCAGTATTCCCGACGCCGAAGCGGCCAAGGCCGTCGAACCGGGCGAGGCGCGCAAGATCATCGTCGCGCATGCCGCCGACTTCGATGCCTACCGCAAGAAGCTTGCCGCTGCTGCGGCGATTGCCGAGCTCGTCAGAGAGGAGGCTCCTCCCCGGCAGGCGGTGGCCGGAAAGATCGCCCCCAGAGTCGAGGAAAAGGTGGTCCCGGCGCCCGGCAAGGACAAGCTTGAGGTTTCCCGCACGGAAGTCCCAAAGGGGGCCAAGGATGCCGGGGGGCGCGTCGCGGCGCTTGAAGAGGATCTCGTTGCGAGAAACAAGGCGCTGAAGGAAGCTGGTGGACGGATTGCCGAGCTGGAAAAGAATCTCGGCGATCTCAAGAAATTGGCCGAACTAAAGAGTCAGCAAGGAGCCGAGTTGCAGAAGCAGGCGCAGGCGCCCGCCCCGGAAATGAAGGAACCGGAACCGGCGCCGAAAAAGCCGCCCGTGGCCAAACAACCTTCGCCGCCGCCAGGCTTCATCGAGGAAAACCCGGAGCTCGCGTTCGGCGGCGGTGGGATCCTGCTGCTCCTGCTGGGTTACCTCGGTTATTCGGTCTGGCGCAGGAAGCGCGGGGGATCGGACATGGGGCCGACCAGCCGCATCACGGAAAGCGAGCTGACGTCCAACTCGGTGTTCGGTTCCACCGGCGGGCAGAGCGTTGATACCGGCGCATCCCTGCAGAGCGACTTCAGTCAGGCGGGCGCGGCGGCCATCGATGCCGACGAGGGGGTGGACCCGGTCGCCGAGGCCGATGTCTATATGGCGTATGGCCGAGATGCCCAGGCGGAGGAAATTCTCATCGACGCGCTCAAGAACGATCCGACGCGTCACGCGATCCACCTGAAACTGCTTGAAATCTACGCGGCCCGCAAGAGCCTGAAACAGTTTGAAACCCTGGCGGGCGACATTTACGGGCATACCGGGGGGGCAGGGCCGGACTGGGAGAAGGCGGCGACGATGGGCCGCAGCCTTGACCCCGAGAATCCCCTGTATGGCGGCCAGCCGGCGTCGCCCGGCGGCCGGGTGCCTGCGGATTTCGGCAGCACCACTATCGTCGTACCGCCGTCCGAAGCCGACAAGGTGCGTGACACGGTGACCATGCCGGGCGAGCTTGCCCAATTGACCGCCGCCGCGGTGCCGCCGTCCGTCGCTCCGCCGCCCGAGGAGACATCCGCCGCGCTCGATTTCGATCTCGATCTCGGCGCGCCGCCGGAAAGCGCCGCCGAGGCGCCGTCCCAATCCATCGAAGAAGTGGCGAGCCTGGATTTCGACCTCGACCTCGGGGCGTCGATCGAACCGACGGCACCGGCGGCGGCAGCGCCGGCCGTCGAATCTTCCGGCCTCGATATCGATCTCGAATTGTCTGAAACCGACAGCGGGAAAACGATTTTCCCCGTCGAAACCGGTGCCCCCGTTGCAGGCGGTGACAGCATCGACTTCAATTTCGATCTTGGCGAGGCCGTCGCCGCTCCCATCGAGGAGCCGGCGGCGCTGCCACTGGATATTTCCGCAATCAGCCTGGATCTCGGCGGACCGGGAGAATCGCACGAGGCCGCCGAAGCGGAATCTTCGTCCGCTCCAGCGCGGGAACTCGCGGCAGAGCCGGGCATCTCCAAGGCCATGGGTATTGCTGCCGGGGCGCCCGTGTCTCTTGTCGCGGAGGAGGAACCCGCTGCGCAGGACAACTCCGAGGTCGCCACCAAGCTGGAGCTGGCGCAGGCCTACGAAGAAATGGGCGACAATGATGGCGCGCGCGAACTGCTGCAGGAAGTCCTCAGTGAGGGCAGCCCCCGGCAGCAGGAGATTGCCCGCGCCAAGCTCGCCCGGCTCGAAGGCTGACGTTTGCAGGATCCCGCGGCGGGTTTCCATGTCGCGCGGGGCGCATCCCCACGATGATCCATCCCGCCATCCTCCTGATCGCCTGGGTCGGATTGGCGTTCGCCCTGCAAGCGCTGTCGCTTGCCGGCCTTGCTGTAGCCTCCGTATTTCTGCTTCCGCTGGCCGCCTGGCGTGCGAGGCGCCGCACCTTCCGCCTTTTGGCGCGGGCCCGCTGGCTGTTCATCTCCCTGGCCCTCCTGTTCGCTTTCGGTACTACATCCGGGCAACCGTTTGAAGTTATTCCGGGTGCGACCGTCGAGGGACTCCGGATGGCGGGGGAGCACTGCCTCCGGCTCCTGTTGCTGCTGGCTTCCCTGGCCTCCATGCACGAGATTCTGGGAACTTCCGGCCTGATGAAGGGCTTTTACGCATTGTTGTGGCCGATATTGGGACAAAAGCTGCGTGATCGTACCGTTGTCCGGCTGATGCTGGTGCTCGACTATGCCGAGACCCCAAAGGATTGGCGGGCCTGGCTTTCCGAAGGGGAGGCGGACAAGTCGTGAGGATCGCGCTGGGCGTCGAATACGATGGCGGGCCGTTTGCCGGCTGGCAATCGCAGGCCCATGGCAATACCGTGCAGGACGTGCTGGAACGGGCGCTGGCCGCAATCGCCGGTGCGCCTGTCCGGACGATGTGTGCCGGACGTACCGACGCGGGCGTCCATGCACTAGCCCAGGTCGTCCATTTCGATACCGAGGTCGAACGCCCCGACACCGCCTGGGTACGGGGCGTCAATGCCCATCTGCCGCCGGCCGTGGCGGTACGCTGGGCGATGCGCGTGAGGGGCGACTTCCATGCTCGCTTCTCCGCGCGCGCGCGCAGCTACCGTTACCTGTTGCTGAACCGGCCGATACGACCGGCGGCGGCGCATGGGCGGGTCGGCTGGCACCATGCGCCGCTCGATGTCGGGGCGATGAGCGCCGCCGCAGCCTGCCTGCCCGGCGAGCACGATTTCTCCGCCTTCCGTGCTGCCGAGTGTCAGGCCAAGTCTCCCGTAAAGATCATGCATCATGTTGCGATCTTAAGGCAAAGCGATGTGATCTCCTTCGACTTTACGGCAAGCGCCTTCCTGCACCACATGGTGCGCAACCTGGTGGGGGCGCTGGTGTTCGTGGGCAAGGGCCGGCATCGTCCCGAATGGATCGCAGAACTGCTGGAAGGCCGCGACCGCACCCGTGCGGCGCCGACCTTCGATGCCGCCGGGCTGTATTTCGCCGGTGTCGAGTACGCGCCGGAGTGGGGTTTGCCCGTGGAGAGCGGGAGTATCATCCTATCTCCATGACCCGAACCCGCATCAAGATCTGCGGCATCACCCGCGAGGAAGACCTCGATGCCGCCCTTGCCGCCGGCGCCGACGCGATCGGCTTCGTATTCTATCCGAAGAGCCCTCGCGCGCTTACGCCGCTGCGGGCGGCACGGCTTGCCGAGCGGGTGCCGCCCTTCGTCTCCCGCGTCGGGCTGTTCGTCAACGAGGACGATGACACCG
This sequence comes from Candidatus Nitricoxidivorans perseverans, assembly GCA_030246985.1. GTDB lineage: Bacteria > Pseudomonadota > Gammaproteobacteria > Burkholderiales > Rhodocyclaceae > Nitricoxidivorans > Nitricoxidivorans perseverans. Next base: position 953,129 of record CP107246.1, on the reverse strand, counting down.
TTGCGGCGACGCTGGAGATCGTGCCGCTGGAGGTGCTGCAATTCCACGGCGACGAGGATGCCGTCTATTGCGCGGAGTTCGGCAAACCGTGGATCAAGGCGGCGCGGGTGAGGCCGGGGCTCGATCTGGTAGAATTCGCCCGATCGTTTTCCTCTGCCCAGGCCCTGCTGCTCGACGCGCATGTCGAAGGCTATGGCGGGGCGGGCCAGACCTTCGACTGGTCGCTGATTCCGAACGAACTGCCGCTGCCGATGATCCTCTCCGGCGGGCTGACGGCGGAGAACGTGGGAGACGCCATCCGCCGCTTACACCCCTGGGCCGTGGATGTCAGCAGCGGCGTGGAAAGCGCCAAGGGCATCAAGGATGCCGCAAGGATCGCCGCATTTGTCGCGGCCGTGAAGAGTGCAGATGCCTGAACAAGCCTACAGATTACCGGACGATCGCGGTCATTTCGGAAGATATGGCGGGATTTTCGTCGCCGAGACCCTGATCCCCGCGCTCGACGAGCTGCGCGTCGCCTACGAGGCTGCGCAGGCCGATCCGGCGTTCCGCGCCGAGTTCGAATACGAGCTCAAGTACTACGTCGGCCGCCCGAGCCCGATCTACCACGCCAGGCGCTGGTCCCGGGAGCTGGGCGGCGCGCAGATATACCTCAAGCGCGAGGACCTTAACCACACCGGCGCCCACAAGGTGAACAACTGTATCGGCCAGGCGCTGCTGGCGCGGCGCATGGGCAAGCCGCGCGTGATCGCCGAAACGGGGGCGGGCATGCACGGCGTCGCCACGGCCACGGTCGCCGCGCGCTACGGCATGGAATGCGTCGTCTATATGGGTTCCGAGGACGTCCGGCGCCAGGCCGCCAACGTCTATCGCATGAAGCTCCTGGGCGCGAAGGTGGTGCCCGTCGAGTCGGGCTCGAGGACGCTCAAGGATGCGCTGAACGAGGCGATGCGCGACTGGGTGACGAACGTCGCCAATACCTTCTACATCATCGGCACCGTCGCCGGGCCGCACCCCTATCCCATGATGGTGCGCGACTTCCAGAAGGTGATCGGCGAGGAGTGCCTGGCCCAGATGCCGGAGCTGGCCGGACGCCAGCCGGATGCCGTGATCGCCTGCGTCGGCGGCGGCTCCAACGCGATGGGCATCTTTTATCCCTATATCCCGCACACCGGCGTGAAGCTGATCGGCGTCGAGGCGGCGGGGCACGGCATGAGCACCGGCAGGCACGCCGCCTCGCTCACCGCCGGCAAGCCCGGCGTACTGCACGGCAACCGCACCTACCTGCTCCAGGACGCCAACGGCCAGATCATCGAGACGCATTCGGTATCCGCCGGCCTCGACTATCCCGGCGTGGGCCCCGAGCACGCCTGGCTCAAGGATTCCGGTCGCGCCGAGTATGTCACCATTACCGACGACGAGGCCCTGCAAGCCTTCCACGACCTCTGCCGCTGCGAGGGCATCATCCCGGCGCTGGAATCGAGCCACGCGGTCGCCTATGCCGCAAAGCTCGCGCCCACGCTGTCGAGGGACAAGGCCCTTCTGGTCAACCTCTCCGGCCGCGGCGACAAGGACATGCACACGGTGGCGGAAAAGATGGGGATACAGTTCTGATGTCGCGCATCGCCGCTACTTTCAGGAAGCTCAAGGCCCAGGGCTCCCACGGGAAAAGGGCGGCGCTCATTCCCTTCATCACCGCCGGCGACCCTGAGCCGGGCCTCACGCTGCCGCTGATGCGCGCGCTGGTCGAGGGTGGCGCGGACATCATCGAACTGGGCGTGCCGTTCTCCGACCCGATGGCCGACGGGCCGACGATCCAGCGGGCCTCCGAGCGGGCGCTGGCCTTCGGCATGAGCCTGAAGACGGTGCTGGCGCTGGTGCACGAGTTCCGCAAGCAGGATGACGCCACGCCCGTCGTGCTGATGGGCTACGCCAATCCGATCGAGGCCTACGGCCCCGAAGAACTCGTCTCCGATGCGGCGGCCGTCGGTGTCGACGGTGTGCTGGTGGTCGACTATCCGCCGGAGGAATGCGCCGAATTCGCGGCCATGCTGAAGCGGCACGGCCTCGACCCCATCTTCCTGCTGGCGCCCACCTCCACCGAGAAGCGTTTCGCCGAAGTCGCGCAGATCGGCAGCGGCTACATCTATTATGTGTCGCTCAAGGGCGTCACCGGCGCCGGGCATCTCGATCTGGCCGAGGTGGCGCGGCGAATCCCGGCCATCCGCGAGAAGGTGGGCATGCCCGTGGGCGTCGGCTTCGGCATCCGCGACGGGGCTTCCGCCGCACGCATCGGCGCGGTAGCCGACGCGGTGGTCATCGGCTCGCGCATCATCGAGGAAATCGAAAACGGCTCGGCAGCCGAGGCGCCGGCGCGGGTGGCGACCCTGCTGCGCGGCTTCCGTGCCGCCATGGACGGAAAGGAAAACACCCCATGAGCTGGCTTCAAAAACTGCTGCCGCCGAAGATCAAGCGGGCGGAAGGCGTCAAGAAATCCATTCCCGAGGGTCTCTGGTGCAAGTGCCCCGCCTGCGAGGCGGTGCTCTATAGCATGGACCTGGAGAACAATCAGAGCGTTTGCCCCAAGTGCGGCCACCACCACAGGATCGGCGCGCGCACCCGCCTCGACCTGCTGCTCGATCCGGAAGGCCGCTTTGAGATCGGCGCCGAGGTGGCGCCGATGGATCCTCTGAAGTTCAAGGACGGCAAGCGCTACCCGGATCGCCTGGCGGCGGCCTTCGCCGACACCGGCGAGACGGATGCCATGGTGGTGATGCAAGGCACCATCAAGACGGTGCCGGCGATGATCGCCTGCTTCGAGTTCGAGTTCATGGGCGGCTCGATGGGCTCCGTGGTGGGCGAAAAATTCGTGCGCGGCGTGCGCGCCGCCATCGAGCAGCAGATTCCCTTCATCTGCATCACCGCATCGGGCGGCGCCCGCATGCAGGAGGGACTGTTCTCCCTGATGCAGATGGCCAAGACCTCGGCGGCCGTCACACAGCTGGCGCAGAAACGGCTGCCCTTCATCACCTTGCTGACCGACCCGACCATGGGCGGCGTTTCGGCCTCCTTCGTCTTCATGGGCGACGTGGTGATCGCCGAACCCGGCGCCCTGATCGGCTTCGCCGGCCCGCGCGTCATCGAACAGACGGTGCGAGAGAAGTTGCCCGAGGGCTTCCAGCGTGCGGAGTTCCTGCTGGAGAAAGGCGCCATCGACATGATCGTTGACCGGCGCCAGATGCGGGAGCGCTTGGCTTCCATACTGACGCTCCTGCAACGTCTTCCTGCCGCAAGCGGATGAACCTCCAGGAGTGGCTGGCGTTCATCGAGCGCCAGCATGCCCGGCCGATCGCGCTGGGACTGGATCGGGTGAGCAAGGTCAAGGAGGCGCTCGGCCAGGGGCAAACCTGCCCCGTGATCCTCGTGGGCGGCACCAACGGCAAGGGTTCCGCCTGCGCCATGCTGGAGCGCATCCTCCTGTGCGCCGGCTACCGCGTCGGCCTCTACACGTCCCCACACCTGCTCTCCTACAACGAGCGCGTGCGCGTCAATGGACGGCCGGCGGACGATGCGGCGCTGTGTGAAGGCTTTGCCCGCGTGGAGGCCGCACGGGGCGACGTGCCGCTGACCTACTTCGAGTTCGGCACGCTGGCGGCGTGGGAAGTGTTCGTCGCTCGGCCGCTCGACGCGATCATCCTCGAAGTTGGCCTCGGCGGCCGGCTTGACGCGACCAACCTCTACGAATCGGATGTGGCCATCGTCACGAGCATCGACTTCGATCACATGGACTACCTCGGCGCGACGAGGGAGGAGATCGGCTTCGAGAAGGCCGGCATCTTCCGCGGCCTGCGTCCCGCCGTCTGCGGCGACGCCGACCCGCCGCAATCGCTGCTTGAGCGTGCGTGGTCCATCGGCGCGGACTTGCAGGTCATCGGCGAAGACTTCGGCTTCATTCGCGATGCCGGCCAATGGCAATACTGGGGGCGCGGCGGCAGGAAGGGCGACCTGGCCTTCCCGGCGCTGCGCGGCGGCGGCCAGCTGTCCAACGCCGCCTGCGTGCTGACCGCCCTGGATCTTTTGTGGCAGCGCCTGCCGGTCGCCCTGGGCGATATCCGCCGGGGTCTCGCGGAGGTTGATCTGCCCGGCCGCTTCCAGATGGTGCCGGCCTCGCCCGGATGGCCGACGGTGGTGCTCGACGTCGCCCACAATCCGCAGGCGGCGCGGGTGCTGGCCGACAGCCTCGGGGAGATGGCCGGCCATCCGGCGACCTGGGCGGTGTTCGGCATGCTGCGCGACAAGGACATCGCCGGCGTGGTGCGCGCCGTCCGGCATCGCATCGACCGCTGGCTGCCCTGCCAGCTTCCCGTGCCGCGCGCGGCGAGTGCCGAGGAAGTGGCGGCGATTCTGGCATCGGAAGGCGTGACCGGGCCACTGCCGACGTTTCCGTCGCCTGCGGCGGCTCTCGCCTATGCGCGGGAGAATGCGGGCGGCGGTGATAGAATCGTCGCCTTCGGATCGTTTCTGACAGTAGCCGGAGTATATGGCGCAATCCTGCCCAACGCCTGATGCATCCCCCGACGCGCAGCTCGAACTGAAGAAGCGCGCGCGCCGGCGCCTGGTCGGCGCCGCGGCTCTCGCCCTGCTCGCGGCGATCGTGTTGCCCATGGTCATGGATCACGAGCCGAAGCAACCGGCCCAGGATATCCAGATCCGCATCCCCAGCCAGGATCGCCAGGACGGCGGCGGTTTCACGTCGCGCATCCTGCCCGCCAAGCCGGCCGCAACGCCGTTGCCGCCGGTCGAGTCGGTGGCCGAAGCCCCACCACCCCCCCCCAAGGCCGAAGAGGCGCGGTCGGCAGTCCCGGGCGCGGATTCCGCGGGTGAGCAATGGGCCGTGCAACTGGGCGCTTACAAGGATGCCGGCAACGTCAGGATGCTGACCGCCAAGATCAGGCAGATGGGCCTGCCGTCCTATACGGAAGAATTCGAGTCGCCGCAAGGCGTGCGCACGCGGGTTCGCGCCGGCCCCTTTCCATCGCGCGACGCCGCGGAAAAGGCCCAGGCCAGGATCAGGGCGATCGGCGTTAGCGGGCCTGTAGCGCCGAAGTGACCGCCTTCGATATCGCGGTACTGGGCGTGGTTGCCGCCTCTCTGCTACTGGGGCTGTGGCGCGGCGTGGTCAGCGAGATTCTGGCGCTGGCGGCATGGGTGGCGGGGTTTATTGCGGGGCGGGCACTGGCGCCCGATGTGGCGGCGATGCTCGGCGGACTGGTGGCCGACGCCACATTGCGTTACGCGGCGGGTTTTGCCGCCGTGTTCGTCGGCGTGCTGATCGTGTTCAGCATAGGCCGCCTGGCGCTGGCGCTGATGCTGCGGGCCGTCGGCCTCGGTCTGGTGGATCGTTTTTTTGGCGCCGTGTTCGGCATCGGACGTGGTGCGTTGATCGCTTTCATCGCCGTGTTGTTGGGCGGCATGACGGCGTTGCCGAAAGAGACCTGGTGGCGCGAGGCGGTCCTCGCGCCACCGCTGGAAACGGCGGCGATCGCGGCCAGGCCGTGGCTGCCGCCGGAAATGGCAAGGCGGATACGTTACAGGTGACGGAACCATGTGTGGCATTCTGGGCGTGGTCGCGACCACGGCGGTAAATCAGCTTCTCTACGACGGCCTGCAGGTGCTCCAGCACCGGGGTCAGGATGCGGCAGGCATCGCCACCGCCGAGGGCGGGCGCTTCCACATGCACAAGGGGCCGGGCCTCGTGCGCGACGTCTTCCGGACGCGCAACATGCGCAATCTCGCCGGCAACTGGGGCATCGGGCACTGCCGCTATCCGACGGCCGGCTCCGCCTACAACGCCGCCGAGGCGCAGCCCTTCTACGTGAATTCACCCTTCGGCCTGATGCTGGCGCACAACGGCAACCTGACCAACGCCGAGCCGCTCAAACGGGACATGTTCCTGCAGGACCTACGGCACATGAACACCAACTCCGATTCGGAGGTGCTGCTCAACGTTCTCGCCCACGAGCTTCAGGCGGCATCCACGAAATATCAGGTCGATGCCGAGACAATCTTCAAGGCAGTGGCCGGCGTGCATCGGCGCTGCAGGGGCGCCTACGCCGTGGTGGCCATGATCGCCGGCTACGGCCTGCTGGCTTTTCGCGATCCCTGCGGCATTCGGCCGCTGATCATCGGCAAGAACGAGACGCCGGCTGGAACGGAATACCTCGTGGCCTCCGAGAGCGTCGCCATCGACACACTCGGCTTCAAGATCCTGCGCGACGTCGAACCGGGCGAGGCGGTGCTGATCGATACCCAGGGCCGTTTCGTCAGCCGCCAGTGCGCCGAGCAGACCCTGCACGCCCCCTGCATCTTCGAGTTCGTCTACCTCGCCCGTCCGGACTCCCTGATGGACGGTATTTCCGTCTACGAGACGCGCGCCAAGATGGGCGAGTTCCTGGCGGAAAAGATCCGCCACACCATGCCGCATCTCGAGATCGACTCGGTGATCCCGATTCCCGATTCGAGCCGCCACGCCGCGATGGAACTGGCCCGGCGCCTGAATCTGCCCTACCGCGAGGGTTTCGTGAAGAACCGCTACATCGGCCGCACCTTCATCATGCCCGGCCAGGCGACGCGCAAGAAGTCGGTGCGCCAGAAGCTCAACGCCATCTCGCAGGAGTTCCGCGGCAAGAACGTGCTGCTGGTGGACGACTCCATCGTGCGCGGCACGACCAGCCGGGAGATCATCCTGATGGCCCGCGAGGCCGGCGCCCGCAAGGTCTATTTCGCCTCGGCCAGTCCGCCGGTGCGCTTCGCCAACGTGTATGGCATCGACATGCCGTCGAAAGACGAGCTGATCGCCGCCTTCCGCAGCGACGAGGAGATCCGGAACGAGATCGGCGCCGACGCGCTGATCTACCAGGACCTCGATGCCCTCAGGGCGGCGGTGCGGAGCATCAATCCCGCCGTCACCCGGTTCGACGCCTCCTGCTTCGACGGCCACTACATCACCGGCGACGTGACGGCCGAATATCTGGAAGGCGTCGAGACGGCGCGCGGCAAGTCGTCCAGGGTCGGCATCGACGACGGCGAGGGCGGCCAGTTGGACCTCAATCTCGTGAGCGGGGAGTGATCGTGATGACTGTGGATGGCGAATTCGACCCGGCAACGCTGGCCGTCCGCGCCGGCCAGCGGCGCAGCCAGTTCGGCGAGCATTCCGAGGCGCTGTACCTGACGTCGAGCTACGTCTTCGAGAGCGCCGCGCAGGCGGCGGCCCGCTTCTCGGGCGCCGAGGCGGGCATGGTCTACGCCCGCTTCTCCAATCCGACCGTGGCCATGATGCAGGAGCGCCTGGCCGCGCTCGAAGGCGCGGAGGGCTGCATCGCCACGGCCAGCGGCATGTCGGCCATCCTGTCCTCCGCGATGGCGCTCCTCTCGGCAGGCGACCATGTCGTCGCCGCGCGCAGCATCTTCGGCGCCACCCAGCAGCTCTTCGGCAACATCCTCTCGCGCTTCGGCGTCGAGACCGTGTTCGTCGCCGGCACTCGGCCGGAGGACTTTCGCGCCGCGATGCGGCCCAACACGAAGCTGATGTTCATCGAGACGCCCAGCAATCCTCTCACCGAGGTCTTCGACATCGCCGCCCTGGCGGCCATCGCGCACGAGGGCGGCGCGCTGCTGGCGGTGGACAACTGCTTCTGCTCGCCCATCCTGCAACGGCCGCTCGATCTGGGCGCCGACCTCGTCATCCATTCCGCCACCAAGTACCTCGACGGGCAGGGTCGCGTGCTGGGCGGCGCCGTCTGTGGGCCGAAGGCGCTCACCGAAAAGGTCTTCCAGTTCCTGCGCACCGCCGGCCCGACGATCTCGCCCTTCAACGCATGGGTGATCCTCAAGGGGCTGGAGACGCTGAACATCCGCATGGCCGCCCATTCGGCCAACGCGCTGGAACTGGCGAAGCGCCTGGAGGCGCACACGAAGGTCGCGCGGGTGTTCTATCCCGGCCTGCCCTCCCATCCGCAGCACGCGCTGGCCATGCGCCAGCAGAAGACGGGGGGTGGCATCCTCTCCTTCGAAGTCAAGGGCGGTCGGGAAGAGGCGTGGCGCGTGGTCGACCATTGCAGGCTGCTCTCCATCACCGCCAACCTGGGCGACACCAAGACCACCCTGACACATCCGGCCAGCACCACCCACGGCCGCATTACGCCCGAGGCGCGCTTTGACGCGGGCATCACCGAGGGAATACTGCGCGTCGCCGTCGGCCTAGAATCGGTGGACGACATCGAAGCCGACCTGGCGCGGGGACTGTCAACCCTGTAGCGGCAACGCCACCCTTGCAATGAGGCCGCCGCCGGGCGCATCCGCCAGTTCGATCCGGCCGCCGTGCAGGGTCGCGACCTGCCTGGCGATGGCCAAGCCGAGCCCGCTGCCCGGCATGTCGGCGCCGGCCAGGCGGTGGAATCGGTCGAACACCCGTTCGCGTTCCGCCGCCGGAATGCCCGGACCGTTGTCGGAAACGCTCAGGACGGCGCTGTCCGCTTCCTGCCTCGCGTCCACATCCACCCGCCCGCCCGCCGGGGTATAGCGCACGGCGTTGTCGACCAGGTTGCCCAGCATCATGCGCAGGCTGTCGGCCTGGCCGGGCACGGTCAGGGGAACGCATGATCCGATGCCGAGATCGATGTCGCGCGCCTCGGCCTGGGCGGAATAGTCCGCCACCACCTGCTTGGCCAGCGCATCCAGGGCGATCGGGACAAATGGCGGCGCGACTTCCGACTGGCTTGCCGAGGGTTCTAGCCGCGCCATGCGCAGAAGCTGTTCGACCAGGTGCGCGGCCCGGTCCACGCCGTTCTCGAGTTGCTCCTGTGCGATCTCGCGCTCGCTCTCGCCCTCCGAACGGCGGACGATCTGGGCTTGCAGCTTGACCGCCGCCAGCGGCGTACGCAGTTCGTGCGCCGCGTCGGCGATGAAGCGGCGCTGCGCCGCCAACGCGACATCCAGGCGGGCGAGCAACTCGTTCAGCGTCGCCACCAAGGGAGCGACTTCCTCCGGCATATCCCAGCCGTCGAGGGCGCGCAAACTCGACGCGCTGCGCCGGCCGATTTCGCCGCGCAAATTTTCCAGCGGGGCGAGGGCGCGTCCCACGGCTGCGCGGATGAACAGGCCCAGCACCACGATCAGCACCGCGAAGGGAATCAGAAGCCAGGGCGCGATGGCCATGAACTTGCGCGCCCGGCTGGCGGAGGTGGTCGCCACCTGGACGGTCAGTCCGCCCTCTTTGAGGGAATAGACCCGCCATTCCGCACTATTCCAGTCGACCACATGCAGCCCCGGCGGCTGCGGCGTCGGTCCGATGTCGTCCATGGACGAGAAAATCAGGCTGCCGTCGGCCGCCCATATCTGGCTGACGAACTGGCCGCGGTCGTTGCGCACTTCCTCGTTGTTGTCGTACTCGATGCCGTGGCGCACGATGGAATAGGCGATCTGCTCCAGGCCGTTGTCGCGGATGCGGTTGAAAGCGTCCCAGGCCAGCAGATAGGTGATCACACTGACCAGGAGCCCGGTTACCAGCAGGGCGCTGATCTGCCAGACCAGAAGGTGGTTGCGGATGGAATTCATGGTGAGGGTTCCACCAGCTTGTATCCGACGCCGCGCACGTTGCGTATCCAGTCCGTGCCCAGCTTGCGGCGCAGATTGTGCAGATGCACCTCGACGGCGTTGCTGGACACCTCTTCCTCCCAGCCGTAGAGGCGGCCTTCCAGTTGTTCGCGCGAGAGCACGGCGCCCGGTTTTTCGATCAGTGCCGACAGCAGGGAAAACTCACGCTGCGACAAGTTGAGCGGGCGGCCGTCGAGCGCCGCCTCGCGGCTGAGCGGGTTGACTGTCAGCGTCCCCATGCGCATTTCCGGTTGCGTTCGCCCCAGGAACCGTCGTTGCAGGGCGTGCACCCGGGCGATCAATTCATCCAGGTCGAAGGGTTTGGTCAGGTAGTCGTCGGCACCGAGGTTGAGGCCGGAAATGCGATCCGCCACGGCGTCACGCGCGGTCACCACCAAAACAGGGATGGCGCGGCCGTTGCGGCGCAATTCCTTCAGGAGGGAGACGCCGTCGAGAACCGGCAGTCCGAGATCGAGCAACAACAGGTTGTAGTCGCCGGACTCCAGCGCCGTGCGAGCGGCGCGACCGTCGCGCACCCAATCCACGACAAAACCGGCGAGTTTCAGGCCTCGCGCCATGCTGGTGCCGATCATGGGATCGTCTTCGGCCAGGAGGAGCTTCATGGGGAGGAATGATGCCCGAATGGGGCGGGAATAAAAACGCAAAAAGCGGGGCGTGCCCCGCTTTTTGGTATCGCGATTGCCGATTACTTGGCGGCTTCGGCCTTCTTGTCCTTCTTGGCGGGCTTGGCGGCTTCAGCGGGCTTGGCGGCTTCAGCGGGCTTGGCGGCTTCAGCGGGCTTAGCGGCTTCAGCGGGCTTGGCGGCTTCGGCGGGCTTGGCGGCGGCGGCGGGCTTGGCGGCGGCGGCCGGAGCGGCGGCGGGCTTGGCGGCGTCAGCGGCGTAGGCGGAACCGAAGGCGAGGACGGACAGCATGGCGACGAGAATCTTGTTCATTAAATATCTCCTTGAGTTGGATGAGCCTTGCGTTCATCGCTTGGCCGGATCGCATTCTCCCCACGAAGAATTAACGAACACTTAAACCCGAATGGTTTTTGCGGCCCCGGCCCTATCTGCGCAGGCAGCGGTCGTCGTGGCACTGGCGAATCTCGACCGTCAGATGTTCGATGCCGGCGACGCCGGATAGCCGCTCGCGGTAGTGCTCCACGGGATGCGGCGAGTGGGTGACGAGCGAGAGGATGCAGGCGCGGCTGGTCGGGCCGATGCGCCACAGGTGCAGATCGGCCACCTCGTGGTCCGGCTCCGATTCGATAATCCGCCGGATATCGGCCTCCGCCGCGCCGTGGTCCTCGGCGTCGAGCAGTACGCCGGCACTGTCCCGCGCCAGCCCCCAGGCCCAGCGGCCCACCACGAGTGCGCCGACGATGCCCATCAGCGGATCAAGGAAGCGCCAGCCGAACAGCATGCCGCCGGCGAGCGCGGCGATGGCCAGCAGCGAGGTCAGCGCGTCCGCGAGCACGTGCAGGTAGGCGGCCCGCAGGTTGTGGTCGACATGATCGTGGTCGTGGCGATGGCCGTGATCGTCATGGTGATGGCCGTGATCGTGATCGTGGTCGTGGTCGAGCAGCCGCGCGCTCGCCAGGTTTACCGCGAGCCCGAACACGGCGATGGCCATCGCTTCCGCGTAATGGATGGCGACGGGGACGAACAGGCGGCTGGACGATTCCCAGGCCATCCAGGCCGCGATGGCGCCGAGGAGCGCCGCGCTCGAATAGCCCGCCAGCGCCGTCACCTTGCCGGTGCCGAAGGTGAAGCGCGCGTCGGTCGCGTGCCGACGCGCGAAGCGGTAGGCGAAGACGGCGAGCCCCAGCGCGGTGGCATGGCTCGCCATATGCCAGCCGTCGGCCAGCAGCGCCATCGAGCCGGTCAGCCAGCCGGCCGCCAACTCCACCGCCATGGTCGCCAGCGTCAGGGCCACCACCCAGCGCGTGCGGCGCTCGGCGCGAACCTCGGCGTCGGTGCTGAAATCATGCGAATGCTGCCAGCGGCGCAGATCGTGGAGCGGAAGATGCGGTTCCATGCGGTATCTCGGTCAGCGAGGGTCGGAGGGCAGCCGGTTCCGGCGGCGCATCAGGAGCGCGTAGGCGGCCGCGTTGATGAGGACGACGCCGATGCCCATGGCGATCTGCATCTCGCGCGTCAGCGCGTGCGGATAGATGACGGACAGCAGGTAGTGCTCGATGAAACCGCCACGATAGCCGGTCTCGCCGTTCATCCGGCGCAAATGGTTTTCCAGCGGCGTGAGCGGGCAGACGCGGCCGCTGATTTCGATCGCCGCGCCCCAGACCGCCGCCGGCAGGTGCAGCCAGACGAGGCGCGGGAAGCGCCAGACCAGCAAGGCGCCGAACACGACGAACAGGATGAAGGCCAGGTGGAACAGCAGCACCGCATCGGCCAGCAACGGGTAATTCACGCCTTCGGCACTCCAGTGAGACATCGGGCGAATTGTAAGCCAGCCTCCCGCCGTTGCGTTCTTCGAGCATTTCGACGCGATTGGACAACGCGGCTGCGCGATCGAATACCGTCGCGTAGTCGGCGCGCCGCGAGCTTGCGCATGGCGGCGCAAATGGTCGTCGGCCTCGTGGTCGTTCGCAACCCGCTCCAGCAGCATCGCCGCCAGATGCGCGGAACGCGGGCAGCCGGTTTCCATGTGGCGCGCCAGGTGGGCCAGCGCGCCGGCCACCATGCGGGCGGGGGGTTGCTGATTCAGCAGGTCGTCCATGACCGATTCCTTTCCTACCAGACGAAGAACACGAGCCACCAGCTGGCGGCGATCATGCACGGCGGCAGGAGCCATGAGAGGCCAGCCGCGATTTTTGGCGCCGTCCCGCCGGGGCTGACTTTCAGGAGGCGGAATCCCAGTTGGACGGACCATGCCGCGCCGGCGGCCAGCAGCGCGGCGCGCAGGCCGGGCAGCCATGAAAGTGCCACGCCTTCCGCGCGCAGGTGGGTGGCCGTCATCATCGAGAGGCCCAGGAAGAGCGAGACGCCGGCCAGCGGGACGAGGCCCATCGCCAGACGCCGCCAGTCGAGCCCCGCGAGGCGCGCCGATAGCCGCACCGCGCCGAGAGTCAGTCCGCCCACCACGGCGGCGATGCCGAGGATCCAGGCGAGGATGGCCGCGCCGTCGAGCCAGGTGAATACGTCGCCGGCCTCCGGGTGGTTCGTGAGCAGCCACCAGGCGCTGCCTTCTTCCAGCGGCCAGAGGATGTCGCGGTCGATCAGCCATTCGGCGGCGGCCTGCTTCAGCGCGACGAACCAGGGGCTGACCGTCCATTGGAACGCGCCGAGTGCGACGCCGAGTGCGCCGAAGATCAGCAGGATCGCCTCGGACGCGCGCGGGCGCTCACCATTCAGGCCATTCAGGATTTCGGCGTTCGGCGAGCGCACGGCGAGCGCGACGGCGTCGCGGTGGCCGGAACACCGCCCGCAGGCGTGGCATTGCGCCATGCCGCCGAGCTTCTTGACGTTGAGCAGCGGCCCGCAGTCGACGGCGTGGGTTCGGACGGGGTATCGGTTCCATGCCTCGCGGTCGATGCCGAAATGTACCGGCGCCAGCCGCGCGAGCAGCGCGAAGATGCCGGACACCGGGCAGAGGTAGCGGCACCAGACGCGCTTGCCCTTGCCGTACAGGTATCCGACCGCGACGGCGGCGACGGTCGATCCGCCCAGGATGAGCAGCGCCGCCTGCGGGTATTCGTAGACGCTGACGAGCTGTCCGTAAACAGTCGTCAGGATGAATGCGGCCACCGGCCAGCCGCTCCAGCGCATCCACCGGGGAATCGCGCCGCCGCGCCCGTGGCGGCTGGCGAATTCGGCGAGCATGCCTTCCGGGCACAGGAAGCCGCACCAGACCCGGCCCATGAACATCGTCGAGAGGATGACGAAGGGCCACCAGAGGCCCCAGAAAAGATATTGCGCCAGCAGCACCAGACGCTCGTGCCAGGCGTCGCCGGAAAAGAGGCGTGCCTGGGCGGAAGGGATCGGCAGGAAGGCGGGCAGTACGACCAGCAGCGCGTAGAAGACGACGACGACCCACTGCGCGGCGAGGATGGCGCGTCGATGCGCCGCCATCCAGTCGCCCAGCCGCGCCAGCCGGTCGGCGGGCCGGCGCGGCGCGAAAACCAGCGGATGGGCGTGTGTCGCGTCAGGCACGGTCGATCCTCCGCATCCGCCAGAGCGCGTAGGCCCAGAAGGAAGCGAGCGCGATCACCAGCGTGGCGGCGGGGCGCGCGCGGTAGCCGGCGAAGTCCGCGAGGAAGCGGCCCGCGCCGCGTCCGTCGGGCAGCCAGGCGGCCGTGTCCCAGAGTGGATCGGCGATGGCCGGAATCCATTCCATGCCGATCATGCGGTCGACGCCGGCGGCCAGGAGCGCCGTGGCGATCACCAGCAGCATGAACTCGCTGGCGCGGAAGAGCGTGCGGACGTTGAGATGCCGCGCGCCGCGCGCGACGAGCCAGGCCGTGGCCGCCGCCAGGGCGAATCCGGCCCCGGCGCCCGCGAGCAGGACGCCCGACTCGCCTTCCAGCCCCAAGCCGTAGAGGAAGACGACGGTCTCGGCGCCCTCGCGCGCCACCGCCAGCGCCGCGATTGCGCCGATGCCGGCCGCTCCCATCGCCGCCTCCGCCCGCCGCTCGAGTTCGCGCCTCAGGTGCCGGCCGTACTCGTGCATCCACAGCACCATGTGCAGGATCAGCGCGGCTGCGCCCAGCACCATCGCGAGCTGGAATTTTTCAAGCGCGTCGCCCGCGAACTCGCTCTGGGCCGCCCAGGTCGCGTAGCCCAGCGCCCCGGCGAGCCCGACGCCGGCGGCCACGCCGCCCCACAGGCCCCGCGCGAGCGGCGCGCGGTCGGACTGGCGGGCGATCCACGACAGCAGCACGCCGATGACGAGCATGGCTTCGAGGCTCTCGCGCCAGACGACGATCAGTGCATTCCACATGGCAAGGCTTCCTTTTTCGGGGTGGGGCTACTTGGCGATGACCCGCATCTTTCCGGTTTCCAGATGAAACTCGTCGATGAACTCGTATTCGCCGGGTTTCAGTTTCGGGAGCACGACGAAGGACGACGCGCCGGGCGCGAGCACCTTTTCGACGCGCATGTCGAGGTTCTCGAACTCGATCGGGCCCTTGCCCTGGTTCCTGACGACCAGCTTGATGCGGCTACCGGCAGGCACTTCGAGACGTTCGGGAAAGAGCCGACCTTCCCTGGCGATGACCTCGAAGGTCGGCAGTTCCTGGGCACGGGCGTCCGCCGCCCAGCCCAGCCCGAGCCAGAGTGTGGCAACCAGAAGGAGATGCGGCAGGGCGGCGTTCATGGTTAGAACCCGATCTTCGCGCGCAGGCCGACCACCTTGATCGTCGGCACCATGCTGTCGCCGCCGGGGTTGCGGATCCACTGGAAGTTGGGCGACAGCTCGACGGCGTCGTTGAGCTTGAACCGGTAGTAAAGCTCGGTCTGCTTCTCGCTGCCCGACGCTTGGTAGCTGTCCACCGCCAGCGAGTCGTTACGGTAGTCGCCGCTGGTCTTCAGGCTGCCGAAGGCCAGCCCGATCGAGTCGGCAGACCTCCTCCAGGGCGTGCCCTCGATCTCGGCGCCCAGGGTCAGCGCGCGGTCGAACTTCACCTTGCCGGACGTATGCCGGCCGTAGCGACCGAATAGCGTCAGCGCCTCCGCGACCTTCTGGTCGACAGAGATGCCGAATCCGGCGCGGCGGCGCTTCACGCTGTCGTAGCCGTTGATGCCGCCGTTGCGCCAGGCATAGGCGCGGTAGCTGCCCGGCAGATGGCCAATCCGCGCGTTGGTCTCGATCTGGCCGATCACGAATGGTTGAGAGGCCGAGCCGCTGAAGTTCGCGCCGTTGCCGGTGGCGAAGGCGCCCAGGGAGGCGCCCCATTCCGCGCCCTTCTCGCTTTCGTTGAAATACTGGACGATCGCGCCCGGCTGGAAGCCGTACCTGTCTGCGCCGATGTCGCCGCCCGAATCGAGCAGCGGGTTGTGCACGAAGGCGTTGTTCATGAATTTGGCCGACTCGTCGTCCGCCGCGCCGTTCTGGTCGAAGAATACGAATGGGTCGATCTTGCCGACGGTGAAATCCAGGCGCTCGCCGGAACCCTTGCCGCCCATTGGCACGGAGAGCTGGTACCAGGCCTGGGCGAGGATGGTGAATGAGTCGTCCGCCCCCGCTTGCGTCTGGAACGCCGTGGTGTTCGGGCCGGAGGTGTAGGTCGGCTTCAGCGCGACGCCCGTGCCCTGGCCGAAGCGGATGTGGGTGAACAGCTTGCCCTCCGCGTCGCCCATCGAGCCCATCGGCAGCGTGACGTTGAGGTCGCCGCGATAGTTGTTGCGCGACTGGTCCGTGCCGCTGGTCGTGCCGCGCGCGCCGACATGCTGCGAAACGGCGGTGATGCTGCCCTCGACCGCGACACCGTCGAGCGCCTCGGCCAGCTTCGTGGCAGGCCCCTTGATGGCATCCACCTGGGCTTCCACCGCCTTGAGGCGCGTGGCCATTTCGGGTTCCTTCTCGGAAAGGCGGTCGGTGGCGAGCGCCTTCTCCATTTCCCTGTTCTGTTTTTCGAGCGCCTCGATGCGGGCGGAAAGACGCTTGAACTCGGCCATCAGGGCGACGTTGTCGCTCGCCGTGTCGGCCGCCGCGGGCAGGGAAAATGCGGCCGCGATGCCGGCGGCCAGTAGTGTCGTCGCGAACCTCATCTCAGTACCCGCCCTTCTTGCCGATGCCGGCATAGGTGAATTCCCATTCGGCCTCGACTGGCTTGAACCACGGGCGCACGCCGGTGGCGCGGTCGGTGTGGCGGCCGAAATGGCTGCCGTGCGGGTTTTCCTTCGCGGAGGGCGGATAGACGGTGAACTTGAGCCTGTACTTGCCCGGCCCCCTGAGCTTGACGTTGTCGCCGTAATGCGGGCCGTCGGAGGCCACCATCGGCATCATGTCGCCCTTGATGACTTCGCCGCCGCCAACCTTGGTCAGTTCGTACTTGACGAGCAGGTGGGGCACCCAGAAGCCTTCGGGGAAGCCGTTGGGGTTGTTGCCCAGCGCGTGGATGTCGGCCTCAAGGTGGATGTCCGACTCGGCGGCCTTGCGCATGTGGCCGTCCGGTTCCATGTCCACGGCTTGCAGATAAACGGCGGCGACCTCCATGCCGGCCAGGTTCTGCGGCGTGCCGATCGGGTATTCCAGCGCGGCGGCGTTGAATGAGAGGCCGGCAAGCAAGGCCGGGGCGAGGAAACGAAGAAATTGCTTCATGGGAACCTCCGGGAATGGTTATGAGAACTATTCCTATCATAAACGGGAACGGTTCCTATTTGCAAATATTTTTCATGGGAGCTCGTTGCGGCGCGCTTGGCGCATCGCACCAGGGACTTGCGTCAGCGGGATGCGCTCGCTCAGGCCGGGACGTCGGGTTCGAGCATGCGCTCGATCTGTGCGATGCGGTCCTTGAGGTGCAGCTTGCGCTTCTTGAGACGGCGCAGCAGGAGCTCGTCTGCCGGTGGCTCGTTGTCGAGCCGGGCGATAGCCTCGTCGAGATCCCGATGCTCGACGCGAAGCTCCTGAAGATAGGCGCGCAGATCTTCCGGGTTGTCCATTGTCGGCATGCCGCTATCTTATCAGCGCTTCTTCCAGTAGGTGCTCATCACGCGATCCGGCAGACCTCGGCGAAATCGAAGCGCGGGCCGCGCGGATACAGCTTGGCCGGGTCGCCATAGCCGAGGTTGCACAGCATGAACGACTTGACGTTCGTGCCGGCGAAGAAAGCGGCGTCGGCCATGGCGCTGTCGAAGCCGGACATCGGCCCGCAGTCCAGGCCCAGGGCGCGGGCCGCGACGATCAGGTAGGCGCCCTGGAGGGCGGCGTTCAGTTCGGAGGTGTGCCGGATCAGCGGTTCGTTGCCGACGAACCAGCTCCGGGCGTCGGTGGCGGGGAAGAGCCGTGGCAGGTGCTCGTAGAAGTCCAGGTCGTGGCCGATGAGGGCGGTCGCCGGCGCCGCCATCGTCTTGTCCACGTTGCCGGGCATCAATGAGGGCCGCAGCCTTTCCTTGGCTTCCCGCGACTTCACGAAAACGATCCGCGCCGGACAGCAGTTGGCGCTCGTGGGGCCCCATTTCATCAGATCGTAGAGAGCGTGCAGCGTCTCGTCCGAGACCGGCATGTCGAGGAAGCCGTTGTGGGTGCGGGCTGCGCGGAAGATCTGATCCAGGGCTTCTGGAGAGAGTGAAGGATTCATGGTCTCCTCGCTGGGTGGCTGAGTGTGTCCGGAATCTTACTCCATCGGGCCTCATGCGCAGCACTGTGCGATCTACCGGGCTAATCGCGATCCTTCTGCTGAAGCCGGGCCTTCAGGTCGGCAAAGGGGGAATGGGTGGCGATGCCGCCTTTCACCGTCTGCAAGGTTCTGCCGCCGGCAGCCTCCAGTTGCCGCTGATGCTCGTTGTCATGGCAATACAGGCAGAGCAGCTCCCAGTTGCTGCCGTCGGGCGGGTTGTTGTCGTGGTTGTGGTCGCGGTGATGGACCGTCAGTTCGCGCAGATTGGCGTGGGTGAATTCCCGGGCGCACCGGCCGCATATCCAGGGATAAATCTTGAGCGCCCGTTCCCGGTAGCCCTTCTCGCGCTGCTCGGCGTTTCGGCGAGCGGTCGCGACAACCTGATCAAGCTTGGCGGTGTCGGGAATCTTGCGGGATGGCATGGCGGACATTCCATCAGACAGATGGATTTGGTGGGCGGTACTGGTTTCGAACCAGTGACCCCTGCCGTGTGAAAGAAGTGCATATTGTTTTTCATGGTTCGCTGTAATTTACACACTTCTATAGAACACGTTAATAATCAATTCTCTAAAGCTATAAACCGCCGTATTGCCCACCCTTACCGGGCTATCAGGTATCGCTAAAGTGGTCTAAAATTCGTTTCATGGTTTCACGAATGTTAAAGGCGTTTCACCATGAGCATAGACATTACCAAACCACGATCACGGTCAGCATTGAAACCACAGGCCGGCGACGCGCCATATTACCGCATGGTTTCAGATGGGCGCTATCTGGGCTGGCGTCCGCTGGCGTCCGGGGGTGGTCGATGGGTGGCACGAATCCGCCACGAGAAGCGTTATCACACCGAAACTTTAGACTGCCGTGGTGAGTGGTCGGACGCCCTTGATGCGGCCAACAACTTCTTTAACAGCATCGCGGGTGCTAAAGCGGATCGCAAGAATGCCACGGTCGATGATGCTGTTCTCGAATACCTTGCGACGCTGAAGGCTGACGGCAGGACGGACGCACACACAGACGCCGAGGGCCGCTATCGACGCACCATCAAGGGGAGCAAGCTCGCCACGATCAAGTTGCGCGAATTGGGCAGCGACCAGATCGAAGATTGGAAGCGGAAGCTAAAGCGCGAAGCCCTGAAAGCGAACGACGACGACGAGATCGGTGCGAACCATTCAGCTAATCGCAATCTGGTGTTCCTGAAGGCCGCACTCAATGCCGTGTTCAAACGCTCCACGACGGCCAGGTGGATCAATGACGATTCAGCGTGGCGAGTGGTCAAGGCCTACCCCACGGTAACTAGATCGCGTTTCGTCCGGGCGCTTACGGTCGATGAGCGTAAAGCCTTTTTGCGCATTGGATGCGCCACGCGATACCGCAACGACGACGGCAGCGAGTTCGACAAGTACCCAGAGAGCCGGAAGGCACTTAGGGCTTTCTGCATGGCGTTGATGTTCTCCGGGTGCCGTCCGGGTGCTATCGCACACATGCGCGTCAGGGACTTTGATCCAGTAACAGGCGAGGTGACTATTACGCACGACAAAGCCAATGCGGGGCGCAAATTTGTTGCGGTTGGTAGGTTGCGGCAGGTGCTCAAGATCGCGTCAGCCAACAGGCCGGGAGGCGAATTTATGTTCCTTCGTCCGGCGAAACTGAGCAGGAACAGCAAGCACCCCGACACGCTGAAGCCTTGGGATAAGGATTCGTGGACAGCAGCAATCGAGCGGGCGGCAGGTAGGGCCGGAATCGAGAACTGCACAGCGTATTCATTCAGGCATGCCGCAGTGACCGATTTACTATTGGGTAAAGCCGGAAAGCCCGGAGTGCCTATAGCGGTAGTGGCCTATCGGATCGGAACCAGCATTCGGATGATCGAGAAGTTTTACGCGCACTTGCAGGACGGTGCGCTTGATCGTATCGAGGCGCTGTTATAGGCCCACTTCGGTGGGCTTTTTGTTTGCCGTTATATATCAACTAGTTACGACATATACTTAAACAAAGTTGCCATCATTGACAATCTTGTTCTTTTATGTTACAGATGGACACAATAAATCCTTTTGTAATTGTACGCGGATTTTAGAGTATTTGTCAATAACTTTTGGAGCATGACGAATGGAAACATTACTTAAGCATAAAGAAGCGGCGGCGGCGCTGGCGGTTTCACCTAGTTGGCTTGCTATGGCGCGGTCTCGTGGTGATGGCCCGGCATACTTGAGAATTGGTAAAGGTCGTGGTGTTATCCGATACTCCCGCGAGGCATTGGAGCAGTTTGTAGCAGATATGGCAAAGAAGAAAGGTTAAGCAATGACACAGGCGATGAACGAGGCCCGGCAGGCCACAGCAGATTTTCAGGAAGCCGAGCGGTATCTAAACGCTCTAGGTGCGGATGCAGACACGGTTATGAATTTCCGGGCAATTTGGCCGAAGGAACGGGAGCCAGCACTAAACACCCGGAACCTGACAGGCACTTTCCGCGAACTACAGGCCAAGCTAGAACAACTCAACCGTCAGGGCTTCGGCATATTCGTTACGATCAACGCGGGCGGCACCAAGGCATCCGAGATTAACCATATCCGAGCTATTTTCGCGGACTTCGATGATCCCGAGGAGGGTAAGCCAGACCCAAGGCCGCAGGATGTCATTAACGGACTGACGCCCACGATGGTGGTGCAAAGTTCAGCCGCGCATAAGGTGCATGTGTACTACCGCGTGACTGACTGTCCGGTGGATATAGCGAAGCCGATACAACAGGCCATTGTCAACCAATACGGTGCAGACGATAACGCCAAAGATATTGCACGAGTGCTCAGGGTGCCCGGATTCTGGCATACCAAAGCGGAGCCGGTTATGGTGCGGATCATTAGCCAGACCGAGGCAATCTACAGCCACCAACAGATTATTGACGCGCTAGGACTCGATATAAGCGCCAAACGCAAGCGGACTAAGGGTAAGGTAGCCAGCGAAGCCAACGAGGGCGTTATGGCCTTGATTAAGGGCATGGGGAACAACGTAAAGCCAGTGGTCGACGTTGACCAACTACGGGTGGCGCTATCGTTTCTGTCTCCCGATGAATATGGAAAGTGGGTTGACTACGGTCTAGCTATCAAGTCCGACCTGGGCGACGAGGGCTATCCGATCTGGTTAGAGTGGTCTCGGACTTCGGACAAGTTCAACGAGGATGCAGCACGAGATAAATGGGACAACGACCTAGAGCCTAATGGTTCCATTACCGTGGCGACGATTTTTCACAACGCGAAGGAAGCCAAGAAAGCAGGACAGGCACCCGTTACCGGGGCCGATGGCACAGTCAAGGTCGACAAGTTCCTACGCGACGACAATAACAACATTGTCTGCAACGCAATCACCGTGGAAGCCATCACCCGAGACGAACATAACGAGAATTTTGGGAAGTTGTTGGTTTGGCATGACCCACTAGATAAGCGGCACCGTAAGGCGTTCGCGGATGCTGACATTCTGAGCGGCGAGGTAGTTAAAGACCTAGCGTCCGGTGGTATCGGGCTTCGCTACGGTAAGGGTGCCGAGAATTATCTACTGCACACACTGACTAACACCAAGCCAGATAAGCACGTTCTGTGTGTTGAGCGGCTTGGGTGGCAGCGTACACAGGCGGGTGACTGTTTCGTTATGCCGGATCGCACCATAGGCAACCAAGGCGACGAGGAAGTGGTGATTCAGAATCGTCTAGTGCGTGGTCTTGGTGTTGAGGATGCCGGCACGATTGAGGAGTGGCAGGAAGGCATCGGGCGCTACTGTAAGGATAACAGCCGCTTGATTCTGTCAGTCTGTGTGATGTTGTCCGGGCCGACTCTCTACCCGCTTGGTGCTGATAACGTCGGCGCAAACCTACGCGGTCAATCATCGTCGGGTAAGACCACGGCGTTACTGGTCGGCGCGTCCGTTTATGGTGGTGATGGTTTCATTAAGTCGTGGCGATCTACTGACAACGGCATGGAAGCCAATGCAGCATTGCGTAACGACTTGGGCTATCCGGCAGATGAGCTAGGACAGGCTAACCCGAAGATTTTGGGCCAGTCAATCTACATGATGCTAAACGGCGTCCCGAAGGATCGAGCAACACAAACGGGCGCGGCCAGAATTGGGCAACGGTGGCGGGTGCCATTGTTATCGTCTAGCGAGAAGTCAGTGGCGGAGATGCTGGCAGGCCACGGCGAGAAAGTTACGGCAGGTATCGAGGTTCGACTAATCGACGTGCCTGCACTTCCAGACGGCGGCTATGGCATTTTTGAGAGCTTGCACGATGCTGGTAGTGGTGCAGCCTTATCCAACATCCTCAAACGCAATACAGCGCGATTCCACGGCGTTCTAGGTCGGATGTTTATCGAGAATCTGGTCAGCCTTGGTGGCGGTGACGTTCTCAAGATTGGCAAGCTGGTTAGAGATCGTGCCGACAAGTTCGCCAACAAGCTAACCGAAGGCATAAAGGATTCAGACGGACAGGTTAAACGTGTAGCGCAGACGTTTGGAATTTTCTGGGCCGCTGGCATGTTGGCTTCGGTTGAATTCAAGCTAACCGGATGGAGTAACGAGGACGTTACCAAGGCGCTAACGACGTGTTTTAAGGCGTGGTTAAAGGCCCGTGGTGGTAGTGGTGCCCATGAGCATAAGTCGGCGGTTGAGCAGGTTAAAGCCTTCTTGCACGCTCACGGCATGAGCCGATTCCAACGGATTCACCGCAATAAAACTGCTGACGCGGATGTCGACTTGGTCAGTCAGGACACCATTTACAACCGCGTGGGATGGCGACGCGACGAGGACGACGGCGGCACCCACTACTACATCACCCCGGAGATATTTAAGACCGAGGTGGTGGTGGGACTGAATATCCAAGCCGCTGAGTTAGCACTAATCGAGGCCAAGATCATGCGTGCGCGTGATGATAACGGCAAGCTGCATAAGGTTCGGATCGGTGGCGACCAACCGCGTTTATATGACTTGACGGTGCCGAATGATGATTAAACGAGTGGGGCACCGGGGCACCAGTGGGGCACCTTGTCATTTGCATAAGTGCCCCATGACAAACCCTGTATTTATGGGCTTCTTACTCTATTTATATGGTAATGGGGCACTGGGGCACCTAACTAATACATATAAATACGCGGGAGATTTTAGGGGAGAGAAACTTTTTGTTTTGTTTATTTGTTCGATTATTGGTTTCTATGTCTTATGTGCAAATTTGGTGCCCCGGTGCCCCATTTGCCTGAAACCCGCACCACGACTAGGTGTAGGTGGGGCACCACTGGTGCCCCATATGGTGCCCTGGGGCACCTAAAGCGAGATTTTGAACGGCGAAAGGGACGGCGATGAACACGGCGAGATTAACAAAATTGGTACAAGAAGCACGAGGCAAGCTAACAATTCAGCAGGCACTTTCGATTTTGGCGCAAATTGTTGAATTGCGAGTCCAGATTCGACAACACGTTTAACCAACTTTCGGCGCTTTGGTGCGCAGTGTCGAAGGTACTTTTAGAGCACCAATTTAAGGAGTATCACTTATGCAATACAGCCCTGACAACACGATGGACAACCTCCGCGAATATTTCGCAAACCGAAACAAGCCGAAGCAGCCAAGCGCCGAAACACTGGCGCGTCAGGAAGCCGACCGCGAGTTTTTCGCTGGCCTTGATCGCCATCGCAAAGCGGAGGAGGCGAAGCGTATGAATGATCTGGCTCAAGTGTTCGCAAACCGCGCGGCGGCGCGTCGTGCTGAACGTGCTGCACAGTAATGAAGAAGCCCATAGAGATTGCCGTCTCTATGGGCTTCGGGTGTTTCAACAGCAAATTGGAGATTAAATTATGTTCCACAGTAACGACGAACGCAAGTTCACCCCATGTCAGTCTGAATGCTTTGTTTACTCATACGATGCCGGACGAGCTTTTCAGGTTTTGTACTGGCAAGTTGAGAATGACAATATCACCCCTTGGGTATTCGCTGGCGGTAGCTTTACCCGTCTCGATGGTTGCGAACCGACCGAAGCCGGAGAAGCTGCCTATCGTGCCGAGGTCGAGCGAATCAACATGATGGAGCCGGAGGACTTTGTTATCGGTTCCCCGGTTGAGTTTAGGGACGCTGAGGATGATTGGGATTCTGGCGCGTATTTCATGACCATGCGCTAAAGATACGACGACCCCGGAAGGTTAGGCCAGACCGGGGTCGAAGGTCAGCATGGCTGTGCTGACGGCGATGATCGTTATACGGTTGTCGTGGTGCCGTCCGCCGTGGTCAGTTTGATGCAGATGCTCGGAACAGCCTCAACAGCCAACGTGGATTTTTTACCGAATGATTCGCCAAGCGATTGGAGAAACAGCTTCATGGCCTGAGGGTCGCAGTCTTCTACAGCACGTTTTTTGAGCGCCTGAGCAACCTCGCTAACGCCTTTCGAGCGGCCTTGTTGGATGGCTTCATCAATAGCAGGGTCTTCATTTCTACGCCTTTTGAACGTATCTTCAGATATGCCAATATAATGAGCTATCTCACGGATGGACAGGCCGACGCTCGATAACTCGGCTACCTTGTCCAGATCAATTTTGAACACTCGCACCATGATGACGCCTTATTGATAATGATAATCGCTCTTATCACAATAACGTCATAAAGTCAAGTTTCAATCCGCAGAATCCGCACCCGGTTTTATACGTTCGACGTGCTTCAGGTGGTAGCTCAGGCGCATGGTGTGGCTTGGGGTGTGGGCGGCCTTCTTTACACCAGACACCCCCCAGACCATAAGCACCTGCAAGCCTATGACAGACGGCTAAGGCACCGTTGTAGTTGTAACAGTGACCACGAACCGCCTTTAGGTGCTGGTGTTCCCTGTTGGTTCAATGCTGCAACCATGCCACGCTGAGACAGGCCGGAGGCTTTCAGAGTCTCGATAGTCGGACGGATGCTATCAACGAACTGGTCAGCATCCTGTTGACGCTTCGTATTGCATCTGACTAGATTGTTAATGAACGCTTTACCTTCAGCAGCCAGACGAGCTTTCTTCGCATCGTATGCGGCTTTAGTTCTGGCCTTGATCTGGTCGCGTTCGTACTCACTCATTACGGCATGTATCTGGATCATCATCTTGTTGGCGTGGGGCATATCAGCGGCAACGAACTCGACGCCAGTCTCTAGCAGGCCAGTGACGAAGTGAACATTACGCGCAAGCCTATCCAGCTTCGCAATAACCAGCGTGGCCTTAGCTTTCTTCGCGGCAGCCAGAGCGGCCTTTAGCTGCGGGCGCTTATCGAGGGCATTGGCACCGCCACCAGTCTCGACTTCGGTGTACTCGCCTATCAGTTCCCAGTGACCGCCGTTTAGGTAGCTCTCGACAGCGGCTTTCTGTGCTTCCAGACCCAGACCAGAGGCGCCTTGTTTCTGTGTGCTGACTCGATAGTAAGCGACGAATTTCCCGTTTGCCATGATGTTCTTCCCCTTCGGTGACTACGCACATGGTTCCATGTATGTAGTCAGTATAGCCAAGCGAACACGCTTTAGGGTGCTCAGATCAAAATTATTTTCGTGGTTTAGTGGTCGCGGAGTAGCCTAGCGAACACCATCAACTTAACGAGGAGTCATAGAACATGGCGCGCACCATGCTAGATGAGATGGTCGAAGTTCTTAAAGCCGGAGGAGTCCGCGCGGATAAGATAGGTCGCTACAAGACAATGTGGAACGCGGCGGATAAAGATCGGGGGCCGTGGCCCTGCCCCATGTGCTTTTATATCACTCCACACAAGCACCCCGGCAACCTAAAGATTATTGATGTTGATGGTGGAGTGGGGAACGCTTGGTGCAACACATGCGGGCCACTAACCTGCAACGACTTCGAGGTGCCTAAAGGGGAAGCAGAGGCGCTTACGACAGAGTACAAGAATGCGCTTTCTGGCTTGTTGGATGAGTGCAAGAAAGACGACACGAAGCCTTGAGAAACTACATAAGCGGGCGCTTATGTTTCATGGATGGCTTCATGGAATGGGGTCTTGGTGCGTCGGGAGGGTTTCGAACCCCCGACCCCCGCCGTGTGAAGGCGATGCTCTACCACTGAGCTACCGACGCAATATCAAGTGGTTACATGCACTTGATATGGAAACTACATATATCCAAACTGACTAACGCTTTACCACTATCGCCACGCCGTGTGAAGGCAGTGCTCTACCACTGAGCTAACCGCCCGCCGAGCGGGACGCGAATTAGACCACAAACGGCGTTCGGCGGTCAATTTGGGGCGGCAGGACAACGCATGGGCGTAGAATTCCCCCTCTCCAACATGACGTATTCCCCATGACCGTCCGCACACGCTTCGCCCCCAGCCCGACCGGCTATCTCCACATCGGCGGCGCACGCACCGCCCTGTTCGCTTGGGCCTATGCCCGCCGGCACCACGGCACGTTCATCCTGCGCATCGAGGACACCGATGTGGCTCGCTCGACGCCGGAGGCGGTACAGGCCATCCTCGACGGCATGGCCTGGCTGGGCCTCGCGCCCGACGAGGGGCCCTTCTACCAGATGCGGCGCATGGACCGCTACAAGGAGGTGATCCGGCAGATGCTTGCCGCCGGCACGGCCTACCATTGCTACGCATCGCCCGAGGAACTTGACCGGATGCGCGAGGCGCAGATGGCTCGGCGCGAAAAGCCGCGCTATGACGGTCGATGGCGGCCCGGAGAGGGCAGGACGGCGCCGGAACCGCCCGCGGGCGTTGCGCCGGCGGTGCGCTTCAGAAATCCATTGGACGGCGTCGTCGCCTGGGACGACCTCGTCAAGGGCCGCATCGAGATCGCCAATGCCGAGCTGGACGACTTCGTCATCGCCCGCGCCGACGGCACGCCCACCTACAACTTCTGCGTCGTCGTCGACGACTGGGACATGGGCATCACTCACGTGCTGCGCGGCGACGACCACGTGAACAACACGCCGCGCCAGATCAACGTGCTCGAAGCCCTGGGCGCGGCGGTGCCCCAGTACGGCCATCTCTCGATGATCCTCGGCGACGACGGCACCAAGCTTTCCAAGCGCCACGGCGCCGTGTCGGTGATGCAGTACGAGGAGGACGGATACCTGCCCGAGGCCGTGCTGAACTACCTTGCGCGGCTCGGCTGGTCGCATGGCGACGATGAGATATTCACCATGGACCAGTTCGTGCGTTGGTTCGATCTCGCGCATGTCACGGCCTCGGCGGCCCAATTCAACACCGAAAAGCTCAACTGGCTCAACGCCCACTATATCAGGCAGGCCGACGACGTGCGCCTGGCGGGCGAGGCGGCGAGCCGACTGGCGCGCCGCGGCGTCGATCCGGAGGCGGGCGCGCCGCTGGAGAGAGTCGTCGCGCTCTACAAGGACCGCGTCGGCAGCCTCAACGAGCTGGCGGACGCCTGCGAGCCCTTCTACGTGGTGGTGCATCCCTCGACGGAATCGGTCGAGAGCCACCTCACGCAGCCCGCCCGTGCGGCGCTGGCGGACTTGCGCGGCCGACTGGTGGCCTGCGCGTGGGAGAAGGCGGCGCTCTCCCAAGCCATCAAGGCCACCTGCCAGGCGACGAACCTCAAGATGCCGCAGGTGGCGATCCCCCTGCGCGTCGCGCTGCTCGGCCAGCCGCAAAGCCCGGCCATCGACGCGGTGCTGGAAGTGCTGGGCCGCGCCGCGGTGCTCGGCCGGCTCGATCGCTATCTCGTCTGAGCCGGAACAGGAGCGAGATCGATCAGTTGTAGGTGAGCGTGACTATGACGGTATCGGCATAACTGCCCGGCGGTACCGTCGTCTGGCTGGCGGGGATGCGGCCATAGACCGCGTGATCCCAGGTAACCGCGCCCAGGAGGCTGAGTGTCAGGCTGTCTGTGACAGTCTGGGTGCCGCCGCTGCCGTCGCCCCAGACGATGGTGTGCGCCGCGTCCGTGTAGAGATCGTAATTGAGCCGGTTGGCGCCACTGGCCATTTTGCGCGGGCTGAAACTGCTGCTGTAGCCCCCCTTATCCAGGCTTATCGTCAGGGTTACCAGCAAGCCAAGCGTGGTGGTGCAGCTCACATGCACATTCCCGGCCGAGTCGTGCGGCGAGGCAGACAGCGGGTCGTACGTGCCGAAAGCGACGGCGGTGGTGCTGACCGTGCACGAACAGAGCAAACACACCGCCGAAGCGGTTTGAGGCAGCGCCAGCAACAACAGGGCCGCGCCGGCGGAAAGCAGTTTTTTCATGGCGTCGTTCCTTTGCAGGTCAGGATACCCAGGTCGGGCAGCGGTTCGTCCGGGTCGTCCAGCGCCAGATCGGCGATGCATCGGCGGCCGTCCCACTCCGCCTCCACACGGTTTTTGGTATCCAGACCGGTGACGAAGGCGCGGCCATCGAATCCGACCGGGAATTCGCGCGTATCCCCCTTGATTCGCACCACTGCGCCGGGCGGCACCGCCAGTCCATCATCGCCGACCAAGCGGAAGGAGGCGTTGCGGCTGCGCCGCACCGGGAAATCGACCACCACGCCGCTGCGCAGGGCCGGCGTCAGCTTGAGCTGGAGCGCCTCCACCTCGGCATCGATGGGCAGGTCGGCCTGCTCGATGCCCACCGGGTTCTCCTGATAGGCCCGCAAGCGGGTGATCAACGCCAGCCCCTGCGCGTCGGTGCGTGTCACTTCCTGGTTGTCGCGATAGACGCGCACGCCGGCATAGTCGCCGACCTTGACGACGGCGAAGCTGTCGTCGATGCGCAGGCTCGGGAATATCCTGCCGCCGGCGACGGCGATGCCGCCGCTCACCCCGGCGCGATAGCCGTTCCGGCTGGCGAAACGCGCCGTCTCGGCGGTAAAGGTGGCGCGGTCGGTCTGCAGCGTGGCCCCGGCCTGATAGTGTTCGTCGTCGCCGGCCAGCAGCCGGTAACCGAAGCCGTTGCCGGCCGGCGGATTGCGCTGCGCTTGCAGCGTCGTCCTGCTCCGGCCGTCCTGTCGGCTCAGGTCGGCGCTCAGGCTGGTGCGCTGGTCGAGCGCCATGGTCCAGATCAGGCCCAGGCTGAGCCACGAATCCCCGGACAGATCGCGCAGGGCATGCAAGCCGAGCTGCCCGGCGGCGCCGAGGCGCAGGCTGTAGCTGGCGGAGAGGAGGCGATGGCCTTCGCCCTCCCAAGTGGACCGGCGCATGTAGCCCAGGCCGAGGCCGTTACCGCCCAGGGGCAGGCCGAGGCTGGCGGCGAGAGTGTTGCGCGGCGAGGAACCCGGCAGTCGGCCGAGTTGGACAAACTCCCGGTCGACGTGCTGGGCCTGGAAGTTAACGCTGACATCCCGTGCCTGGCGCTCGACACCCAGGGCGAACAGCCGGCCGAGGCCGTCGGAACTGTGGCTGACGGCGGCGCCGAAGTTGAGCACGCCCAGGTGGAAGGCGCCGAACTGCGGCAGCAACCAGACGCCACCGGCCCCCAAGGTTTGCTGATCGGCCAGAAGCTCGGCCCGCAACTCGCGGGTGAAGCCGGGGCTGATGCCGAGCCGGTCGGTGGCGGCCAGCATGAGACGGCCATAGCGGGCGCTGGCGACGCCATAGTCCTCGCGCACCGCGCCAAACTCATAGGAGAAGTCACGCAGGCCGGGCTTGAGCAGATGCGGGCTGGCGTAATAGGGCTGACTGATGACCTGCTGGCGGCCGAGCAGGTCGCGGACCACCAGCCGCAGTTCGCCCTGGCCCGTGATCGTCGGCACGTTGGCGAGATCGAAGGGGCCCGGCGGTATGTCGCCGTGCAGGAGGCGGGCGTTGTCCAGATAGACGTCGAGGGTGGACGGCAACGCCGCCTCGCCGCGCAGGGTTGGCAGGGGAAAGGCGATGAAACCTGGCTGGGTGGCGAAATTGCTTGCCCACTGGATTCCGCCGAAACGCACCGCCCGGCCCCAGCCGTCGGCGCGGCCGATGGCGTCGCCGAAGCGCAGGCTCTCCATCCGCTCCGGCATGTCAACATTCCACGTGGTGTCCAGGCGCACCCAGCGACGCCGAGGCGTCGCACTGTTCCACAAGCCCGTGGCCGTGCCGCTGCCCAAGGCGTTGAAGGCGCCGATTTCGAAGAGGCCGCCGCCATTGTCGCGTCCGCCGTCGCGCTGCCAGTTCAGGTCATAGTTGAAGAAGCCGCCCGGCCGGGAAGGCGTCAGATCGATCCCCTTGCCGCCATGGGTGAAGGCGGTGGCGGCGAAAGCGGTGGCCGGCACCCGCAACAGCAGGGTCTGGCTTCCGGTGTCGATGCGATACTCGATTCCCGGCAGATCGGCGAGGCGGACATACGGTTCGCCACCCGCCCGCAGCGCCGCGCCGGCCGGCGGATTCAGGCGCCACGCGCGCAGGTCCCGCTCGGCGACGGCCAGCCCGCCATCGGCGAGGGGCAATGCGGCAACGACAGCGCCGCTGTCGACGCCGTTGATGCTCACGGCGAGGAGCAGCGGCTCCCCGGGGATGTCGGCGTTGGCGGCCGAAGCGGCGGTGCATAGCAGCGCCAGGGCCAGCGCGGGCCCATGGGCCGAGAAACGGCGTCCCGACGGGCTAAGGGCGGCCCAGATCGAGCGCCACATCCCGCGGGCCCTGATCGGTCGCCACATTGAGCATGAAGCGCCGCCCCGGCGCGGCTGCTTGCGGACGCAACGCCCAGCTCCGTTGTTGTCCGGGGAAGACGGCGGCGTTGTTCTTGACGGCGGCGAGGGGCGGCGAGTCGGCCGCCGCATCGGCGGCGCGCAGCGTGAGCTCTCCCACCGTCATGTGCACGTTGCCATTGTTGGCCACCGTCACCTCGATCGCGCCATCGGTGCTCCGCTGGCCCTGCCAGTGCGATTCCCGCACGATTCGGGCGGGCTCGACATAGACCGGCAGGCGCAACTCCAGCAGCACGCGCACGCGGCTGCCTCCGGAAGCCTGGTCGGGCGGCGGCGCGGCGGGAGGCGGAACTTCGCGCAGGAACAGGCGATAAGCCAGTTCCCGTTCGCCGCTCGGCGGCTGGCGCAGGCCGACGCGCAACACCTGTGCCCGCCCCGGCCCGAGCGTAAACAGCGGTGGGTTCACCAGCAGGTCGCGGGTCGGCGCGTAATGGTCCCGGCCATCGGTCTGGGTCCAGGAAACCGCCTCCACCTGCATCGCCACGGCCTCCGCCCCACGGTTGGTGACGGTGATGGCCCCCCGGCCGTGACCGGCGCCCAGACTCAGGCCCACCGGCAACACTGCGATCTCGACCGCATAGGCGGACGAGGCGAACAGCAAGCCGGCCGTCAGACCGGCGAAAAGCTTGGGTGGCACGGTCAGTAGGTCACGGTGACCAGCACTGTGTCCGCATAGCTGTCAGGCTTGGAGTACTGGTTGATAGGCATGCGGCCATAGACGGTATAGGCTTGGGCGCTGCCGTTGCCGGTCAAGCTGCCCATGACGGTTCCATGGGTACCGTCGCCCCAGAGCGTCGTCCGCCCCGCTTCCTGATACAACTCGTAGGTCAGATATTCGTATGTGACCGCGCTGCTCCGCATCCGCCTGCCGGACGAATAATAAAGACCGTCGCCGAGAGTGATGGAGTAGCCGGTGCCGTTGGTGCAGGTGACCGTCACCGTACCGGTGGCATCGTCTGGCGAGCCGGACGTGGGGTCGTAGGTGCCGAAGGCCACCGTGCCCGTCGTCACCGAGCAGGTCGCGCTGATCGTCGCCGTAACGCTGAGATTGGCCGTCGTGGTGGCGGCGATCGCCGCATTGGCGCCGAAGATCAGTAGCGCGGCAAGCAATCTGAATCGCGTGTTCATGTGCCTATTCCTTCCTAAGCCGAACTATTCAAAGAACCGGGAAGGCCCCGATCAGAGAAGATGAAGCTCCTTGTTTCCCATTCTAGCAGCATGCCGAATTTTCCTCTCCCGCTGGCCGTTCAGGTTGCGGGCGTGACGACGCCATTGACTACCCTTACCCGCTCGCCGGCGCGCCAGGTGGGCTGGACGTGGGAACTCACCGTGCGGATGCCGCCGTCGTCCATGCGCACGACAATGTCGTAGCGCACGCTCTTCTTCTGGGTCTTCTCGATCTCGTTGCCGGCGACGGCGCCGCCGACGATGCCGACGACCGTGGCCAGGTCCCGGCCGCTGCCCTTGCCGACCTGATTACCGAGCACGCCGCCGATCACGCCGCCGGCGACGGCGCCCAGGCCCGAGCCTTCGCCGCCCTGCTGCGCGACCTCATATACCGCCTCGATGAAGCCGCAGTCGCGGCAGACGGCTGGCGCGGGCCGGTAATCGCGGACTTCGCGGATCGGTTCGCTGCGGATGATCTCGATGGGCTGCGAGGGCCGTTCGACGATCCGCGTGACGACCTTCGGCGCCGGCTTCTTCGTGGCAGGTGCGGGAGCCGGGGTTACGTTGACGGTCACGGCGGGCATGGCAGGTATGGGGGCCACAGCCTGCGCCGCAGGAGCCGCGACGTTTGCCGGCGCGTTCGCCGTTTCGGCAGGCTTGCCGGTGATGAAACCGGTCAGGACGCCGATGCCGACCAGGGAAAGGGCCGTGACGGAGACGGCGGCGATCATCAGAGCCGGGTGCAAACGGGGGCTGGGGGTTTGTTCCATGTTTTCCTCGCGTAGTGGTTGAACCTGTCTCCCATAACGCGGGAACGGCCCGGAGGCCGACGGCGGCAACGAATTCTTACACTTTCCGCGGCTGCCTGCGGGCGAACCGAGCGGGGTCGAGCGCCGCGACGAGGTCGGCCTCCAGCGGCAGGGGCTCGCCGGCGATCCGCGCGGCCAGCAACTCGGCGCACAGCGACGCGAAGACCAGGCCGCGGGCGCCGAAGCCGTTGATGACCCAGAGGCCGTCGGAGGCGGAGAGCGGACCGACGACGGGCATGCGGTCGGGCGACAGGGGCCGCAGGCCGACGCGGCCGCCGAGTCGCGCCGGATCGAGGTCGCGGCCGTAGCCCGGCAGGATCCTGTCCAGCCGGACGAGGTTCTCCAGGTGGTCGGCCAGCCGCGGCGAGAGGTCTTCGTCCCCGGTGGCCAGCGTGGCGCCGAAGCAGTGGATGCCGTCGACCGCCGGGGTGACGTAGCCGACGCGGGTGGCGACGATGTTGAACGGTGGCGCCGCATCCTCCGGCAGGTGGGACACCAGGCCGCGGCCGACGCGGATGGGAAACGGGCAGTGCGGCGCGAGTCTCGGGACGAATTTCGTCGCTTCGGTGCCGTTGGCCAGCACGAGGATGGGCGCCTCGGCGATCAGGGCGCCGCCGGCGTCCAGCAGCCGCCAGCGCCCGCCGGTGCGCTCGATCTGCGCCACGGCGCGGCCGTGGCGCACCTCGATGCCGGCGAGGTTGGCGCGGCACAGCGAGGGCGGATTGATCCAGCCGCCGCCGGGGAACCACCAGCCGCCCGCCTCGACCGGCCAGCCGGCCAGGCGCGCGGCCTCGTCGCGCTCGACGAAGCGCACGAATTCCGTCGGCGGCGCCTGTTCCGCGACGATGCGGCGCTGAGTGTCCTCGTGCTTCGCGTCGCGGGCGATGTGCAGCACGCCCGTCAGCCCATGGCGCACGCCGGGCAGGGCCGCGATGTGCCGCCGGCCGTGGAGGAAGCCGGCGCGCAGAAGCCGCGAGAGGGAGTTGTCGCCGAGCGAGGGCAGGGGACGGAATACGCCCGCGATATTGCCGGAGGCGCCCTGGCCGGGTTCGGCATGGCGCTCGACCACCGTTACATCGAAGCCGCGCGCCGCGAGGCGGTTCGCCGCCGAGGCGCCGGCGGCGCCGGCGCCGATCACAACGACCCGCCGGTCGGCGATGCGGCTCACTCCGCCCGCATCTGGGGGAAGAGGATGACGTCGCGGATGGCCGGAGAATCGGTGAGCAGCATCACCAACCGGTCGATGCCGATGCCGCAGCCGCCGGTGGGCGGCAGGCCGTATTCCAGGGCGCGGATGTAGTCGGCGTCGTAGTACATCGCCTCCTCGTCGCCGGCTTCCTTGGCCTTGGCCTGGTCGAGGAAGCGCGCGGCCTGGTCTTCGGGATCGTTGAGTTCTGAAAAACCGTTGGCGATCTCGCGGCCGACGATGTAGAGCTCGAAGCGTTCGGTGACATCGGGATTGGCATCGGAACGGCGCGCCAGCGGCGACACTTCGGTCGGGTAGTCGATGATGTAGGTCGGCTCCCATATCTCGGCTTCGGTGGTCTCCTCGAAAAGCTGCATCTGGAGGGTGCCGGTGCCGGCGTCCGGATTCGTCTCGACCTTGAGCTCGCGGAGCTTCTGGCGCAGCCAGCCGGCATCGTTCAGGTTGCCGAGGCTGTAGCCGGGATGATGGGCGTGGATCGCCTCGATCATCGTCATGCGGCGGAAGGGCTTGGAGAGGTCGAGCGTGCGGCCCTGGTAGTCGAACACCTCGGTGCCGAGCGCCTCGCGCGCGGCGTGGCGGATCAGGCCCTCGGTGTAGTCCATGAGGCTCTTGTAGTCGGCATAGGCCTCGTAGAACTCCATCATGGTGAATTCGGGGTTGTGCCGGGTCGAGATGCCTTCGTTCCTGAAGTTGCGGTTGATCTCGAACACCTTCTCGAAGCCGCCGACGACCAGGCGCTTCAGGTACAGCTCCGGCGCGATGCGCAGGAAGAGCTGCATGTCGAGCGCGTTATGGTGCGTGACGAAAGGCTTGGCCGAGGCGCCGCCGGGAATGGGGTGCATCATCGGCGTCTCGACTTCCAGGAAGCTGTGGTCCGTCATGTAGTGGCGGATCGAGGCGATCATGCGGCTGCGGGCGACGAAGGTGAAGCGCGACTGGTCGTTGGTGATGAGGTCGAGATAGCGCTGGCGGTATTTGCTTTCGACGTCGGCCAGCCCGTGGAACTTCTCCGGCAGCGGCCGCAGCGCCTTGGCGAGCAGGCGGATTTCGGCGCAATTGACGGTCAGCTCGCCGGTCTTGGTCTTCATGAGCGTGCCGGCGCAGCCGACGATGTCGCCGAGGTCCCAGCGCTTGAAGTCCTCGTAGACCGCCTCGCCGACGCCGTCGCGGGTCACATAGAGCTGGATGCGGCCGGAGAGGTCCTGGATGGTGACGAAGCTCGCCTTGCCCATGACGCGCTTGAGCATCACGCGGCCGGCGACCTTGACCTCGATCGGCAGCCCTTCGAGCTCCTCGCGCGTCCTGGCGCCGTGGATCTCGTCGAGCTTGCCGGCGGTGTTCTCGCGCCGGAAGTCGTTCGGCCAGGCGCGGCCGGACTCGCGCCATTGCCTCAGCTTCTCGCGGCGTTCGGCGATGATGTGATTTTCGTCTGTCGGCGGAGTTTGGATATGTTCAGTCATGATGGGGCTTCAGTAGAAACGGTGAACAGTGAATCCGATCGCCTCGGCGGCGTCGGCCTGGGTTTTGTCGGCAGTGGCGAAGGCGGCGGCGGATATCTGTTCGGCGACGGCCAGATGCAGCGCATCGAGGGTGCGCAACGGGATGTGGGGGAACCGGCCGATCAGATGATAGGCGGCGGTGAAGCAGGCGTCGTCGAAGTTGCCGACTTGCAGCGCGCCGTCCTGGATATCGGCGGCGAGTTCAGAATTCACGCGGTTTTCGCGCAAGGCATCGATTTCAAGATTGCGGCGCCGGCGCGCGAGCGCGCAGCGTACTTCGACGATGGTCAGACGGCTGATCGCCATCGTTCCCTGCGACAGCAAGGATTCGAATTCCGTGCTGAACGGCTCGATCAGATATCGCTTGATCAGCGCGCTGGTGTCCGCATAGATCATCAACAACGGTCTTCCCGGTCTTCGACGACGGTTTGCGAGAGCGCCGGATCGAGCGGTTTCTGGCTGGCGCGAAACGCCGCCAGCGAGCGAAACCTCGGCTTCGCGGGCGCGATGGGCAGAATGCGCGCGATCGGTTCCCCGCGCCGCATCACGACGACTTCATCGTTGTCCGCGAACAGCTGTTCCGGATGGGAGAGGCCTTCGCGGGCCTCGCGGATGGTGACGGTTCTCATCGGGCACTCCTTTGTGTCACAACATTTTTAATTGTGTCACAAGCGGTGCCGTTGCGCCAGCGCCGACGTTCTCACACCCCCTGCTTCAGGCTGGCCTCGATGAAGGGATCGAGGTCGCCGTCGAGCACCTTCTGGGTGTTGGAGATTTCGACGTTGGTGCGCAGGTCCTTGATGCGGCTCTGGTCGAGCACGTAGCTTCGGATCTGGTGGCCCCAGCCCACGTCGGTCTTGCCGGCCTCCAGCTTGTCGGCCTCGGCCTGGCGCTTCCGCAGTTCAAGCTCGTACAGGCGCGACTTGAGCATGGCCATCGCCTCGGCCTTGTTGCGGTGCTGCGAGCGGTCGTTCTGGCACTGCACGACGATGCCGGTGGGCGCGTGCGTGATGCGGATCGCGGAATCCGTCTTGTTGATGTGCTGGCCGCCGGCGCCGGAGGCGCGGAAGGTGTCGATGCGCAGATCCGCCGGATTGATCTCGACCTCGATGGAGTCGTCGATCTCCGGATAGACGTAGAGGCTGGCGAACGAGGTGTGGCGCCCGCCGGAGGAATCGAAGGGCGACTTGCGGACGAGGCGATGCACGCCGGTTTCGGTGCGCAGCATGCCGTAGGCGTAGTCGCCCTCGACCTTCAGCGAAGCGCTTCGTATGCCGGCAACGTCGCCTTCCGTCTGCTCCAGCACCTCGGCCTTGAAGCCCTTGCGCTCGCAGTATTTGAGGTACTGGCGCAGCAGCATCGACGCCCAGTCGCAGGCCTCGGTGCCGCCGGCGCCGGCCTGGATGTCGATGAAGCAGTTGTTGGGGTCGGCCGGATTGGAGAACATGCGGCGGAACTCGAGGTCGGCGACCCGTTTCCCGACGTCCGCCAGGTCGGCCTCGACGGCGGCCAGCGTGTCCTCGTCGTCCTCTTCCCGGGCCATCTCGAACAGCTCGCCGGCGTCGGCAAGCTGCTTGCCCACGCCGTCCAGCGTGAGCACGACCGCTTCGAGGGTTTTCCTTTCCTTGCCGAGCGCCTGGGCGCGCTCGGCCTCGTTCCAGATGCCGGGGTCTTCGAGCAGCCTGGCTACTTCTTCGAGACGCGATGCCTTGGCATCGTAGTCAAAGATACCTCCGAAGTTCCTGCCCGCGTGACGAGAGGTCGGCGATACGGTTGGCGACGGCGTTGAGGCGTTCTGCTTCCATGGCGATTTTTTCCGGAATCGGTCAGGGCGCGATTATAGCCGCCCATCCCATCTCTCGCCACGGACCCCAACTTCGGCAGCGTGGCCCGATGGGATGCGGTCATATTCCTTGCGACGACAATTGCGACGTTATCAGGTCGCAATGGTCCCGCCAGTCGCGCCGCCCATGGCATTGACCATGGCCGTCTTGTCGGCCGGGGAGGCAGGCTGCGCAGAGCGTGGCGACAACCAGTCCGACGCTATGCCGATTGCATTCCATGCGGCAGGTTGCTATGGAGCGAGCCAGCGTGTTGGCGTGATCGAAAGCCTCCCGCTGGGCAGGCGGTAGCGCCATGTCCTCGGCGAAACGATTGGCGATCGAGGCGATGTCCCCCATGTGCTTGCGCGCCCAGTGACTCATCTCCTCCCGGTGGCCCATCTTCCCTAACCTCCCCCATTGGCGTCCCAATGGAAATTGGACTGGAATGTGGGGGGGAACTATCCATATATTCAAATGACAAGTCAATATCTCTAAAGTCAGAGATGCGATGCAAGCTCAGTGGATTTCCCGCGTTTCCAGGAAGCGGATGGCCGGGTGGCGTTCCTGCGTCATCGTGAGGTTGACGCGGTTGGGCGCGAGGTAGACGTAGTCGCCGGCGCCGTCGAGCGCCAGGTTGACGCCGGCCTTGTCGGCCAGCGCCTTGATGTCGGCGTCCGGGCCGCGCAGCCAGCGAGCGGTGGCGACGTTGTAGGGTTCGAACACGCAATCGACGCCGTATTCGAATTCGAGGCGGTGGGCGACGACGTCGAATTGCAGCGTGCCGACGGCGCCGAGGATGAGGTCGTTCGATGCCAGCGGCTTGAACAGTTGCGTCGCGCCTTCCTCGGCGAGCTGCTGCAAGCCTTTTTGCAGCGCCTTCATCTTCATCGGGTTGCGGATCTGCGCGCGTCGGAAGTGTTCAGGCGCGAAGCAGGGAATGCCGGTGAACTTCAGATCCTCGCCTTCGCTGAAGGTGTCGCCCAGCACGACGGTGCCGTGGTTGGGGATGCCGATGATGTCGCCGGGCCAGGCTTCGTCGGTGGTGTTCCTGTCCTGCGCCATGAATGTGATGGCGTTGTTCACCGCCAGCGTCTTGCCGGTGGAGAGCTGCTTCAGCTTGATGCCGCGCTCGAACCTGCCGGAGCACACGCGCACGAACGCGATGCGGTCGCGGTGCTTCGGGTCCATGTTGGCCTGGATCTTGAAGACGAAGCCCGAGAATTTCGGCTCGTTCGGCTCGACCGTGCGCGTGGCGGAGGGACGGTGCAGGGGCGCGGGCGAGAGGTCGACCACGGCGTCGAGCAGCGACTGCACGCCGAAGTTGTTGATCGCCGAGCCGAAGAACACCGGCGTCTGCTTTCCCGCGAGATAGGCGGCGCGGTCGAAGGTGTGGGAGGCCCCGCGCACCAGTTCGATGTCGGTGCGCAACTCGTCCGCCTGGCTGCCGAGCAGCTCGTCGAGGAGGGGATTGTCCAGCCCCTTGATGAGCCGCGACGTGCCCTTCTCAGCGTGGGGATCGAAGAAGGCGATGCTGTCGTCGTAGAGGTGGTAGACGCCCCGGAAGCCCTTGCCCATGCCGATGGGCCAGGTGATCGGCGCGCACTGGATATTCAGCACGGACTCGATCTCGTCGAGCAGCTCGATGGGGGCGCGGCCCTCGCGGTCGAGCTTGTTGATGAAGGTGAGGATGGGCGTGTCGCGCAGGCGGCAAACGTTGAGCAGCTTGATGGTCTGCGCCTCGACGCCGTTGACCTGGTCGATCACCATCACCGCCGAGTCGACGGCGGTCAGCGTGCGGTAGGTGTCCTCGGAGAAGTCCTCGTGGCCCGGCGTGTCGAGCAGGTTCACGATGCTGTCGCGGTAGGGGAACTGCATCACCGAACTCGTCACCGAGATGCCGCGCTGCTTCTCGAGCTCCATCCAGTCGGAGGTGGCGTGGCGGCTGGCCTTCCTCGCGCGCACCTCGCCGGCGACCTGGATCGCGCCGCCGAAATACAGCAGCTTCTCGGTCAGCGTCGTCTTGCCGGCATCCGGGTGGGAGATGATGGCGAAGGTGCGGCGGCGGGCGATCTCGGTTTCGAGCTGGGACACGACGGGACGGGAGCTAAAAAGGGCGCGATTATACGCCGGGCTCGAAGTGCTCCAGCATCAGCTGCACGTTGCTGACCCCGTTCCACTCGTTGATGTCGAGCCGGAAGGCCGCGCGGATGCGATCAGCCGGGGCGTCGGCGAAGTTGAAGCGGATGGCGTCGAACCGGGCGTCGCCCTTCTTCAGGGTGAGCTTGAGGTGCTTGTCCTTCAGGATGCGCTGTTGCACGACGTCGAAGGTGTCCGAGAACACCGGCGCGGGGAAGCCCTGGCCCCAGATCGCCTCGCCCAGCAGGCGGGCGGATTCCAGCGAGTAGTAGCCCGATTCCAGCGGGCCATCGGTTTCCAGGCTGCGCGTGCGTGCCGCCGGACTCAGCAGCGATGCGCACACCTCCTCGAATACGGCCTCGAACTCGGCCAGGTCGCGCTCCAGCAAAGTCAGTCCCGCCGCGGCGGCGTGGCCGCCGAAGCGCAGCAAGAGGCCATGGCGGCGCTTGGCGACGAGGTCGAGGGCGTCGCGCAAATGCAGGCCGGGGATCGAACGCCCAGAACCCCTCAATTCCCCGGATTTCCCCTCGCCCTCGCCGCCGCCCCGCGCGAAGGCGAAGACGGGCCGGTGGTGACGCTCCTTGACGCGGCCGGCAAGGATGCCGATGACGCCCTGATGCCAGCCCGGATCGAACAGCACGAGGCTGGCGCGGCTGCCGGCATCCAGGTCGGCCAGCAGGGCCTGGGCGTCCTCCTGCATGCCGGCCTCGATGACGCGCCGCTCGCGGTTGATGGCGTCGAGCTGCTGCGCGATGTTGAGCGCGCGGGCCTCGTCGTCGGTGACGAGCGCCTCGATGCCGAGGCCCATGTCGGCCAGCCGCCCGGCGGCGTTGATGCGCGGGCCCAGCGCGAAGCCGAGGTCGAAGGTGGTGGCGCGCGCCGGATCGCGCCCGGCGATGCGGAACAGCGCCCGGATGCCCGGCCGCATGCGGCCTTCGCGGATGCGTGCGAGGCCCTGCGCGACGAGCACGCGGTTGTTGCGGTCGAGCGGCACCACGTCGGCGACGGTGCCCAGCGCGACGAGGTCGAGCAGCGCGCCGAGGTTGGGCTCCGGCCTGTCGGCGAAGGTGCCGCGCCGGCGCAGTTCCGCCCGCAGCGCGAGCATTACGTAGAACATCACCCCGACGCCGGCCAGCGCCTTGCTCTCGAATCCGCAGTCGGGCTGGCTGGGGTCGACGATCACGTCGGCGTCCGGCAGTTCCGGACCGGGCAGGTGGTGGTCGGTGATCACGGTGGCGATGCCCAGCCGCTTCGCTTCAAGCACGCCTTCGACGCTCGCGATGCCGTTGTCCACCGTGACGATCACGTCGGGCTTCCCGAGCCTTTCATGGTTGGCCGCGATCCGCACCACCTCCGGCGAGAGGCCGTAGCCGAGCGTGAATCGGTCGGGCACCAGGTAATCGACACTTGCACCAAAATGCGCGCCGAAGGCCCGGAGCGCGCGCAGGCCGACGGCGCAGGCGGTGGCGCCGTCGCAGTCGTAGTCGGCGACGATCAGCAGCCTCTTTCCTTGGTGAATCGCATCGGCCAGCAGCCGGGCGGCCTCCCCGGCGCCCAGGAGCCCGTCCGGCGGCAGCAGGGCGGAAAGCCGCGTGTCGACCTCCTCCGGCCGCGTGACGCCCCGCGCGGCGTAAAGGCGCGCCAGCAGCGGGTGGACGCCGGACTGCTCCAGCATCAGGCTGGCGCGGGCCGGCACCGGGCGGACGGTGATCGTCGTCATGGTTGGGTCAGTACGGTGAGCGGTTGCGGTCGACGCCAGAACTTCCAGCGGTCGAACGGGAAGAAATCGGCCTCGAAACCGCCTTCTTCCGCACCGGCCCACAGGCGAAGCCGGCAGCGGCTGGCAAGCGCGGGCGCGAACCAGTCGCGTTCGAGCCGCGCGAGCGCATCGCGCCAGGCCGTTGCGTCGAAGGTGCGGGTGGGCTCGACGAGGTGTTCCAGCTTGACGAGGACGCGTCCCGGCCGGCGATCGAAGGCCGGTGGCACGCCGGCGGAAGAAATGTTCGCGGCGCGCGCCAGTCCTTTGATCACCGGGTCGTCGCACAGCACCGCGTCGAAGGGCGTCGCGACATGGGCGGGCAGGCGGCCCTCGCCCCAGGGCCAGAGGCTATTGACGACGGGGCGGCCGGCTTCCCGGCGTGCCCGGTTGACCGGATGGTCGAAGAGCAGCGTCTGCGCCTCGGCTAGCAGGCGGCGCCATTGCGCCCCCTGCGGCCCGGCGGGCAGGTCGGGGGTGACGGCGCGGCCGACGCCGTCCGCGAGCGGCTGGCTTTCGATGCCGGCGGGCCGCGACAGGCGCAGGTGCCAGCGGCCGGGCGAGGCGGCGGCGGTCTCGTCGCTCAGTTCGCCAAACCCGGAAAAAATCGGGGCGACCGCCTGCCGTAGCGCGGCGTCCTCCTCCTCCGCCAGCGTGAGCAGCGCCGGATCGTCGAGCATGACGGCGTGCGCGGTGCGCGCCTCCAGCCGAAGATGCACGGGATCGAGGCAGAGCCATTCATCGTTCCCCGGCGCGCCGCCCTCGTTGAGCAGCCGCAGCGGCGCGGCCGGCAGCGGCGCGCCCTTCTCGCCGAGCCCGAACGCACGGGCAAGCCATGCATCGGGCGGTTCCGGCAGGCGGCGCACGGACGCGCGCCCCAGCATCGTCGAGAGCGCGGGCAGGTCGAGGCCGGAAACGGTGTCGCGTAGGATCTCGCGCGGCCAGGAAAGGCCGGGGACGAGAAGGGTGATCTGCATGTCCGCATGTTAACATCCCGGCCCATGCGCTACGAAACCTGGATCGGCCTGCGCTACACCCGCGCGAAGCGACGCCCCGGCCGCAACCATTTCATCTCCTTCATTTCCATGATCTCCATGTTCGGCATCGCGCTGGGCGTGGCGGCGCTGATCGTCGTGCTGTCGGTGATGAACGGATTCCAGAAGGAGCTTCGCACGCGCATCCTCGGCGTCGCATCGCACGTTCAGGTCACGGGCGCCGGCGATGATCTGGCCGACTGGGCGAAGACGGTGCAGGCGGTGGCGCGGCATCCGCGCGTGCAGGCCGCGGCGCCCTATGTGCAGGCACAGGGCATGCTCTCGTGGGACCAGCAGGTGCGGGGCACGGTGGTGCGCGGCGTCCTTCCGGAAGCCGAGGAAAAGGTGGCCGACTTCGCGCGCCACATGAGGGCGGGCAGGCTGGACGACCTTGCGCCCGGCGGGTTCGGCATCGTGCTGGGCGGCGAGCTGGCCCGCGCCTTGCGCGTCGTCATGGGCGACAAGGTGACGCTGATCGCGCCGCAGGGCCTGGTGACGCCGGCCGCCGTGCTGCCACGCCTCAAGCAGTTCACGGTCGTCGGCGTCTTCGAGGTCGGCATGTTCGAATACGACTCCGGGCTGGCCCTGATCCACATGAACGACGCCCAGAAGCTATACCGCATGGACGACCGCGTCACGGGGGTGCGCCTCAATGTGGACGATCTCTTCGCGGCGCCGGAGATCGCCCGTGGGCTGCTGCGCTTCCTCGACGAGGACACGTTCGTTTCCGACTGGACGAAGAGCCACGCCAACTTCTTCCGCGCCGTGCAGATCGAAAAGAACATGATGTTCCTGATCCTGCTGCTGATCGTCGCCGTGGCGGCATTCAACATCGTGTCGACGCTGGTGATGGCCGTGCAGGACAAGCAGGCCGACATCGCCATCCTGCGCACGCTGGGGGCGAGCCCCGGCGGCATCATGCAGGTGTTCATCGTGCAGGGCGCGCTGATCGGCGTGATCGGCCTGGCGCTGGGCGTGGCCGGCGGCGTGGCGCTGGCGCTCAACGTCGACGTGGTGGTGCCGGCCATCGAGCGCGTATTCGGCATCCAGTTCCTCGCCAAGGACGTCTATTACATCTCCGACCTGCCCTCCGACCTGCAATGGCGCGACGTCGGCATCATCACCGGCGTCTCGTTCCTGCTGACCTTGCTCGCCACGCTGTATCCGAGCTGGCGGGCCTCGCGCGTCAATCCGGCGGAGGCGCTGCGCTATGAGTGATTCCATCCTCTCCTGCGCTGGTCTTGAAAAAACTTTCCGCCAGGGTGAGACGGAGGTGCCGGTGCTCACGGGCGTCGACCTGAAAGTCAGCGCCGGCGAGACGGCGGCCATCGTCGGCGCGAGCGGTTCGGGCAAGAGCACGCTGCTGCACCTGCTTGGCGGCCTCGATGCGCCTTCGGCCGGCAGCGTCACGCTGCTTGGGCGCGACCTGGCGAAGGTCGATGAAGCGGAGCGCGGCCGGCTTAGGAACGAGTCCCTCGGGTTCATCTACCAGTTCCACCACCTGCTGCCGGAATTTTCCGCCGCCGAGAACGTCGCCATGCCGCTCCTGATCCGGCGCATGGCGAAGGACGAGGCGCTGTCGAGGGCGGCGGCGATGCTTGAAAAGGTGGGCCTCGGCCACCGCCTGCGCCACCGGCCAGGCGAGCTTTCCGGCGGCGAGCGCCAGCGCACGGCGGTCGCGCGCGCGCTGGTCACGCGGCCCGCCTGTATCCTGGCCGACGAGCCCACCGGCAACCTCGACCGCCAGACCGCCGGCGAGGTCTTCGACCTGATGCTGAACCTCAACGCCGCCACCGGCGCGAGCCTGATCGTCGTCACCCACGACCCCGAACTCGCCGCCCGCGCCGCCCGCGTGATGACGCTGCGCGACGGCATGCTCGACAGGTGATCGCTTCTTCCGTTGCGGGTCAGACCGCCATC
This sequence comes from Candidatus Nitricoxidivorans perseverans, assembly GCA_030246985.1. Classification (GTDB taxonomy): domain Bacteria; phylum Pseudomonadota; class Gammaproteobacteria; order Burkholderiales; family Rhodocyclaceae; genus Nitricoxidivorans; species Nitricoxidivorans perseverans. The sequence goes on along the minus strand of CP107246.1, from coordinate 909,198 downwards.
GCCATCGCGCCGTAGGATACCACCGTGGCGTCGCGGGAGAGCAGGCGCATCGGTTCCGCGCTGGCCTGTGCGACGAGGATGCGGTCGAAGGGATCGGCGTGGATCGGCGGCAGGGTATCGACGAGGGCGGTATGCCGCCAGGCGACCGGCAGTTCCCGGAAACCGGCCTCGGCGCACAGTTCGGCGGCGCGCGTGCCGCTCACCGGCATGTCGCCGCGCCCGAGGGCGTGCTTGATGGCGATTTCCCAGATCGAGGCGGCGCTGACGTAGATCTCGTTCGCCGGATCGGCGATCAGGTCGTGCGCGGCGGCGCCCAGGCGAGCGGAACCCGTCAGCGCCCACAGCACGATCTGGGTGTCCAGCAGCAGGCGCACGGTCAGCGACCGCCGAGGAACAGCGCGGCCACCTCGGCGTTGTGCGCGTCGATGTCGTCCGGCACCTCGAATTCGCCCCTGGCCAGACCGATGCGCCTGGACGCATCCGTCCCGATCGGCACGACGCGCGCCACCGGCTTGCCGTTGCGGGAGATCACGATCTCGGTTTCCGCGCCCGTGGCGATCTGGTCGACCAGGCGCGAAAGATGGGTCTTGGCATCGAACAGGCTGACGGTTTGCATGGCGGGCTCCGGAGTTTCATTAAAACTAGTCTAGTCAAACCAGAATGCGTTGACAAGCAGCCGGGCTTGCCTTCAGTCCCCGACCGGCGTCCAGGCGCCGTCGCGCAGCGCCTCCAGAGGCCGGAACCTCGACTTGTAGGCCATCTTTCGGCTGTCCTTGATCCAGTAGCCGAGGTAGAGCCAGGGGCGGCCGAGGTGTCGGCACTGGGCGATCTGCCAGAGGATGGCGTAGGTGCCGTAGCTCGCGCCGGCGACGTCGGGATCGTAGAACGTGTAGACCGAGGACAGCCCGTCGGAGAGCAGGTCGATGATGCTGACCATCCGCAGCGCGCCCTCCTCGCGGAACTCGATCAGGCGGCTGTCCACGTGGCTTTGCAGCAGGAAGTGGGCGTACTGCTCGCGGCTGTCCTCGTCCATGCCGCCGCCTTCGTGGCGCGCGGCCTGGTAGCGCTGGTAGAGGGCGTAGTGTTCCTCTCGGAAGGTCAGCGGCCGCTCGACGGCGACGAGCCCGACATGGCGGGCCAGCGCGCGGCGCTGGCTGCGGCCGGGGACGAATCCGCCGACGTCGAGGCGCACGGGCCGGCATTCCCGGCAGGCCTCGCAGTGCGGACGGTAGGTGAATGCGCCGCTACGGCGGAAGCCGGCGCGCACCAGCTCGCCGTAGGTGGCGGCGTCGATCAGGTGCGCGGGCGCGGCGACCTGCGATCGGGCGACGCGGCCGGGCAGGTAGGCGCAGCCGTAGGGCGCCGTCGAGTAGAACTGGAGCAGCGGGAAGGGCGGCAGGTCGCGCAGGTGCGTCATGATTGCCACCGCCCGGGCGGGTCGCCTTCGTGCGTGAGAGACTCCAGCCGTGCGACGAATTCGCGGCGGGGGATCGGCCGGGCGCCGAGGGAGGCGAGGTGGGCGGTTTCCATCTGGCAGTCGATTATGCCGAATCCGTGCGCGGAGAGGCGCGAACAGAGATGAGCGAGCGCGATCTTCGAGGCGTCGCGGCCCCGCGCGAACATCGATTCGCCGAAGAATGCGCGGCCGACGGCGATGCCGTAGAGTCCGCCGGCGAGCTGCCCGCCGATCCAGGTCTCGACGCTGTGGGCGTGGCCGAGATCGAACAGCCGCCGGTAGGCGGCCCGCATTTCCGGCGTGATCCAGGTGCCGGGCTGTCCGCGGCGCGGCGCGGCGGCGCAGGCGGCCGTCACCTCGTCGAAGGCGGTGTCGAAGCGGACTTCGTAGTCCGCGTTGCGCAGGGTCTTGGCGAGCGAGCGCGAGATCTTGAGTTCGTCCGGAAAGAGCGCCATGCGCGGGTCGGGGCTCCACCACAGGATGGGTTCGCCTGCCGAGTACCAGGGGAAGATGCCGCGCCGGTAGGCGGCCAGCAGCCGCGCCGGGGAGAGGTCGCCCCCGGCGGCGAGCAGGCCGTTCGGGTCGGGCAGCGCCCGCTCGACGGGCGGGAAGACAGGCTCATGCGGCAGCCACGGGATCATTTCGGAACGCTATCACATGGTCCACGTCGAGCCGGATGCCGATCCTCTCGCCGACGGCGTGGTCGTGGTGGGAGGGCACCAGCGAGATCACCTGCTGGCCCGAGGGCAGCCTGAGCGTGTACATGAACTCGGCGCCGCGGAATGCCTTGGCCGTCACTTCGGCGCGGATCGGCGAGGCGTCGTCGTGCACGATGTCGTCGGGCCGCAGCAGCACGTCGAGCCGGCAGCCCTTGCCGCACCGCTCGCAGCTCGATCCGCAGGCGAGCGGCACGCGGCTTTCGAGGTCGCCCAGCTCGACTTCCACCGTGCCGGGGGCGACGACCGTGCCGGGCACGAAGATGCCCTGGCCGATGAAGTCGGCGACGAAGCGCGTCGCCGGCCGGTGGTAGAGATCGTAGGGCGCGGCCCACTGCTCGATGCGGCCGCCGCGCATGACGCCGACGGCGTCGGCGACGGCGAAGGCCTCGTTCTGGTCGTGCGTGACCAGAACGGCGGTGGTGCCGGTCCGCTTGAGGATATCGCGCACTTCGAGCGAGAGGCGCTCGCGCAGGTCCACGTCGAGGTTCGAGAAGGGTTCGTCGAGCAGCAGCAGGCGGGGCTTCGGGGCCAGGGCGCGGGCCAGCGCCACGCGCTGCTGCTGGCCGCCGGAAAGTTCGTGCGGGAAGCGCGTTCCCCGGCCGGAAAGGCCGATCAGTTCGAGCATCTCGTCGATGCGCCGCCGTCTTTCGGGGGCTGACTTTCCGCGCAGGCCGAATGCGATGTTGTCGGCGACGGAAAGGTGGGGGAACAGCGCGTAGTCCTGGAACACCATGCCGATGCGCCGGCGCTCCGGCGGCAGGCTGCGGCCGGGCGCCCCCACGACCTCGCCGTCGATGCGGATCTCGCCCGCGCCGGGCTGTTCGAAGCCGGCGATCAGGCGCAGCGCCGTTGTCTTGCCGCAGCCGGAGGCACCGAGCAGGCAGCCGATCTCGCCTTCCTCCAGCGCGAGGGAGAGGCCATCCACCACGACATGGTCGCCGTAGGTATGGGAAACGCGGTCGAGTTCGAGCAGGGGCATGAGGCAGGCGCCTAATTGAGAGTCGCTCTCAATTATAATCGGTTCATGTTCCGACGATCGCCGCTTTCCTTCCTCGCCCTGCTCGCGGCCCTGCTGGTCGCCTTGCCGGTGCTGTCGGTCGGCGCCAACCTGTTCGCCGACGGCACGGGCGGCACCTGGGCGCACCTGGCGGACACGGTGCTCGCGGACTACGCGCTGAATTCCGCCTGGCTCATCCTCGGCGTCGGACTGGGCGTGGCCGCCGTGGGCACAGGCGCGGCCTGGCTCGTCGCCATGCATGACTTTCCGGGCCGGCGCGCGTTCGAGTGGGCGCTGCTGCTGCCGATGGCCATGCCGGCCTACGTCATGGCCTACACCTATACCGACCTGCTCCAGTTCGTCGGCCCCGTGCAGACCGCGCTGCGCGAGATGTTCGGCTGGACGAAGGCCGACTACTGGTTTCCGGACATCCGCAGCCTGCCCGGCGCCGTCGCCCTGTTCATCTGCGCGCTCTACCCCTACGTCTATCTGCTGGCGCGCACGGCCTTCATGGAGCGGGGCGCCGGCATGCAGGAGGCGGCGCGCTCGCTGGGGCTCTCCCCGTTCCAGGCCTTCCGGCGCGTCTCGCTGCCGCTGGCCCGGCCGGCGATCGCCGCCGGCACGGCGCTGGCCCTGATGGAAACCCTGGCCGACTACGGCACCGTGGCCTACTTCGCGGTGCCCACCTTCACCACCGGCATCTACCGGGCCTGGTTTTCGCTGGGCGACCGCATCGCCGCCGCGCAGCTCGCCGCCTGCCTGCTCGGCTTCGTGCTGCTGCTGCTCGTCGTGGAGCGCGCCAGCCGGGGGCGCGCCCGCTATCACGACGCGGGAACGCGGCGCAGGGATCCGCGCCGTCCATTGACCGGCGGGTGGGGCGTCCTGGCGGCGGCGGGCTGCGGGCTGCCGCTGTTCGTCGGCTTCCTGCTGCCGGCCGGCCTGTTGATGAGGATGGCTTTGGGCGAAGGCGACGCGGAATTCGGCGCGCGCTACTGGATACTGGCGCGCAACAGCTTCACGCTGGCGGCGCTCTCCGCGCTGCTGGCGGCGCTGCTGGCCGTGCTGCTCGCCTATGCCGCACGCGGCGGCAATCCGCTACCCAAACTGGCCAACCGGCTCGTGGGCCTGGGCTACGCCGTGCCCGGATCCGTGATCGCCGTCGGCGTGCTGATCCCGGTGACGAGGCTCGACCACTGGCTGGCGGAATGGATGCGGCAGGCCACCGGCAGCTCTCCGGGGCTGATCCTCACCGGCGGGATCGCGGCGCTGGTCTATGCCTACCTTGCGCGCTTCCTCGCCATCGCGCTGCAAACCGTGGAGGTGGGTCTCGCCCGGATCACGTCCAGCATGGACGACGCCGCGCGCAGCCTGGGCTGCGGGGAGGGCGAGACGCTGCGCCGCGTGCATCTCCCCCTGCTGTCGGGCAGCGTGCTGACGGCGGCGCTGCTGGTGTTCGTGGATGTGATGAAGGAACTGCCGGCGACGCTGGTGATGCGTCCCTTCAACTTCGATACGCTGGCGACGCAGACCTTTACGCTGGCCGCCGACGAGCGGCTGGCGGAAGCCTCGACGGCGGCGCTGGCCATCGTCGCCGTCGGGCTGGTGCCGATCGCCGTGCTGGCGCGGCAAATCTCGGCAGGACGGCGAACGACCGCCTGCTGAGGCTTCAGCGCCACCCAGCCCTGTCGTAGACCTTCTGCGCGGCGGCGGCGTTCTTCGACAGGGCGGTCACCGGCAGGGTGTCGGCCTTGAACCGGCCCAGCGATTCCAGCGCCGGATTGGCGACCTTCACCGTCGGCACCACGGGCCATTCGTTGTTGCCGTCGGCGAAATAGCGCTGCGCGTCGTCGGAAGCCAGGTATTCGAGGAATTTGACGGCCGCCTCCTTGTGGGGCGCGGTCTTCAGCATGCCGCCGCCGGAGATGTTGATATGGGCGCCGGCGCCTTTTTGGTTCGGCCAGACGATGGCGATCTTCTCCATGGCCTGCCTGACTTCGGGCTTGTCGGACCGCAGCAGGCGCACGAGGTAGTAGGAATTCGAGATGGCCACGCCGCATTCGCCGGCGGCCACGGCCTTGATCTGGTCGGTGTCGCCGCCCTTGGGTGCGCGGGCGAAGTTGGCGACCACGCCGCGAGCCCATTCCTCGGCCTTCGCCTCGCCCTGGTGGGCGATCATCGAGGACATCAGCGAGAGGTTGTAGGGATGCGAGCCCGAGCGCGAGCAGACCTTGCCCTTGAGCTTCGGTGAGGCGAGGTCCTCGTAGTTCTGCACGTCGGCGGCGGCCACCATTTCCTTGTTGTGGAGGATGACGCGGGCGCGCGTCGAGAAGGCGAACCAGTCGGGCGAGCGCAGATGGACGGGGATGCGCTCTTCCAGCAGCCTCGACTTCACCGGCGCGAACAGGCCCAACTCGTCGGCCTTCGCCAGCCGCGCGGCATCGACGGTGATGAACACGTCGGCCGGACTCGCAGCGCCCTCGTTGCGCAGGCGCTCCAGGAGTTCGTCCTCCTTGGCCTCGATGCGGTTGATCTTGATGCCGGTCTGCTTCGTGAAATTGGCGTAGAGCGCCTCGTCGGTCTGGTAGTGGCGGGCGGAGTAGAGGTTGAGGACGCTTTCCTCCGCGTGGACGGGAAGGACAGTCAGCAGGGCGAGGAAGGGGAGAAGGTTTGTTTTCATGGCAGGGCTCCGGAGAAATGGATCACGCCCTCATTATATGGGAACAATTCTCAAATGCAAGCCATTCCCATTTGATGGGCGTGATAGCATTCATCACTCCATGGATCTCCGCCATATCTTGCGAGGATTGCGTTCCGACCATGACCGAGCCGACTTCCCTCCTGCCGCGCATCCTGATCGTCGACGATTCCCGCATCGTGCGGGCGACGATCATCAAGCATATCCGCGACCGCTTCGACGTGCGCGAGGAAGCTGACGGCGAGGCCGGATGGGAGGCGCTGCTGGTGGATCCCACGATCCAGCTGGTCATCTCCGACATGTCGATGCCCCGCCTGGACGGCTACGGCCTTCTGGAGCGGGTCCGCAATTCGGGGATCGCCCGCATCCGCGAAACACCGGTCATCATGATTTCCGGCGACGAGGACGAGGAATCGCGCCAGCGGGCCAAGGACCTGGGCGCCAGCGACTTCATCGCCAAGGGCATCGGCACGGCGGAACTGCTGGCGCGGCTGGGCACGCTGGTCGCCCTTGTGCGGACGCATGAGGCCCTTGAGGAAACCCGCGCCCAGGTGGCCATTGATCCGGCCACCGGCGTGCTGACCCGCATCGCCCTGCTGCGCCAGACGGAGCAGGCCCTCTCCTTTGCCCAGCGCCATGGCGGCGAGGTGAGCGCCGTCCTGATCGGCTTCGACCGGATCGACGAGTTGGCCGCCGCCGAGGGCGGCCCGGTGGCGGAGATGCTGGTGGCGCAGTTCTCCCGGCTGCTGGCCGGCACGGTGCGGCGGGAGGACCTCCTGGGCCGCTGGACGGAGCGGGAGCTGGCGATCGCATCGCCCGGCATCACCGAAGTCCAGGCGCGTGCCTTTGCCGAGCGGTTGCGGCTTGCCGTGGCGCGCGCCGACATCCGACATCAGGGCAGGCCGCTGACGGCCACCCTCAGCATCGGCGTCGCCAGCAGCCCGGCGGACACGGCCGCCGGCGCCGAGGCGCTGATGACCGTGGCCGAAGCCCGCATGGTGAAGGCCCGCGGCGAGGGCGGCGACCGCGTCGCCGGCGGCGGGGATCGCGGCGCGGCCGCCTTCGCTGGCGAGGGCATCGACCAGGCGCTGGCCCGTGTCGCGCTCGGCGAGGGCGCCATGCTGCGGCCGCATCTCGCCCGCCTGGGATTGCGCCTGCTGCCCCTGCTGCGCCTGATCGACGACGAATTCCATTTCGGCCTGCCGCTCGCCGACCTGGAAAAGCGGTTGTCCAGGCACGCTAAAACTGTTTGACCGGCGCCGCGATTCGGGTAGAATTCGCGCCTCTTTGTAGGCGCGTAGCTCAGCTGGTTAGAGCACCACCTTGACATGGTGGGGGTCGTTGGTTCGAGTCCAATCGCGCCTACCAACGAATCCGGGTTTGGCATCGGTGGATGATCCGCAGTTCCACGAGGAAACCCTGGCGACCGAGGAGGTCTTCTCCGGTCGCCTCCTGCATGTGCATCGCGATCATGTGCGCCTGCCGGATGGGCACGAGAGCGTGCGCGAGTGGATCGCCCATCCGGGCGCGGTGGTGGTGATCGCCGCCCTCGACAACGGCAAGCTGCTGTTCGAGCGCCAGTTCCGCTACCCGCTGCGGCGCGTCTTCCTGGAACTGCCCGCGGGCAAGATCGATCCGGGCGAGCATATCCTCGACACGGCGCGGCGCGAGCTGCGCGAGGAGACCGGCTACAAGGCGAAGGCATGGCGCCATCTCGCCACCACGCATCCCTGCATCGGCTATTCGGACGAGCGCATCGAGATATTCCTCGCGCACGGCTTGAGCTTCGTCGGCCATGCCCTCGACCAGGGCGAGATACTCGAAGTGGCCGAGGTCTCCCTCAACGACGCCGTGCTGGCGGTGCGCGACGGCGAAATCAC